>JBDONA010000891.1:0-24448 GCA_039831575.1 Fuerstiella sp. | reverse complement strand
GAACTGTGCCGGTGTGCCGGCTCTCCAGCCGCCACCAAAGAAAAACACGACGGCCGGGCGAGTATCTGTGCGAGGATCATGATCGGCGGGGTTAAACAACCACATCCGCAGACTGACGTCGTCGACCTGCTTGTAGACGACGGTATCGCTACCCGCGAATTCAGGCGGGTAGCCATTTTGTGCAGTCGTTATGGAACAGCAACAGAGGCTGAGCGAGGCAGCGAGTACCGACAGCAACAGGAAAGTAGTTCGCGAACGCGGCATTGCAATTGCCTCCGGTGATTTCATGTTCATCGGCGCAAAATCCCGACCGGACGGCTATTGACCCCGTTCGGACGCGCCTATTTCGGTTTTCGGCGAGACAACTCGTTTGCCACCTTGCTCAGGCGACGACGACGACGCTTCGTTGCTTTCAGCACACAGCCGTTGCCCGATCGAGAGACGACGGCCTCTCGCATGACGGCCACGATATGTGTGGCTACCGCGGTCACAACGGCCGGCACCACGGCATTGCCAAATTGACGGTACGCCTGCGTGTCAGAAACAACCTGAGCTTTCCGCGACACAAGCTCTTCAGGGAAGCCCATCAACCGACCGGCTTCCTGTGGCGTGAGTCGTCGGGGATTTCGGTTACGCTGAGGAATCAGGATTTCGGAACCATCCTTGTGGTAACGCGCGCTGAGAGTCCTTGTTATGCCGCCGAGTTTGGCGACGCTGCAGCCGAAACCATTGCCACGGCGACGATGTTTCTCTGCGTAGTCCTGCAGATAACCCCAGAGCTTGTCGGACAGCGTATATTTTTCGTCCGGTTTGGATTCCAGTATGTCGCGCAGCTTTGGACGACTGGATTCCGGCACGGCAGGAAAGCCAAAACCTGGCTGGTCCCCAAAAATGTCGCGACGAAACCCGACGATGAAGACTCGTTCGCGATGCTGGGGAACGTAATCCGCTGCGTCAATCACCTTGTCAAAAACCGCGTAGCCGAGTTCTTCCAGGGTTCCCTGAATCGTATTCCAGGTCTGGCCTTTGTCGTGAGACCGCAGGTTCTTGACGTTTTCCAGCAACAGCGTGGGCGGCTGCATGCGATCGATGATTTCGGCCAGGTGGAAGAAGAGTGTTCCCTGCGTGCGGTCTTTGAAACCGTGCGCCCGTCCAAGACTGTTCTTCTTGGACACGCCAGCGATGGAAAACGGCTGACACGGAAAGCCCGCTGCCAGCAGATCATGATCAGGAATCACGCCGTGTTGAGACAACTCGGTGACGTCGCCTGCCGGATCTTCACCGAACCAGCTGGCATACGTCTTCTGAGCATACTTGTCTTTCTCACACGAAAAGACGCAGCGACCACCGACCGCCTCCAGTCCCAGACGCAATCCGCCAACTCCGGCGAACAAGTCAATGAATGAAAACGGCAGGCTGTTTTCCGGCTCGATCACAGGGACGGCTTCCAATACCTCGTCTTCGGGAAACAACGATGGGGGTTCCGGCGCTGCGGGACGTTGTCGTGATATCTCGCAGTCATCCAGCGCAGCGGCAACGAATGAGAGCAGCAGGTCATTTTCACCCACTCCCATTTGCGCTGCGACCTGTGACAGTCGAGTACGGATGTCTTCGGGAAAATCCCGAATCACGTCCATGGCACTGTTGCTCCGGACAAAACGTTGACGGTGCAGATAATACCAACCGGAATAGGGGAAACAATCCGAGGCAAAGACAATCGCCCAGACGGACCAAACTGTCGCTGAAGCGACGCAAATTGGACGCACTCGTGTTGCCAGGATAGAATTCCTGCAGAGAACACAGCTGTGGCCGCTGCGTCAGGCTGTGTAAGCATCGTGAGTAATTGGTGATGGAATGAATTTGAATGCTGACCATTTCTTCCGATACCATTCCGTCAGACTTCCATTCATAGGTCTGAGTTAGTAGGCGATCAGATCCGTCGCCACGAACCTGTCCGAAAACCGCACCGTAATCCGAAGGATCGGCACGACGCCTTTCTCTCACAGCCCGGCCCATATTTCGACGGTGCCGAAACGGAGGGATCTCGTGAACCTTTTTCACTGGCTTTCTGATCGCTAAACAGTCGGGTAAACTTCAGAGATGTCCGTGTCTTCTCAGTCACCAGAACTCAGCGATGATCAGCCGGGGCCACAACTTGCCAACACCGTTGCGTTGATCGGCGTGATTCTGACGGTCGTTGGTGCCGTGTTTTGTTTGGTCCTGTTTCTGCTGGCGCATCAACTTCCGGACAGCATTGATAAATTCGGTGCTGAAAACGTCAATTCGTCGACGCATCTGCGTCTGTTGATTTTGGGATGTTCAACAGCCGTATTGTTGCTGGTGTCACTTATCCTAAGCATAGTGGGGCTGTTCCTGCCGGACCGTCCCAGGATCCTCGCGGTCGTCGGAACGATTGTCTCTTTGGTGCTTTTTCTGGGCGTATTTGGTGTCCTGATCGCGGCAGTCCTGTTTAACGCTACCGAACAGACAAATCTGGAGCATTTACCGCTCTCGTTCAGCATAGGTGCATTTTCGTTCAGCCTGTAAAAGTGGCTGAGGCTCTGGAAGTCGGTTCCACAGGCCTTGCCGGTGAGTCAGATTGCTACGTTACGTTACCGTGGCTGTCAGATGTTTGGCTGCGGAAGAGCACGGTGCTGCTGCCAAACTGATTTCTCAACGGACCTGCCCTGACGACGACCACATGCTTTCCACGGTTGCAAAACTGAAACAGATCAAGGGCCGGCTGCAGGGCACTGCGGAAGCTGCGGTTGCCGTGCCTTACGAGGTGTCGTGCGATTGCGGAGACCCTGTCACCGGTATGCGTCGTGCGTCATGGATCGAGGCAGAATGCCAATCGTGCCTGCAATCTGTTTTTGTGTTGCCCGCGAACGTTTATCCGTCAACGGCCAGCGTGCCCAGCGAGATCCTGGGCGGCAGTTTCTCGGATCGGTTGAAGGTTGTTGTTGCAGAACTGTTCCCCAGGCGTGAAAAGAGGGGCGTTGCCGACAGGAAAACCGCCAAACCCGCCCCAGCTGATGAAGTTGCGGAGGTCGGTGCTACAGCGCCGGCAGCGCTGCCGCAACGAAAAGTACGCTGGCGACTGTCGCTGCCATCGATTGATATCAAAGGCGCCGTGGTTCGGACGCTCACGCCGTTTCGCCTGCTGATGCTGGCGATGATTGCGATTGTCGCGATGACGGGATACTGGATGACGTATCAGCAGGCGATCGAGGCTGCTCATCAGACATGGCTGAAGTCCGCTGACGAGGTACAGGCATCGCTCGAAGAAAGTGATTTTTTGCAGCTTGAGACGGTGTTGACGGCGGCGGTTGATGCTGGACGTGTTCTGGGGAAACAGGACCCGGAATGGCGAGCGACCTTGAATTTGCTGCAGGAAACTCGAGCCATCAATTCCATCGCCAGCGGAAGTCTGCTGGCCGCATTTCATCGTGCCTATGATGCCGAATACCGACTTGTGGACGATGCCGAAGCCCTTGTCGGCGAACAGGCTGCCACGGGGACGTTTGTCTTTGATTCGTATCTACGGCCGCACCCTGTCACGGACGGTGCGTTTTTGATGGACCTTCCGGCGACACCCGAACAGCATCCGGTTGAATTGCTGATCCATATTCCACAGATCAAAAACCTGTTGCAGGCAATTGGTGACCAGAGAGTTCTGTTTGCCGGTAGAATTCATGACGTGGCGGCACCCAGGTCGGACACGTCGGACGCATGGAATCTGCAGCTCGATCCAACATCGTTCGTGCTGCTGACACGTTCGGATCATTGTGACGAAATCGGACTCTCACCGGACGACAACCCGGATGTTGCGATCATTTTGACTCGACAGCGCGAGTTTGTGGAATCGTCAGAGCGTTGGGAGTACCGCGCCGATGATGTGGTTATCCAATTGACGCCCACACAGACATCCGAAGATCTCATCAGGCGTGGTAGCGGCCAGGACCAGTAAAGACGCCAAACCAGGCACGCCAAAAGGCAAAGTGTGACGAACAAAACCTCACGTATTTCTGTTGTCCATCGAACCGGCCTGTGGCTTGGGGCCGCGTTGATATGTTCTGTGTCTGCGATGGGACAGACGCTGTCCGTTCGCGAATTCGTGGCTGAGAAAAGCAAATGGGCTGAGTGGTCGCTGAAGAAAAAAAATCTCAGCATTTCCGGGCGTTATGAAGGACGGCTGTCGAGGCAGTTTCGCTTCAGTAAGCTGCCGATGTTAATCACGCCGCAACGTACCACCGTACTCCCGAACGGTGTGAAAGCCGACCAACGTGTGACCGTGTCGGGCGTTCTGCAACGGTCCGGTACACGTTTCGGCCTTGAGGTCACGCGGATCGCAATTGGCTCCACTGATACGGAACGGATGATTCGAAAAGTCGACCGTTCGGCGTCGGGCAAACCTGACGTTTTGTACGAAATCGCTGACGAGTACGCTGAGATTGCTGAGTTCTATAATGACAGCGAATTGACGTTCAACATCACAAAGCTGCGCGAAAAAGCATTTGGCCTGCAGCGAGACCTGAACAAGAACGATCCGGCAGGGTTGCTGCGTCTGGCAGTTCAGGCGGAAAAGACCGGTGTCTCGGCAGCTGTCATCGACGCGATTCGTTTTCAGTCACTGATCGTGGCCGCAAATTCACCGAAAAGTAACATGGGAAAAGTGCTGGTTGACATGCGACAACAGTGGAAGGGCTGGGATCGTGTTAACTCCATACTGGACGAAGCTGAAGAGAAACGATTTCTGCAGAATCCGTTGGCCGAATACGAGGTGGCGGACAAAGTCAGTCGTCAACGGATGCACAGGCGAGTGTACCGCATACACCGATTGCCACAGATTCTTGCCCGGTTACAACCGGACGCCGCCAACGGGCTTGATGTTGTGCGACTGCTGGAAAAGGAGCTGCCCGAAGAAACAGCGGCTCTGGAAAAGATAAAGACAGAGTTCGTCGATGCCAGACTTGCCGCAGTGTCGCGTCTGAATCGGAAACAACTTGAAGAACTGGGAGCGACGCTGCGTGAATTCGGCCGTGAGCAGGAAATGAAACAGGCCCTCACGCAATGGTTGAAGGCTCAGGAGCAACGTCTGGATAATGGTGAACTGGATGGGATTCTGGCTATCGCTGACGAATACGAATTCGTGTTCGAACGCTGGAAGGATCCGATCCATCGTGAGGCCGAAGATAATCGACTCAAGACGGCGTGGTTTCTGTGCAAAGACGACGCGAAAAAAGAAGCCACACGCATTCGGCAGCGATTGGAACGCCACGGCTGGACTCGCTTATCTGACAGGTGGATGACGGCCAGTGAGCTTGACAATCTGCCCCGCGACGACGTTCAGCTGGCGATCCGCGAGGGACGAGTGGTTGCTGGAATGAATTCTCAACAGGTCATAGAAACGTTGTTCGAACCCACTCGCAGGATTCGTGTCATTTCATCTCGCTACGTTGAGGAAATCTGGGTCTACGGAGATGACGGTTCGACCGCGATCACCGTACATCTGCAGCGGGACCGACACAGCCCTCCGGAAAAGGCCACCGTCACCCTGGTCTCCAGGGCCGCAAACCGGTAATGCTGAAACCCCGTGTTCGAGTGCGGCCAGCCGTTCGCAGCAGGACGCAAATCACTGTCAGAACCCATCGGTCGGTCTTTGACGCTATGGTGTCGTACAACGTCAAGCGTATGAGTCCGCGAAGGAAAAGCGGAAAGCGCGAGATGCTGCTGTCCGGCCTTCTTACAACGGTGGTTCGGGGGTGATCGAATCCAACAGCCTGAGATGCCGTTGCGCAGCATCGTTGCGGCCATCAATTTTCAGTGCCTGCCGAAAATCCTGCCGAGCCTTTGCTCCGTCGTTGGTCGCGGCATAGGCCGCTCCGCGATTACTTAGCACTGCAGCGTGGTCACATGACAACATCAGTGCGCGATTAAACGCGACGATGGCCGAGGGATAGTCCGTCCGTTGAAACAGGGCGACGCCAAGATCATTCCATGCGTCTCCGGACTGCGGATTCAGGACGACCGTCCGTTCCAACAATGGCACGGCCTCTGCAGGTTTGCCCTGTTTCAGCAGTTCCGCACCAAGACCGTGGCACAATTTCGCCCGCTGTACCTGCAGGGCCGCTGAATCGGGAAACCATCCCGTGTAGACGAGGGCACCGAGAATCTCGTCCGGGATCTGACGGACGTCACCGTCATGCAGATCCAACCGGGCCAGGGACTCCTCAGCTGCCGCCAGATGACTGGCTGTTGCGTGTCGATCGGCAGCAAAGATCAGCCAGGCGACGGAAACGACCGCAGCGACACTCAACAGCCACACCCGATATCGTCGCCATCGACGGTAAATTGCTGCCGATGTTGTCTCAGCCGCGTGTCTCAAAGGACGCGTTGTCAGCAGGCAGTCCAGATCTTCGGTCAGCTGACGCACGGAAGAATATCCCGTGAGATCATCTGCATCGCCCGCGACAGGTGCGGCCAGGCAATTGGCAATGATCTCGCGCAGGCCAGGTTCGATCGCGGAGTTTCCTCGGAGCGTCGCGAGGAGATCGTGACGCCCAGGTAGTGCTTCACGGGCGGCGGCGACAACCGAGTGATCTGCAATCACTGTTGGATACGGCAGGTCGCCCACGGAGACTTCGTACAGGACAACGCCCAGTGCATAGATGTCGGCTGATGCACCACCCGGTCGATCCACTGACTCGGGAGGAAGTTGCGGTTCCAGTCCCGCCAGTTTCCGCAATTCCGCTTCCGGCATGTACGACAGTGTGCCGCCCAGCTGGCTGCCATCTGCATCAGCGCCGGCCACTCCAAAGTCAATCAGCGTTGCCGTGCCACAGAATCCGATCAGTATGTTTTCGGGCTTGATGTCGCGATGAAAAATGTTGTTTTCATGGGCGTGAGTCAGGGCTGTGGCCATCTGCTGAACCACGCGGCAGCCGAACATGTCGAATCGCTCACGTGACTCGACGAGGGATTGCCCCGGTTGATCCCTCCCTGGTGGGTCGGGGCCGCACGGGGCTGAGTCGTCCGCGAGCTGCTGAAACGCGTCTCGGATCCGCAGGCGGCTGGGCGATTTCCAGTCAACGGCCATCAGCAGACACGAAAGTGCGACGCCCTTAACGTATTCCACGACAGTCACATGACCAAATTCCGAACTGAACTCGTCCACAAAGCCCACGATATTCGGATGATCCAATTGTCGCAGAATGCGGGCTTCCGGATTGGCCGTCGGGCAGATCTTTAACGCAACTGTTTTTCGGGTCCGCTCGTCAACGGCTTCAAAGACCCTGCCGAATGAGCCGCTGCCGATGTAACGCACCACGGAATAGGTTGCCACCAAAGTTCCCGGTGCCAGAATCGGCACGGGACCGGATTGCGGCGTCGATGTCACCCAGGCGTCTCCAAATCACGCAACACGGCGGCTCGCGTTCGACGGCGAAGAACACCCGGCGCTAAGAACAGGATCGTTGTTCTCCCCATCATAGACATCGGGCGAACTGCGGAATACCGATTTATGTCGTGGCCTTTTAGCAATCGATCATCGGGGCGAGCTTTCCGAGCCACGCGTCCGGATACCCTGTCTGGTCCCATCCTGCTTAGCCGGACTCACCGTCTTCATCTTTCGGCTTCGGCAGTCGCCCTGCGTTGCGTAAAGCTGCACGCAGGACGTAGTCGAGCTGCCCGTTGGTACTGCGCAGCTCATCTTCCGCCCAGCGACGCAGCGCTGCCAGAATCTTTGGATCAGTGCGAAGCAAGAATGATTCTCTGGCCATGGGATCCTGCAAGTACTCGGCATCATGCAAAAATGCCCGGACCTTGTTCCGATAATACGACGGTCGGAAAAGGTCCGGGTTGTCGGTTAGTTGTAAAGCGTTCCCGTGTTTACAACCGGTTGCGTATGTCCGCCACTGCATAACACAACCAACAGGTTTGAGACCATAGTGGCCTTCCGATCCTCGTCCAGGTCCACAACTCCGTCTCGCTTTAAGTGCGCCAGAGCCATATCGACCATGCCGACCGCGCCTTCAACAATCAGCGTTCGCGCGGCGACGACGGCCTGAGCCTGCTGCCGTTGAAGCATGGCCGCTGCAATTTCCGGTGAGTACGCCAGATGGCTGATGCGGGCCTCGATCACTTCCACGCCCGCCTGGTCCAGCCGCTCCTGAATGTCAACCTGCAGTTGCTGACAGACGTCTACTGCATTGCCGCGGAGTGAAACTTCCGAATCATCGCTGTCGTACGGGTGACGACTTGCAAGGATTCGCAATGCTGCTTCGCTTTGAACCTCAACAAAGTTCTCATAATCGTCGACCTTGAACAGCGCTTCCGCTGTATCAACGACTTTCCAGACAACGACCGCAGAAATGTCGATCGGATTGCCGTCCTTGTCATTCACCTTGGACGGCTTGCTGGCCGTACGACCGCCCTTCGCGACAACCTGACCAAGTTCATTTTTTTGATCGGGCGTTGAAGTGGATCCAGTCTCGAAGTTGCGTACTCGGAGCGAAAGCTTCTTCTTGGAATAGAACGGATTCACCCAATAGAAACCTGCCTGCTTGACGGACCCCTTGTATTCGCCGAACAACAACAGCACCCGCGAATTATTGGGAGCGACTGCCATGAAACCGAAGCAGGAAATGATGGCAAACGGGATCATGATGATCCCCGCAAATATCATCGGCCCGCTGCCCTGCCCGGCTGCCCAAACGATGGTGCAGGGACCACCTATAAAAAGGGTGACCACACAGGTCAGTGGCAGCCAGCCTGACAGGGGATGGAATGGTTTTTCCTGGTTCATCAGCGTAAATCCTTCGGAAACGTCATGATATAGTTGAGATACCACAATGATATCACTTTAATAGATGATTGCAACGACAGTTTTCCGAGATGGGATCACGGGAAGTCGAAGATTCCGGACATTTTTTTTTGAGGCCGGTCGACGCAGTGACATGCCCCGCGGTGTCATAGCGTGGTGGGCCGGGCAAAGGGGCGGCCTGAAACAGCCCCGTCTCGGCCACCAACGGAACGAACATTGTCTGTGCGGGGTACGAAATCAGGTCATTGGCTACAATCACCGGTCTGCGACGTGAACGTCGTACGATTTGCCTGAGCAGTGGTTCGATTCACGGAGACGAGACTTGCAGCCAACCGACTTTCGACGACGTTTAAGGGCGGGTGAACGCCTCATTGGAACGATGGTGACGCTGCCAACTGCGGCAACGGCAGAGATTCTGGCCGACGCCGGCTTCGACTGGCTGTTCATCGATGCAGAACACGGGCCACTCGACACTGGTGACATCCTGGGGATCCTTCAGGCTGTGGGTGATCGAGTGCCGTGTGTTGTCCGAGTCCCACAGTGCGACGAGGGGTGGATCAAGAGGGTGCTGGACGTGGGTGCGCAAGGGGTCATTGTGCCTCAGACAAACACGCCCGAAATGGTGGCCGATGTCGTTCGATATGCTCGCTACGCGCCAATCGGTTCGCGCGGTGTGGGGCTGGCTCGAGCCCACGGTTATGGTTTTCGGTTCGACGAATATGTCGCCTCGGCGAACGAACACATTGCTGTGATTGTGCAGGCCGAACACAAACTCGCTGTGGAAAACATCGAGGCCATCGTGGCGGTGGAGGGGATTGATGCCGTCCTGCTGGGGCCCTATGACCTGTCTGCCAGTCTTGGAAAAATGGGACAGATCAACGACTCTGAGGTCACCAGTGCGATTGATCATGTCGTCACGACGTGCAAATCAGCAGACATTTCGATCGGATCGTTTGGTGTCACGGCAGACGCCGTCAGAGAATATGCGGAACAGGGAATATCGCTCCTGTGCGCAGGAGTTGACGTGTTGTTTCTGGGAGGAGGGGCCAGAAAAATGCGATCGGAGCTCGCATCCGAGTCTTAGGAACGGACTCGGCCGTTCTCGGACTGCTCGCAGGGTGCATGTTGCTACTTCCATTCAGCCGAGTAATCGGCAGCGACTTCACTGCCCAGCGGCTTGTACTGCAGCACCAGTCGTCCATTGCCGAGCGTGACAATCGTATAGCCCGTCCGCAGTTCCGGCACAAAGAATCCGGACGCGATGCCACTGTTCAGATGTTCTGCCATGTTTCGGTCCTGGTTGTAGCACAGCGACGGACACAACACTTCGACCACGTCGTGGTGATCTCGCCAGCCGCGAATCCCATTGTGAAAATGTCCATGCAGGCACAGCAGCACTCGATCTGCATGTTTTTCAAGCAGCTGGTAGAACGCGGTCTGGCCGTTGTCCGGCCTGACATACCAGCCCCGATCCGGGTGGCGGTTCGCATGAATGGGCACGTGGCAACAGAATATGATCTTCGAATCCTGCAGCGCGGCGTGGGCACATTGCTTAGTCAGCCATGCCAGCTGGTCGGTTGTAATGAAGCCATCGTGTGAGTTCGAGTGGGCATTACCGAACAGCACGAAACGCACTCCCTTGTGATCAAATGATCTGTCGATGCGGTCGGTGATATGTTGCCCAAACAACTCGGTGCTGTCGTGGTTACCCGGAATTTCGTGAATCGACTTCTTCAGATCAGCGCGAGCGTCGACGTAACGCGGATATTGAGCGGCTCTGGCCTTGTCGACCACGTCACCCAGGTGCAGCACAAAGTCCCCCGGCCCGCCATTGATCTCAGCGATTCCCTGCCGCCATTGTTTTTCCGGGGTGCCGCTGTCTTTGCGACCCAGGTGCGTGTCCGTGACAACAACAAACGAAAATTCCTCCATGTCGGCTGCGGCCATGCACTTAGTCCATGTGCCAGCTGCCGTGGCGGCGATCCCCGCCCGAAGCAGTTGGCGACGGTTTCCGGCGTGTTGCTGGGGCGATTCGAGCGACATGTGTGTTCCAGCGGGCTAATTAAATTCGTGGTGGGCTGCCGGGGCACACGAATGCGCCGTTACGTAGAAGACAAGGGCCCAGGTTCGATACCACCACTGTGGACAGGCACTCGACAACACCGGATAGAAATGGGTTCTGTTGACGCGAAAGATTGTCCGGACGCGAAAGCATTTTTTCCCACGGGGCGGATCATCCAGAGCTACGCCGGGTCTGACAAGAGAGCAGCAACGAACTCAGCCCCAACAGCGAGAATGGTGGATTCGGGCATTCTCAGGATCTGAACGTGCGTAACTGGTCCGCACCTTCGCCAAACGCATGTCCTGCCGCCACTCTCGCGTTCAGCAAGAGGCGTCATTATCCAGCGTATTGTACAGTCAGTGAGGGCCGGAGTGGATTGGGATCGTGTGCAGCCAGCGAGGACGACGATCCAATCCCCATGCCCATATGGGGCAGATCATCACGATATCGGCCTGTCTATTCAGAGATCCGCACGAATCATGTGCCGTTACATAACTCGCCCAACCGACACCAGTCCGGCGACGAAATCCCACAGTTCGGTCTTTTCCCAATGGGGGGTTGCGGAAGATTGACACCGCAAACTGGCCGGCAATAATCGTCCCATGGCCTGCGAATCATCGGGGCGAGACTTCTGAAATACATGGAGCAGTTTACAGGCACCGGCTGGGCCGTGGCTCCGATTGACGTCGTTCCACTTGACGCTGCTCTTTTATTCGCGGCAAATTCGGAGAGAAAAGCTTGTCGCCGCTGCGAAAGAAAATTCCCCTTTATACGCATCCGGAACAAATTGAGGGCCTGCGAGCCGCCAGCCGGTTCAATGCGGAGCTCATGGACTTTGTGCGGCCCCACGTAAAGACGGGAACGACGACGGAAGAACTGGACCGTCTTGTTCACGAATATACGCTCGACCACGGGCATACTCCGGCATGTCTGGGCTATCACGGTTATCCGAAGACGATCTGCACCAGCGTCAACGAAGTGGTGTGTCACGGCATACCGAATGAAAGACCCCTCAGTGAAGGTGACATTGTCAACGTCGACCTGACCACAATTGTTGACGGCTGGTACGGTGATCAGTCAGAAACATTCATGATTGGTAAAGTGAGTACAGCGGCCAGGCAACTGGTTCAGGCCACCTTTGAAGCACTCTTCGTTGGCATCCGCGCGTGCAGGCCGAGTGGCACCGTCCGCCAGATTGGCCACGCCATTCAGATGTCAGCGACGGACGGCGGATACTCTGTCGTCCGTGAGTACCAGGGGCATGGTATCGGTCAGGAGTTTCATCAGGATCCAGGCATTCCCCACTTTCCAAACTTTGCTTCCAACCGTGATATTCTGCAACCCGGTACGTGCTTCACGGTTGAACCAATGTTGAATATTGGCGGATGGAAAACACGTCTGGATAAAAGCGACGGCTGGACCGTGCGCACGATGGATAAATCGCTTTCTGCGCAGTTCGAGCATACGGTGTTAATGACAGAATCGGGGCCTGAGATCCTGACGCTGACGGACCATGGCCCCCAGGAAGGCGACACACTCACGTGATCGGTGATTTCCCCGTGAACGCAACGTCGGATTGAACGTATGCAAGGAGCCGTCATGCCGGATATTTCGAGGGAAACGATTTCAGCGCTGCAGCAATTTGACACTCCCACCGTCTGCAACGTGATCGAACTGTTCAATGTGCGTCCCCGCAGCAGCGGGTACATGAACAAGACCATCACCGCCTGTTTTCCGGAATTGCCTCCGATGGTGGGTTTCGCATCCACGGCGACGTTTCGGGCGCTGTCACCGCCACGTGACGGGGACGTGTATTCCAGCATTGACCGACAACTGGAGGGCCTGGCCGACATCGCGGGGCCTCCCGTTATCGTCTTTCAGGATCTGGATGAACCATCGGCGGCCGCCACGTTCGGTGAGGTCATGTGTACGACCTACCAGGCCTTTGGTTGCAGCGGTCTGCTTACGTCCGGCACGGGCCGCGACCTTGACCAGGTTCAGGCTCTCAGATTTCCGGCATTTACGGCGGGGACATGCTGTTCGCACGGTTCCTGCCATATTCTTTCGGTGAACGTACCGGTGGTTGTCGGTGGCATCACAGTATACCCGGCAGACCTGCTGCACGGTGACTGCAATGGGGTGACGACGATTCCGATAGAAATTGCCAACGAGATTCCGGACGTCTGCGCTGACTTCATGGAAGCCGAAAAATTCGTACTCGATTACGTGCGTTCCCAGGAACCTACGCCAGCGGGCTTTACGAAGGCGCGCCTGGAAATGAGCGAGGCCATTCAGAAAATTACGGGACGTATTCGCAGACCGTAACGTCGCTACTGGTCCACCGCCACCGGTTCCACGGATTCACCGTCGTCAATTTCAACTCGGCATTCCGGCAGACTCTTCAGGAACAGACGACCGTAAAACTTAGTCAGAACGCGTGGGTCCAGAATCACTACACGGCCGGTGTCCTGACGACTGCGAATGAGACGACCGAATCCCTGTTTCAGTTTGATGATGGCTTCCGGGATCTGATAGTCTTTAAAGGGATTGCCGCCGCGTTCTTTGATGGCATCGACACGGGCTTCCAGCAGAGGATGATCGGGCACACTAAACGGCAGTCGTGTAATAATGACATTCTGCAGTGCGTTGCCGGGAACATCGACCCCTTGCCAGAAACTGTCGGTGCCGAACAGGACGGCTCGATCGTCTTTTTTGAACCGTTCCAGCATGGCGGATCGAGGCATTCCTTTGCCCTGGCAATATAGCGTCAGATCGTGTTCCGCCAGCCAGCCCTGCAGTCGCTCCGCACAGAATGTCAGCATGCCGTAACTGGTGAAAAGTACGAACGCACGGCCGTCGGTCTCCAGCAGATGGCGTTGGATGCGTTTGCAGGCCTCCTGCTGAAATGCCCGCGGTTCTGCCGCCGGGTCCGGCATCTTTGACGAAAGAATCAGCCGTACCTGACGCCCGTAGTCAAACGGACTGCCCTGCCGATCGTCTTTGCCATCCGTCACACCGATGCGGCTGCGAAAGAACCGAAAATCCTCCGTACCGATGGCCAGAGTTGCACTGGTCAGAATCACGCTGGAGACCTTGTTGAACAGTTGCTCTCGCAGGATCGGCCCAACCTCTATCGGGGCGCTCATCAGGACCAGACGTTGTTTTTGTGCACCTGAGCGTTCAATCCAGTAAACGGCGTCATCCGCCCGTTGCTGGCACCATGCGGTCAGTCCGTCGGCAAGGCCGTTGCAGCGTGTGGCGGCTGCTCTCAGTTCGACTTTGTCGCCTTCGCCCGGAACCCGGTCGGCGTGGACTTGCAGCATTCGGGCAAGCTCCGCAAGAGCACGTGAGACATCGTTTTCCACGTCGACCACACGATCCAGGCGGCCGTTGTTCCGACCAAAGCGTAGTGACCAGTCGTCGACTGCCAGAAAGAAGTCGCGACACAGATGACGGACTTTCAGCACCTGTCGCTGAGCGTTGTCCAGCCTATGTACGATCAACAATCCACGCTGGGCACTGTCGTTGTACAACTTGTTCATCAGATAGTTGAATTGCCCTTCGGACAACTTCAGCCCCAGATGGTCCGCCGCCACCGCTTCGATTGTGTGGGCTTCGTCAAAGATGACCGTGTCGTAGTCCGGCAGAATACTGGCCCCTTCACGTCGCAGTGCCAGATCGGAAAAGAACAGAGCGTGGTTGACGACCAGCAAATCGGCATTCCAGACCCGACGGCGGGCTCTGTAATAGTGGCATTCGTTGTGCAGCGGGCATTTCTTGCCCAGGCAGTCGCCGTGATCACTGGCGACTTCGTCCCAGACCTGTGCCAGCGGCTGAAAGGAGAGGTCTGACCGACTGCCGTCCGTTGTTTTCTGTGCCCAGTCAGTGATCTTCGACAACTGCCGCTGGCCGTCCATTTCGAACAACATCTGCTGCGCCGCGCGCTGAGTGGCTTTGCCGGCCCGACGCAGGCTGATGTAATTGCTGCGTCCTTTGACCAGCACCGCGGAAAACTCAACCGGAAGCACTGCCTGTAGAAACGGAATGTCGTTTCCGATCAACTGTTCCTGCAGGCTGATCGTATGGGTGGATACGATGATCCGGCGACATTTGTCGTCCTCGTTCCGACGCTGCCCTGCCGCCAGGATGGCCGGCACCAGATACGCAAAACTCTTGCCAACACCGGTGCCGGCTTCGGCCACAAGATGATGGCGGTTATGAATCGCGTGCTCGACCGAGTTCGCCATTGCCAGTTGCTGGGGTCGGGGTTCATAGTTCGAAAGGCGCCGCGCGATGCTGCCATCGGGACCCAGAACATGTTCCGCACAGAAAAATTCGTCGTTCATATTTCCTGCGTCTCAGCGTCCAATGTCGAAGAATCCGGATTCACGACCGTTTCCGCCATTGGGGTTCGATGTACGATCACAAATGCCACGTCATCCACCAATGGAGCGTCGCCGCGGTGTGAAGTCAGCAGTCGCCGCAGCCTGGATTCAAAGGCCATACGATCTGCCGAGGCTGCTTCTTTGATCAGTTCCACGTTCTGCGGTCGGCTGAGTATTTCTCTGGCCGGTGACATCAGCTTCGTGATGCCATCGCTGAACAGCAGAATCACGTCATTGTCGTTAAGCTGAAATTCAGACTCGCCGCAGGAATCACGTCCGGCACCCAACGGCGGACCGACAGCACCAGAGCTGTCAAGCTCCGTTACCTGGTTCATCTGGATAAACGCCAACGGGCAATGCCCAGCCACTGAGACGGTCACAGTGGAACGTTGGGGATCAAGGATCATCACACCGATGGAAACGACCACCGATACATCTTCCAGTCGTTCCAGCAGGGCTTCTTCAGTCTGACGGATCGCTTCGGCCGCTGACCCTGTTTCCGTGACTGCACCGATCAGCAATCGGGCCAGCAGGGCCATCAGGCTGGTGGTCTCAGGTCCGCGTTCCGATACATCCAGCAGCAGACAGGCAATTCGTCCGTCCGGCAAACGGACATAGTCGATCATGTCTGTCACCCTGTCGGGCGCAGCGATGAGTTCATGAGCCACTCTGTAGCCGCTGACGACTGGCGGCGCCGTCGGTGCAAGCTGAGATTGCAGTCGTTCGGCGGATGCAATGTTCGTTTCCATGACAGCGCGAACAACTTCGGCTTCGGCGGCAGCAGCCTGCTCCATGGCAAAGGAAATGATGTGGCTGAGCACCACCAACTGTTCAAGATTCTCTTTGTCCAGGGGTCGTCTGGCATCCTTGTTGTCGATCTGGATAGCGCCGATGCTGTGTCCGATGAGACCCATCAGCGGCACACACATGATCGACCGCATGGTCAGGTTCTCAAGTTCCGCATTCCCGGAGCTATTACCTTTCCAGTGGTCAACGTACAGCATGGCTTCAGTGTTCTGCATGCAGCTTCGTACGACGGGCAGGCAGATCTGAATTTCTTCGTCCGGCAGTCGCGACACAGCCGCAGCGACTTTGATCCCCCTGCCATGTTCGTCTCGCAGCACGACCGCAATTCGTTCCGCCGATTGAAATACGTCAAACAGGTTTTGCAGTGCACATGAGATTATTTCGTCGCGTGCAATCGTTCGACGCAGACCGTGAACCATTCGCAGAACATGATTCAGCTTTTGCGTCGCATCCGTCAGCACCGGCCAGGCGCCTCCGTCTGTGATCGACATTCTGTTGACGACCTGCCCCTCACGAACAGTGTCTGTGCCCAGGTCACTGTTCGAAATGCGGTCGCCCGGCGCAACGATTTTTCGTCGAATGGAATCTTCGTTGTCGCTGCCGGTGTCTGAGACGCTGATGACTTTTGCTCTGACTCCCCAGCTTCCCGAAGCTTCTGACAATGAGTTCTGAGTCACGAACACATAGGGCAGTGTAGAGAATTCCACCTGATCGCCGTCGTTCAACAGTGTTCGTTCCCGGACCTGCTGGCCGTTGAGCAACGTTCCGTTGCGGCTGCTGAGGTCTTCGACGAAGAATCGATGGTTTTCACACGTAATACGCGCGTGGAAACGACTGACGGCCGGAGACGGTACAACCACGTTGCAGTCATCGTGACGGCCAATTGTGGTGATGTCATCCAGGACCGAAAACCATGGCAAAGGCGGGTCGCCAAAAACTTGTTGAAGAACAGCCATGTTCGCGAGGTCAGACTACAGCGTATGACGCTGATTCGTGGCTGCGGGAGTGGTCGTCCAGCCTGTGAGAGGGGGGCTGCCCACCAGCCGGAGTGGTCCACGAGAATGAATAAACCGCTTCCGTTGCTGTGTTCGGCCGAACACGCGACATCGTGCCACGTGGCAACGCGATGTCCGCATCCATTCCGTTGAACAGCTATCGGCAGCAGAGTACGAGAATTGGGTTGGGTATCCAGGTAGTGACAGAATGGGAAATCCGTTGATCACGAGCGGCAAGCGGATATTCACGCGTCAGGCCGTTCGCCCAAAGACCATAATTGTGATGTCATCGTTCTGTGCGCGACCATTGGCATGAGCACGCACGTCTGCCAGCATGTCTTTGCCAAGTTGTTCCGGCACCGTTGACCCGTCCTCAATAAACTTGACGGCTCGTTCCTTGGAATACAGGTTGCCGTCGGGATCCATCGCTTCATCAACGCCATCCGTGATCAGCGTGAAGATGTCGCCCGGGTCAATCTGACGTTCCACGACTTCGTATGGGTATTCTGACATGATGCCAATGGGGATGCCGATTATGTCGTCACTGAATTCTTCGATGGTACCGTCGGCCTTCTTAATGACGGGGGACATGTGTCCTGCGTTCGTGAGCGTGATGATGTTCGTTTTCAGGTCGATAACGCCCAGGATGTACGTTACAAATCGGCCTTCAACCATGCTGTGACACATGTGGTCATTGATGCGATGTATGGCGACAGCCACATCGTCGGTGAACGTCATCGTGTTCTGCACCACGCTGGATATTCTGGACATGATTAACGCGCCCGGGACACCTTTGCCGGCAACGTCGCCAAAGGAAATACAGACTTTGTCATCACCAATCTTGAAGCAGTCGAAGTAGTCGCCACCGACAGCCTGGGCTGCATCGTAAGAAGCGAAGAATTGGTAGCCCTCGACATCCGGGAACTTCGAGGGCAGGAGAGCTCGCTGAACCCCCATGGCGATGTCCATTTCCTTGTCCTGCTTCTGCTTGGCCATGTAGCTGACCAGCAGCCGGGCGTTTTCATACGCGTTGGCTGCCTGACTGGCGACGGCCAGCAGCAGCTGGAGGTCATCATCGGTGAATCGCTTCATCGGATTCTGTGTGTCCAGGTTGATCACCCCGAACGGGTTTTCGTCCATGTCCAGCATGGGGACACACATCATCGAGTGAATTGTCAGGCTGGAAATGGATTCACTGGCACTGAATCGAGAGTCACTGGCGGCATCGGCCGACAGAATGGCGGACTTTTCCTCCAGCACTTTTTCCAGAATCGTGCGACTCAGTCGAACCGTTTCGTCGCTGTTTATGTCGCGGTGCTTCTGCGCCACTGGAACCAATGGGGCACCTGGTGACGACCGAATCAGGATGGAACCACGATCGGCCTGAGGAAAGATCTCGAACAGTGATTCCAGAATGCGGGGCGTAATGTTTTCGACTTTGACCGTGCCGGCCAGCGCCTTATTGATCTGCAGGATGCCTTTCAGCTTGTCTTCCGGACGTACGTCCAGCAGGCCATAGCCGCCAGCCGCCGCGGCGCCCATGATGGTGCTGCTGGAGTCTTCGCTGAATTCCAGGCTGGTCGTCATACCAAACCGACTTGAGTCGGCGTCTGCCGTCGATTCATCTTCAAAGCGAAACTTGATGGGGCCGAGTTTAATACGGTCACCGTTCTTGAGCGCCGTTGGCGTTGACGCTTCAAGTTGCTTTCCGTTAAGAAACGACCCGTTGCCGCTGCCCAGATCCTCCAGCAGGATTTGTTCATCCTGCTTCACGAGCTGCGCGTGAAAACGCGACACCATGTTGGAGTCAAGCTGAACTGTGCAGTCCGGATGCCGTCCCAAACGGGCTGGAAACTCCGTCAGTTCGTACGGAATTGCCTGACCCTCTTTCAGCAGAACGATACGTGGCATAGGGAAATAACTCCGGACCTGTGGACTCTCAAAAGGACAGCAATAATAAACAAGTTTTCACGTCAGGCTGAGCACTAGCGGCGATTCTAAACAAAACAATCGCACGATGCTCGGCAAAGGGCCCCTTGGACATTGGTTTGGACACTCTGGCTGACGGGAATTCGCTGTTTCAAGCGGGAAGACGTCTGGCGTGTTTTTTTATACTGAGCGGATGTGCACTATGCGGGGCCAAAAATGGATTCCACATTGCCACGAAGCACCAATTTTCCCAAATCTACCGCTTTTTCAACCGACCAACCCCGATCAACTACAAAATCATTGGCAAGTGCTTTGGAGAGAATGCGGCGGTACATCGCAAATTTCGGCAAAGCAAATTCCAACTTATACATGTCGCTGTAGTAGCCGATTTGCTTGGTTTTTGGCACTGCCTGCAGCCGAGCTCGCGTGTCATTTTCGATGAAAACGGGGATGTTGGAGTACCACCAATGCCCGTTCGTGACGACGTTCGGAAAAATCCACGAGTAGCTGACCAGTTCCTGATTACTGGTTTCCGACAAGACGGATACGGGAAAGGTCACCTGCGGGAAGGCATTAAACAGAGCTTTGTACTGAATCAGTGACACTCGCTTGTCGTATAAGTCCTGCCCCTGAAAAACGCCCGCTTCGAATACTCGGCGATTCACACCAATCATCAAATCAAATGGCAGCTTGTACTCCACGCATAGCTCCGCAAGACTCCAGAAAACAAAACAGCTGAGCGACTGCGACTCACTTTCTGTCAACTCTGCGCCGGAGAATACCTTGGCAATCACGGTGTCAGCCGTCCCGGAATCAACCGCCCGAGGTGCAAATGATGGTGGCAGCGATATCGCACACGCACGAGCGTTGTTCTTAGTGAAGTGAGCAAACAGCTTTCCGAGTGCATCCTTCATGGCAGCCGAGTTGCCGGGGGTGACGTCCGTAGACTGCTGTAACCGTTCCCTGACCTCCGGTTTGCCGAGATGGAAAACCAGATCATCGGTGCGCAGACAGGGCACATAGAACGCGGTGTCAAAGCCCGTCAGCGAATCGTCGAAATCGTTGGTGAGATACACCTGATCCAGTCCGCTTTGTTCCAGCACCTGCTGCTCCCAGTTCGGTGCCTGCATTTTGCCCAAAGAGGCATCGTACAACGACTCCCAATTGCTTTCTGTGATGCGGTCATCGGTAAAGTCAAAGAAAGCCTGACACATTTCCAGCAGCCAGCTGTACTGAGCCGTGTTTTCGATCGTAGCCAGCCAGGGAACCAGACGGCCGACCTTTTCCTTTGGTGAAATCCCCGGTTCTTCGATCTGATCCTTCGCCAGTCCCGCAGAATGAGTCAGCTCTGTGTAATAGTGATAGCCCATGATGTCCGCCAGTGTCTCAGACGCCGCAGACAGTGGGTTGATATGGGTGTGGGGGTCAATCAGTCTCAGGGATTCAAGTTCCGTGAGAATTTCCTGGGCGACCTGCTGAGACATGATTCAACAATTTCCTGGACTCTGGAGGCAAATTACGGCCGTTCAACGAGATTTCTGTGTCGTTGTCGGTGTGAGAGAAAACGTGGTACGTTATCCAAACGGGACGAATACCATCACATGTTAGCTTTCCACGACCGTGCCTGCCATTTACTGACGACGTGAATACAACTTCCCCATTTTCCGTGTCCGGAATCCGTGCCACAAAGTTGTTTCTGAGACAAACTTGAGTGGACACAGGAAGCAACTTACATGAGAAGTGTTGATTACCTGAACGAGCTCATTCCGTTCCCATCGGTCAGCAGTACGTCAAATGTTGCCGTGAGTCGCTGGGTTGAACAAACTCTGCAGGCTCTCGGATTTCAAACCGAGTGGCTCGAATACAATGACGCCGCCGGATTGATCAAGGCCTGTGTGCTTGGCCGCCGAGGACCAGACACCGGGCGCGGGCTGGCCTACTTCTGTCATACCGACGTTGTTTCGGTGGAATCGTGGAGCTTCCCGGACAGCGGACCATGGGAACCGTTGCAAACCGTTGATCGCCTGTATGGTCGAGGTTCCTGTGATATGAAAGGATCACTGGCGTGCATGCTGGCGGCCGCTGAATCGGCACAGAGCCAGGCCGCCACTGCGCCGCTGTACATTGTCGCTACTGCCGACGAAGAAATCGGACTGATCGGGGCCAGGCATGTTGCCGCCAATTCGACAACGTATCGTGATATTGTGCAGCGTGAATGCCGCGCCATCATCGGCGAACCGACGTTGCTGCAGGTGGTGCATGCTCACAAGGGCGGTCGAGCGATGAAGGTGACGTCTCACGGCGTCGCTGCTCATTCCAGCACTGGCAAAGGCGTTAACGCCAACATGGCTATGATTCCGTTTCTATCCGACGTGCACGAACTGAGCCTGCAGATCGAGGGTCAGCCGGCATGGCAGGACGACCGTTTTCAGCCCGCTACAATCAACATGAACATCGGCATCAATGACCACACCGGCGCATTGAATATTACGCCCGCACAGTCCGTGTGTACGGTCTATTTTCGCACCATGCCGTCCATTGATGCTCCGGGGCTGGTCGATCAGATTCGATCACTGGCCGAGAAGCACGGTCTGGAATTTGAGATGATGTTTCAGGGGGAGTCGCTGTTTACAGATCCGCAGTCTCCGTACGTCGCTGAACTGCTGGACGTAACGAACACCGAAACATCACAAACGGTTGCTTACGGAACGGATGGTTCATGTTTGACGGAACTGAAGGATATCGTCGTGCTCGGCCCCGGAGACATTCGTCAGGCGCACACGGATGACGAATGGGTCAGCCTGAAGCAACTTCAGCAGGGCACTGATCTGTACGCCAGTCTGATCCAGCGTTGGTGCCTACAGGCCACATGAAAGCCGCCAGCGGAAGGCCCGGTTGTTTTCTTGCGGATCCGGCGAACGGAAGTCGCTGACTTTTTTGACACGTACACTTTCCAAAGGCTAAGGACAGATTTATGACACCGGCGATGCGGGTTTGTTTGCTGTGTCTGTCGTTGCATCAGGTTTGTCTGGCGCAGGCCGAGCGTACGCGGCAGCAGATTCCTGATCTGGATTCGCTGCCGGATGTTTCGTCTGAACTGCAACAGCAGATCGACAGCAACAACGGCAGTCTTGTACTGGCAGGGGCAAAGCAATTTCGCATCACGAAACCGTTGGTCTTCGACCTGGCCAAAGTCGGCGCAGCGGTTGTCAAAGCAACAGGCGGGGCCACGCTTGTAATGGATGGTCCCGGTCCGGCGCTGCGATTCATCGGTAGCCACGAAGGGACGGCTTCACCCAAAAGTTTTAAGCCGGCCACGTGGAACGAACGGATGCCGCTGATTTCGGGGATCGAAATCCTGGGCGCACATCCATTGGCCGATGGTATTGAATTACAGAGAACCGTCGAGCCAACGATCACGCAGGTCGCGATCCGCTGGTGTCGTCATGGTATTCATCTGGTCGAACGCAATCGCAACGTCACCGTGTCCGACTGCCATCTTTACGAGAACTCGGGGGTCGGTGTGTTTCTGGATGACGTCAATCTGCACCAGATTAACGTCACCAACTCACACATCTCGTACAACCGCAGCGGCGGCATCGTGGTCCGCGACGGCAACGTGCGCAACCTGCAGGTGACGGGCTGCGACATTGAAGGCAACATGCCGGCGGACGAAACGCCCACCAAAACTGCCAATATCCTGATTGACGTCTCCGGATCGCCGGGAGATCGCTTAAAGTCGATTGCCGAAGTGTCCATCACCGGCTGCACAATTCAACATTCCGCCAACTACTCCGGCTCTGAGGCGAAAACAACGGCTCCCGGCGGCGCCAATATCCGGCTGGCCGGGAAGCAGAGTTACCCAATCAATTCCGTTACCATCTCGGGTAACGTATTAAGCGATACCACGGTCAGCGTCGACGTCAAGTATGCTCACGACATCACCATCAACGCAAACAACTTCTTTGCTCCCAAACCACACAATCTGCGGGTGGCAAACTCACAGCGAGTGGTCGTGAACGGAAATACGTTCAATCCACGACAGTTTGTTCGACCGGGGACGATTTCTTTCACGAAGTGCGATGACTGCATTCTGTCGTCGTCCACCCTGCACCGGTTTGCCACGGCCGATGGTGCCGTGATCCTGGATCAGTGCAGCGGCTTTCTGCTGAATGCTCTGATCCTGTCTGACTGCGATTCGGGAATCGTGCTGCGTGACACCAGCGACACCACGATCGCCAACTGTCGTGTGACTCGTATGACTGCCGGCGGGAAGTCCGTGTCCTTAGGTGCATCAAATTCGCGAATTCGTCTGAATGGCAATTCCTTCAGTGCACCGTCAGATATTGCCCCCGGTGCTGTGGAATGATTGACGTGCTGACGATTCTGATCATCGTTCTGGCTGGTCTGATTCGCGGAGCCTTCGGCTTTGGAGATGCATTGCTGGCGATGCCGCTATTGGCATTGATCGTGCCCCCAACAACGGCCGCTCCAACGGTCGCCCTGGCGGCGTTGCTGATATCGGTCGTGATTCTGGTGCGTGAATGGAGGCACATCGAATTTGCTTCCACGGCCGTGCTGACAGTTTCCGGACTGGTCGCCATTCCCTTTGGAGTGCAGTTTTTGCAGAGCGGCGATGATCGAATTGTGAAAGCCATTCTGGGCATTGTCGTCGCTGGATTTGCTGTCTGGTCACTTTGGCGTCCGGATCGGTTCTCTCTGAAAACGGATCGGACCGCACCGCTGTTTGGAATTCTGGCCGGGCTGCTGGGTGGTGCCTACAACACGTCCGGACCACCGCTGGTTATTTACGGAACTCTGCGCCGCTGGACACCTCAACAGTTCCGTGCATCGCTGCAGGGGTATTGTCTGCTGGCCAGCGTCTGGACACTCACTTGGCACAGGGCCGAAGGTCTGCTCACGCAAGGCATCCTGCACCAGTTTGCGATCGCGGCACCATTTATCGTGCTGGCCACTGTCATCGGCCAACGTCTGACCCGCGACGTGGCGGCTGAACGATTCATACGGTGGATATTCGTCGCCCTGGTCCTGGTCGGCACCTGGTTGCTGCTGTCCTGTCTTCCGCTGTTCGCAGCCGACACCACAGGCCCCGCATGATCTCTGGCGTGCCATGTTTGACCCACCGATCGTGGGACTTGAGCAACCACCATGGACCTGTGATATGTCGAAATAAATGAGCCACGGATAAACACGGAGTTTAACGGATGGCGGCCAGGCGACTCATTTTATCTGTGCCAATCTGTGCACATCCGTGGCCCAATAGAACGCTGGCGTGCCGGGAGCGAAGGCCGGGCGTGTGCCTTTTCAAAGGCCGTGAAACAATTGCTTTCGGCTGACTGACGATTTCCCACGGTGCGTGGAATCGTATAGCTTGTGTACTGCCCGCCGGATTCCATCGTGCAGCATGACGCACGTTCCTGGAATT
>JBDONA010001019.1:0-5549 GCA_039831575.1 Fuerstiella sp. | reverse complement strand
TGCGAAACACCTGCAGGGCCACGTCGATGGTGTCCGGAGCATTCTGCAGTTTGGCGATTCGGTCCGCGTAGATCAGTTCGCGTCTGTGACTGGTAGCAGACTGACCTTTTGCTGCGGTGATCTTCGCGAAGTGATCGATGATCTGCTGAGTTGGTGTGCGAACCCGCAAAGTCAGGTCCCTGTGCTGTGCCCCCAGCGATACCCAGGACTGAAACCGGATCGATTGATGAGCATCGTAGACGCGGTCGGCTACTTTTTTTGCGACCTCCTGCATCTTCTGATAGCGTTCTTTTCGGGGTGCATTCTTCTGCGTGAAGTTGATGTTGTTGATGTCACCACTGGTGCCATTGGACATGATGCCCACAAACGGAATGGTCTGGTCACCAGCTCCCAGCTTGTCCTGGATGAACTTCGAAAAGTATCCGAAGTAGTCGCCCGACACCTCACCGGAATTTACCCCACCGACGTAGTGCAGCGAGTAATTCGCCAGCAAAGCGATGGGTCGACCGTCCGTACTCTGCACAGAGATAAAGCTGACTTCCGGATCAATTGGCCCGGCGGGACGTACCAGCGCTGCATTGCCACGTGGCGGATTCATACGAACTTTGTCCACGCCGCCAAACGGATTGGTCCGCATGGCTGGGTCGGTCACATGCCACCGCCGATTGAAAACTTCCGACGGCTCGTCGACCGACCCCCAGCCGATCTTCGCTGGCTCTAGCTGATTCAGTGCACGACGCACACCATCGGAAATGCGGTTAGCCAGGAACTTCTGGTAGTCCGTCAGTTCATCTTCCCAGATGACTTTGCTGGGGCCCCGGGCCGTGGTCGCGGAATGCGTATGAGTCGACGCCATGAGCAGATGAGACGCGGGCAGACCAGTTGCCGCATGCACCTGTTTCTTTGCCGCGTCAAAAACTTCGCGAGGAATGCCGACGTTGTCACACAGCACGATCGCCAGTTTCGTGGTGCCATCATCCAGCACCAGACAGCGGGCGAACAATTCGTCGTGGATATGCTTCGCCGGTATCGGAGTCCATCCGCCCACAACCAGCTCGCCCAGCGGGGGCGTGATGTTGCTCGCTGCCGCACCGGCTCTGAACAACCGTTCCGGCGGTTCAGCCACAACGATATTCAGACAACAGGCACTCACCAAACCCAGACAGATGATGGGCATGAAATTTCGCACTCGATGCTCCTGGCGATGAAACGCGAACGTGAACTCGTCGCGCCGTATTGTCCTGAAGTCAGCGTGCGGTTTGCAACCGTAGTGGATGGTTTGAAGTGTTGTCGTGGAATGTAGTGGAGTCCTCCGGGTGGCCGGAGGCTTGACTGAGCCTGCGAAGGAAGCCCCGGAGTTCCACTCATGCCTCACTCCGACGATCCATCGCAGTCGGAATTACTGCCGAGCATCGAAAGGTGCGATGGCCGGTTACGGAGCGTCAGTGGTCGCCGTTTGCACGCCATCACTGGACGATCGTTTTTCGGAACTCGCTGACATCAGGGCCTGCGTCACCGCATCGACAGGTAACGACACCCGGAAGCCGGTCTGATTGAGATTGACCACCGAGTCGTGCAGGGTACGGGACGCGGATCGGCCGAGCGCAGCAGGATTGGCCCAGAGTCCGCCACGGAGAATGCGCGGAGGATTCGCGAGATCTTTGGTGACAGGATCGATTCCCGGTGACACGGGGTCGTGAACCCATTCCCAGACATTGCCGTGCATGTCGTACAGACCGAAGGGATTTGACCGCAGTTTCCCCACAGGATGCGTTTGGTGTTCGGAATTCGCGAGGAACCACGCGACATCCCCGAGATCTTCATTTGTGTCGCCAATCCAGAATCGGGTCGTTGTTCCCGCCCGGCACGAGAATTCCCATTGGGCCTCCGTCGGCAGCCGATAGCCCGTGCCGCTGGCGAACTCAAACGTGTCGCCATTGCGGATGCAGGCCGGGGCCAGCTCTTCCTGCTGACTCAGTCTGGCACAAAACTCCGCCGCCTGGTGCCAACTTACCGAATCAACGGGGAACTCGGTCGTTAATAGCCCCGCGACCACGTCATTGAAAAGTCCTTCCGCCGCAAAGCTGGAAGGGTTTGTTTCCATAACCTGCAGGTATTCAACCTGAGTCACTTCATACACACCCAAATAGAATGGCTGTGTCAGCATGACCTTGTGTTGTGGTGCTTCGCTTCTGATAACCGCTATCCAGTTGTCGTCAAAGGCGAATGGCAACGCCTCTTCCATTTCTGTCTGCGTTGCCCCCATTATGAATTCACCTGGGGGAATCAGGCGAAACTTCATGCCGATACTGTTGGTGTACTCGACCGGAACTCCGATGTGCTTCGCCCACTCAACCTGATGGGCGTTCGCCTGCTCGGCGTCGAACGGTGCGATAGCCGGTGATGGCGCTTGGTTGGCATTACCAATGTTGAGTGTGCCAGCGGAAATCTGACCCAGTGCAGCATCGGTCAGGCCCAGCTGGCTGGCTGCATCGGCGCCTCCAGGATCAGTCAGCATGCCGCCCGTTTTCTGCCGCAGGTTGACGGTGTTTGTGGTCTGGATAATCGCGTCGCTGATGTCCATCCAGTCTGCACGGACGATGATGTGACCCAAGTAAGCGTTCGTACCGTCGAAGCCCAGCCGATTGGTGCCGCCGCGGCCCATAAAGAATGCTGCGGCGTTCGCGCCGGCCGTGGCATTGATCGTGATTGTACCGGAACCGTTATTCGTTACGGCCGCACCGTTGCCCGTGGTTCCAACATCGATCGCCACGCCGTGATTGAATGGACCAGTCCCGGCACCGCCGGTTCCCGTGAGTGTGATGGCTCCTGTGTCAGTCGTGCGCACCACCCCGTTGAACAGGACCCGTACACCATAACCTGCCGTACCGGCCGCCCCGGTGATATCGATCGAGCCACCGCCGGTGCTTTCCACCACGGCGTCTCCATGCACTTGAACGCCGTTATTCTGAACTCCAGAGTTTGTGCTGCCGATGCCATTCAGCTTGATTGATCCAGTGTTTGTCTGAACCGTCGAGCGGATAACCGAAATGCCACACCTGGAGATTCCACCCACCGCACCGCGACCATTCATGATGATATTGCCGGAACCCGTGGCGTGAACCAAACTGTCTTCCATCAGGATTCCGCGAAAGGGGCCCAAAGACTGAGAAGCCTGTCGATTGGCATTCAGCGTGATGTCACCGTCCGCAGTCGTGATACTCGAGCCGCTCGCCATGATGATGTCACGCGTAGTTGTCAGTGAAACATCACCCGTGCCACTGGTGGTGATGCCGGAGTTTTCCGTAGCCAGATTGATTCCGGCATCCGCGGTCAGATTCACGTCGCCGCCCGCGGAATCGATCGCGGTGTTGATGAGGATCGCATCGGCAGTCAGGTCCACGTCGCTGATCTGGCTGGTGTTATTCCACGTGACCGTGTCCGTATCGTCGCCGCCGTCGATCGCCACGCTGACGTTCAGGTCGAGTGAGTTCACCGTGATCGTATCATTGCCGGCACGTGTGATCACGTGGATGGCGTCGATGCCACTTTGTGGGATCGTCACTGTGTCTGTGTCACTTCCACTCGAACCGGCAATTGACGCCGCATCGAGCGTTAGACCGCTGCTGTCCGTGATCGTGTAATTACCACCCGAGAAGCTGATTGACAGATTGTTATCAGACCTGCCACCATTCATGTCTGTAACGGTCAGCGTGTTGTCGAGAACCGTGACCTGCGTATCGAAATCGTCACTGAGGATCGTCGCTGCCGTCTTGAGTTCCTGCTCGCTGCTCCCCATCAGAGACTCACCCGACGGAACGTCACTGAGTTTCATCGCGACGCCAGCTGTTATCACGCCGATGATCGCCAGGGCAACCGGCACCAGTGCTCGCGGACGACGGAGCTGCGGCACGTTGTTGGAACCTGCTGCCGAGGTTGACGGTGTTATCCCGTTCTGCAAATCGAGTTCATGACGGCCGAGCACTTCCGCGACTTCGGCGGCCGATTGAATCCGGTCGTTCGGCGACTTCGACATCAGCTTTTCAATGACGGCAACCAGCCAGTCGGGAGTCTCGGGACTCACTTCGGTTAGCGAGAGGGCGGGCATGTCGGCTACCTGTCGCAGAATGGCAACGGCCGATTCTGCCGAAAATGCTGCTCGACCGGCACTCATCGCGTACATCACACTGCCCAGACTGAACAGGTCAGACCGAAAGTCAAGCTCATGGCCGTTGGCCTGCTCGGGCGACATATACTGCGGTGTCCCCGCAATTAATCCGGAACTGGTCAACTGCGATGTGGCTGCCACCCGTGCCAGTCCGAAGTCTGTGATTTTCACATGCCATGTCGACAGCGGCCGCACGCCGCTTTCCTGGTCGTCGATCTTTTCCAGCAGGATGTTCGCGGGTTTGATGTCGCGGTGGACAAGCCCCTGTTTGTGAGCCGCGGCCAGTCCCAGCGCGATCTGGCGGGCAAGGCTGACGACTTCGCTCGGCGATGGCTTTTCACTGTCCCGCAGATAGTGCTCCAGCGTTATGCCATCAACCAACTCCATCGCCAAGAACGGAATACCGTCGATTTCTTCGACGCCGTAGATTGTGACCACGTTGTTGTGCTGGATGATCGCGACCGCCTGAGCCTCGCGCAGGAAACGCTCATGGGCCGTGGCATCGTGAAAAAGTTCGCTGGCCAGGACCTTAATCGCCACGTCGCGACCGAGCCGTGTGTCGTGTGCTCGCACTACCAGCCCCATGCCGCCTCGCCCGATCACGGACCGCAGATGATATTGTCCCAGCACTCCGTCGGCAGGCAAATCGGCCAGCGGTCGCCCCGACGTGGACTTGCGCCATTCGTCCGCCAAACTGGCACGCTCCGTCATCCCACTGCGCCATGTGTCGGCAAGAGAGGGCTGGGTGACAGTTTCGGGCGCGGCAGCGGCCATGCTGGCATGATCAAGATCTTCGACACGCAGCTTCACCAGCGAATACAATTCCTCAGCCCATTGTGGGAATCGTCGGGCGTAGTCATCGGCCGTGGGAACCTGACCATCAACGTGTTGTCGTTCGACCTTCAGTTGTACCAGCTCAAGCACCACCAGCCGCTGCTGCGCTTCGGGCAGATCGGCAATGAACGGTTCGATGCGAGTTGCGGGATCCTGAGCCAGCAGCTGCTCGAAACGATCGCACACTGCGTCGAGCTGATGCAGCTCGGCAACCGGCAGGTCGTCCCAATCTCGATCGAATTCCACCAATGCGTGTTCCGTGTGCTAATGGCGCTGTTAAGGCATCAGAGCCGTTGACGACATCCTGTTGACAGTCACGTTTCTCTGTAGGACCGGTTTCCACAAATCTGGTTAGCCACGAAGTGGCGAAAGCACGTAGCCCACGGCTTACCGGCCTGTCGATTTAATGGGCAATCAGGTCTGGCGTGAGGTTTGTTTTTTTGGGAGGATCGGGGTCTCAGGAGGTTTTTGATGAATTTTGCCAAAGTCAAACAGGCGCGTGATCAACAGGTTCTGTTTCCCGAACGACTCGACGAGGCGGTCGACG
>JBDONA010000810.1:0-5573 GCA_039831575.1 Fuerstiella sp. | reverse complement strand
AACAGCAGGAGCCAGCCACCGCGGACGCACCGCCAACTGAAGGAACCAACCTGATTGTGGTGGCGGTATTGCTGGCACTGGCGGCGGGTGGCGGTTTTGGCTTTTATAAACTGATGAGTAAGCCGCAGCAGCGGCGACGTCCGAGTGTTCAGCCAGGGGGTGTTTCCTTCACTCCTCCACTTGGTGCCGGGGATGGCGGCACTGGCGGTATGCCCGACTTTGGTGGACTGGAAGCGGCCGGTGCTGCGACGTCGGCAGCCGTGGCTGCACCACCGCGCAGGAGGAAAGTTGCCTCGAAAGAGGGCAAACAGGCCTCGGCAGATTCGCCGCAGCGTCCGGTCAAAAAGAAGCGGGTGTTGACGCCGGAAGAAGCCGTGAAGTGGAAAGCCGCCAAAGCGGCAAAGGCGCGGGCTGCCGCAGCTGCCGCCGCAAAGGGTGAAGACGAGGCCACAGCCACACCAAAGAATCGCGTCGCCAAACAAGTCAGGAAGACAGCCGCTCCGGATTCCGCGGCCGCACCAAAGAAAGAGGTCAGGAAGCGTCCGCCACCGCCACCGCCGCCGGCAGAGTAAGTCGTTCGGTGGCGGCCCAAACAACAGGTTCAACGCAGTTTCAAGAAACAACAAGGCGTTTCGAGATGGATAAAGTTTTCTACAATTTCAAAACGACGCTGTCGGCCACTCTTTTGGTTGCCGTGGCGGCACAGTCTGTATTTGCGGTCGACATTGTGACACGCCGCAGTGACAACATTCAGCTGCGTGGTGAAATCATCCGGATGAGCCAGAATGAGATTGTGCTGAAACGAACGAACGGCGAAGAAATACCAATTTCCGTGGCGGACCTGAAGGACGTTCGTTTTGACAAAGAACCGCTGGATCTCAACGCGGCCCGCTCCAACGAACGCAACGGATCTCTGGATTTGGCTTTGAGCCGCTTCAAGGAAGTGCAGAGTGAATACACCGGCGGTGACAAGCGGCTGAAGGCGGATCTGGAATACCTGATCGCGCGCGTCGTGGGTAAGCAGGCTCTGACCGATTCATCAAAAGTTGATGCGGCAAGAGAATCGCTGCAGAAGTTTCGCATTGGCAACAAGAACAACTTTCGCTATCTGGAAGCTACGTTATTGCAGGCGTCAATCCACGCTCTCAAAGGAGAAACGGATGCCGGGAAATTGTTGCTCGCTGAAGTGCAGGCGTCTTCCGTCAAGGGGTTTCAGTTGCAGGCCGGCGTTGATCTGGGACAACTGCTGCTGGTGGCCGGTGATGCTGCAGGTGCCCTGCAGTCTTTTGACGATGTGATTCAAAAAAGTCAGGGTGACGCATCGGCCACCGGTGCCATGTATGACGGACTGCTGGGACGAGCGATGTGTCTGAAACAGCAGAACAGTCTGGATGATTCCATCAGGACTCTGGATGAGGTCATCAGGAAAGCACCGCCCACCGAAACTCGTACTTTGGCGGAAGCATGGGTCCGAAAGGGTGATTGTCTACGCCAGAAGAATCAGGGAAAAGCGGCATTGATGGCCTATCTGCACGTCGATGTTCTGTATCCCAGCGAGCCCGCTCAGCATGCTGAGGCACTGCTGCGACTGTCGCAGCTCTGGGGACCCGGTGGTCACGAGGATCGTGCCGACGATGCCTCCGCACGACTGGCCGAACGCTACCCAAACAGTCAGTGGGCCAAACAGAGTGGCGGTTAAGTCGATTCGCACGCGAGGCAACGTCCGGGAGGGTTCGTGATTCCAGCCGCTGCATTGAGTCCGGGAGCCCTGCCACCGGAAATTCTCATTATGTCGATTTCGCGAGCGGAAAATCACAAGACATTTGCGGCAGGAAGGGCAAATTGGATGACTCCGCCAACCTGACCGGCTACATTTCTTTTCAATCGTTTGATACACAGTCGCCGCTGACCGAGTTGCGTAAAGCTGTAATTCCGGAGATAATTGAACATGCTGAGCCTTTCTGAACGAGTATCGTGGCAACGATCCCTGCGGAACTGGGGGACATTTCTGCTGGCACTGACCGTTGCGTTCTCGGCGATTCCGCTCGCCGGACTGTCGCCGTCCGCGGTGGCTCAGGACGACGAACCGGCTGCAGCAGAGCCTGCTCCGGCCGATGCCGATGGTGCGAAACCCGAAGCGGATGCCCCGGTCCAAAGCCGAAACTTTCTGACCTGGATGATTGATGCACTGGGTTGGTTCTGGATGCTGATCTTTGCGGCCTTGTCCTTTGTGATGGTGGCCCTGATCATGATGAATCTGTTGCAGGTTCGCCGTGACGTTCTGTTGCCGAACGACTTTGTGGAAGAGTTCGAACAGAAACTGAACGGCAAGGACTTTCAGGGAGCTTACGAAATCGCTCGTAACGACGATTCCTTCGTGGCCCGTGTCCTCGCGTCCGGCATGGGACGACTCAGCCGGGGCTACCCTGAAGCCGTGGAAGGCATGCAGGAAGCTGGCGAAGACGAAAATATGGCGCTCGAACATCGGCTCAGTTTCCTGGCACTCATTGGCACGGTGGCTCCGATGCTGGGACTGATGGGAACCGTTCAGGGCATGATCGCGTCGTTCGACAAGATTGCGTCGTCGGCGGTTTCACCGAAACCAAGTGAGCTGGCCGAAGGTATTTCCACGGCACTATTCACCACGCTGATTGGTCTGGGTATCGCCATTCCTGCGATGGTGTTCTACAGCATCCTGAAGAATCGCATTCAGCGATTGGTTCTGGAAATCGGCATGGTGAGCGAAGGCCTGATGAGTCGTTTTGCAGCCGTTGGCAAGGGTGCAGCCGTTGGCAAGGGTGGAGCCAGTGGATCGGGCACGAAGCCTGCCTAGCGACGCCTGTTTTGATCCAGCAGGGATACCTTCAGCGCCCGGCCACGGTGCCGGCTGTTCGCGAACGTGAGTCTGTGCCCTCTGTCGGGCCTTGAGACCGGAGTATCATTTTTATGAAAATCAAGTCATCCGGCTCCAATGCTCCCGATGTCGACATGACACCTATGATCGATATCGTGTTCCAGTTGATTGCCTTTTTTATGGTGATTTCAAACTTCGAGCAGCAACAGGCCGACGAACGCGTGACTTTGCCGAAGAATCAGCTGGCCAAGCCACCGGAAGTGAAACGTGACGACGCCTTCACACTGAACCTGGGGTTCGACAAGAACAAAGAGGGCGAGATCATCGACCAGACGCCCTATATCTTCTTCGGCGATGAGCGCATCGAAGTGGCCAACAGTTCAAATCGTCTGCGGTATGAAGCTGAATTTTACAGGACAATCGGCACTCCCGTGGAGGACGTTACTGTGGAGATTCGAGCAGACAGGGAGGTGCCATCCGGCCTGGTTCAGACCCTGATCCAGAAATGCCAGGAAGAGGGAATTGAGTTTCAACGGTTCGCACTCAAGGCAACGCAGAAGGTTGGTCCATGAAGATTCGCAACCGCAACGAAGGCGGCGAAAAAATCGAGATACAGATGGCACCCATGATTGACGTGGTTTTCCAGCTGTTGATTTTCTTCATGCTGACGCTGAAGATCATTGAACCCGAAGGCAACTTTGACATCAACATGCCACTGGCTGCTACGGAATCGACATCTGTGAATGATCCCGATCTGCCTCCGTTTAAGGTACGCATGGAAGCCGACCCTGCCACTGGTGCGCTGTCTCAGCTGTTCTACAACGGTCAGCCAATGGGTAACGATGAGACCGCCTTTCAACGGCTGAATCTGGAGATCCTGAAATCCGTCAATGCATTGAAGGCGGCCGGACCTGACGCTCTGGACAAACAGGAAGTCGAAATCGACCCTGATTTTGGCCTGAATTACGAGAACATTATCGACGCCATCAGTGCGTGTTCCGGCAGGATGGTGGATGGCAAAATGGTTCGCTATATCAGCCGCATCAAGTTCGCCCCGATACGGGCTGAGAACTAGGTCGTGTTGACTGCGTCATGACTGCGCAAGAGGGTCGGGAGTCTTTTTCGGATTAACGATGATAACAACACACGGGGCCTCGTCCGAAAAAGACTCCCGACCCTTTCGTTAACACCCGACGCGGCAGCGAGTGGGGTTGCGATTTGTTGTGAAGCGGTGAGCGTAATCAAACAACGGGCAGAGTTTCTCGTTTAACCGCGTTGCCCATCGGGCCGCGCTCCCTCCCGCGACTGAGTCACACACAACACCAGCGTCCACCGTGTACGGCGTTCAACACCGAGAGCGCGGCCCGCTGCCCACGCGGTTAAACGAAGGCGAAAACGTGTCCGGAAGCCCACTTGGCAAGGACCGAAATACCAGCTTGACGCGGCAGCGAGTGGGGCAGCAGCGTCTGTCGGCGCTGCTCGCTGAGCAGCCCCATCAGCTGTCGTGGTCGGCAGGAACCGGCTCTGCCGATCTAATCCGCTGCTGCTGCTGCCGCTGGTGGATGCAGTTGATCGTATTCCGCGGCCAGTTGGGCGCCCGGTGTAATGCCGAATTTCGCCCACATGCCCAGATACATAGCGGTGATCAGGACCACAATTGTCAGCCCCAGTGGTTTCGCGAGTGCCCATGGAGTGATGTCGACGTCCTCTGAATACTTCTGCACAAAGGGCTCCGGAAGTGGGTTGATGAATCGCACGGCCGTCATCAAAGCGACAAGTAGAAAAAAGTTGACGGCCGCCAGATGAAGCCAGTGCATTTCAATGCCAAACAGCGTATTGCCCATGGCGATTCCAAAGACTGACTGAAAGATGATACCGGCCAATAGCGCGAAATTCGCAGCTGCCGCTGGCGTTCTTTTGCTGACAATGCCCATGAACACGATCGCCAGCAATGGGATGTTCAACACGGCAGCAATATTTTTCATCAGATTAAACAAACCGGTTTCGGCGAACGGCGAAAGCACCAAAGCCAGCACGACACTGACCGGAACCATAATGATTCCGAACAACTTGCCCGTCTGCACGACCTCACTGTCCTTTGCTTCTTTGTTGATGACACCTTTGTACAGGTCAATGCTGAACAGTGTGCAGCCGCTGTTCAGGAAGCTGTTGAAAGAACTGAGGATTGCTCCAAAGATTGTGGCGGCGAAGAATCCAATGGCCCATCCCGGTAAGACCAGATTGACCAGATAGCCGTATGCGGCATCGGCACCCAGCGGCGGTGCTTCGTCTGTTCCAAAGGCGATGTGCCAGGCAATGATTCCCGGCAGAACCAGATACAGGGGGCCGGCCAGCTTCATGAATGCGGCGAATAGAACTCCCTTTTGTCCTTCGGCCAGGTTTTTTGATGCCAGCGTGCGCTGTACAATGCCCTGATTGGTACACCAGTAATAGGTCGTGATCAGAGTCATGCCCGTCAGTAGTGTCTCCCACGGAATATCCGAACTGCGGTCGCCCAGCGAAGACAGTCGTTCCGGATACGTTTCCGTCAGCAGTGTTACTCCGGACGTCATGCTGCCGCCGCCGATGTAACTGAGGCCCAGAATCGGAATCAAAAGCCCTCCGATCACAAGGCCAATGCCGTTGACGGTATCCGAAACGGCCACCGCCTTCAGGCCTCCGAAGACAGCATAACACCCGCCGACAATGGCCAGCAGAC
>JBDONA010000595.1:0-5576 GCA_039831575.1 Fuerstiella sp. | reverse complement strand
CATGGGCTGGGACCAGCACACTGACCTGATCCGTGACATTTCCATGCAGTGTCGCGATGTCGATCAGCCGACCGCTGCGCTGATTCGGGATTTGAAACAACGCGGACTGCTCGACGATACGCTGGTCATATGGGGCGGTGAATTTGGACGGACAGTTTTCGTGCAGGGTGATTTTTCGGCCGGAACATGGGGACGTGATCATCATCCGCGATGTTTCACAATTTTTCTGACAGGTGGTGGAATCAAACCCGGCACAACTCATGGCGAAACCGATGACTATTCCTACAACGTCGTGCGCGACCCTGTGCACGTTCACGATCTGCACGCAACAATGCTGCATCTACTGGGCATCGATCACGAGCGGCTGACGTACCGATTTCAGGGCCGGGACTATCGTCTGACGGATGTGCACGGAAACGTTGTGCAGGATGTGCTTACGTAGTGTTCAGGGATCAATCGGCCGCAGAAAGGCGTTTGGTGGCGACACTCGCCTTGTTTCCGGGTCAGGTAGATCTTCGCCGATAATTCGCTCGATGGCCCAGCCGCACGCTTCGCGAATGCGATCTCCAGGCGGATTTCTGCCATAGACGTGGCGGAGAGGCTTGAGAGCGGGGGCGGCATTCATTCTGCCAAGACTGGTTGCCGCATTTGTTCGGACTTCCACTGGCTCGGGGTACGGTATATCTCCGTCGTCCGCAACGCGTTGGCCAAACATTTTCATCAGGCCAGGCTGTGGATCGTTTTCGTGCAGGTACCCCAGAGCCCAGATGGCGGCGCCTCGAGAGCGCGGACCGAGGTCGTATCGTCGCGGTACAAACTTCAACAGAACATCTTCCGGCTCGCCATACTTCATCAGTCCGAATGCCTGAAACAGGTGAGAGAGACAGGCATCGTGCCCTGCACTCAGTCTTTCGCCCTTGCTGGCTGCTGGATCAGCCGCATACCTGTCGGTGACGCTTCGTGTGAAGACAAGCATCCCCGGCAACGTTTCGGGAACGGCCAGTTGATGTAACGACCATGCCGCCGTCACGTGTACTTCTGCCCTGTCGAAGTACAGCAGTTCGACCAGTTGAACAGCGGCTGGTTTGTGATCGAGTTCCCCCAGCAGTCGTGTCGCCTGTTCCAGCTCTCGCCAGCTTTTCGATTCCAGAATCTCCATCGCTTTGTTGCGAATGATCTCATCGAACTCGGGAAGTTGTGCGAGCTCACGCATGGATTCGCGAACGTATTCACGCACTTCGGGGTGGACATCATCCAGCAACTGTCCCAGTGTCACGATCACATCGACAGTCGCGCGTTCGACCAGTGAACGGGCAGCCAGTTGACGAACGATGGAATCACGATTAAGCAGCAACCGAGGAACCAGTGGTTTGACAAGTTCCGGATCAATCTGCAACAGTCGACGAAGAGCAACTGCGGCCACCGCTGGCTGGTCGTCGATGGCAAGTTGCAACAGCAATTGCTGTGGGGCATCGCCGAGATGAGTCGACAGCAAACTCGCGGCGATAAGGCGATTAATCATTCCCCGTGGCGATTTATCTGCCGCCAGTTGGCGAGCGTCTGTTGTGAGTCCTGCGGCCACTAATTCTCCCAGTACCCGTGCTGCCGGCAGACGAATTTCAGGTGCGACGGCGTCATCGAACACCAGTTTTTGCAGATGCCGGACCGCACGTTTTTCCTCAACGATGCCGACACCTTCGATAGCCAGCAGCAAACGGCGCAACGGCGTCGACTGTGGCTCGGACAGTCTCGACAGCCACATTTCACGCGACGGTTTGTGGTCCCAGTGACCCAGAGTCGGTTCAATCATCATTGCCCCGTCGTTGCCGCTGTCCTGTGCGAGTTCAAATAACTGCGGTGCCGACGTGCGCACATTTAATTCCATCAAGGCCTGAGCGATCGTCAACCGTGCGGCAGGATGACGGGACAGGTCAAGTGCTTCCATGAGGCTTTCGTCCATGTCGTCCAGGTCGGGGCAACCCTTTTGATGCTCCCGCAGAATAGCAGCGGCAGCCTCGCGTCGCAGATCGTCTTCGGGGCCAGCCAGTGCTTCCAGCCACAACTGTTTCCAATGCGCGGGCACGTGCCTCACAACTGTCTGTGTGGGCAGATCTGGTTCGTGATCCATGATGGAATACAGCCGCGGTACGCCGGCATGTACGTTGGCCAGCGCCGCAGTCAGACACAGGCAGGCGACGAATCCACGTCGGCAGGTCGTATTAGAAATCATCTTTAAACGTCCGTCGTCAGGGAACGGATTTGCTGGCGGCTTCATTCAGTGGGCGCGTATCAACATGCGAATTCTAGCCGTCAGTACTGCGAAGAGTACCAGCGAGGCGATCCCCATGATCCACCAGTTGGCTGGTACGAGTTGGTAGTTGGCAAATCCAGGTGTTTTGATCACGCTAAGCGCCGCGGCCATGGGGTTGATGAGCAGTGCGGCATTGACCGTGGAATGTCCGAATGGCGCATCACGACCAAGCCAGATCAGCATCGGCCCCAGACACACCAGCAGCAGCAGGACATACGCAGTTACTGTGGCAGGAGCGGAGCGGCGGAAGAAACTGCTGACCGTGGCGCTGAGCATGATCGCGAAGATCGCCGTCAGAACGAGACTGATGACGACCTGCCGAACCTGTTCCGTGATTAGCGGATTGATTCGCATCATGACCAGATAACCGGGCAACGTTGCACAAAGAATCAGGATCATGGTCCACGTGACGCTTAACAGCTTGCCGCGCAGGATGACGCTTGCGCTGAGTGGCGTCATTCTCAGCAGTTTCCAGCTGCCGCTTTCGTGTTCGCCACTGATCAAACCACCTGCCAGTCCGGGCGTAATCAGTACGATTAACAGGACCTGCATGACGACGATGATGCCGCCGATCATTTCCACACCCCAGTCGGCCGAGCCAAGAGTCGTCGCGTACGTCAACACCAGAGAAGTCAACGCGCAAGCGGCGATCAGACGTAGCAACCAGTGCAAACGTCCGAATTGTCGACAGCGAAATTCTTTGACCATGACAGGGTTCGTGAACGGGCCGATTTCAGCCTTGCGTCGCTGAGGATCGACAATGAACAGCAGCCGACGCGCAAATCGTTGAATTCCCGTGCGTTCGTCGGTAACGACGCCCGGTGATCGGGCCTGATCGAAGATGCCATGATGCAACCGGCGGATCGTGGCCACGGCAAAGACAACAATACTGATGGACGCCAGCAGAATGTAATACATCGGGGCACCGGTACCGCCGGTCAGACCACGCTGACCGACATCACGATGGCCAAGCAATTCCATAACGGCAGGAAGTGGCGAAACGAATCGCAGTTTCGCGGCGACCGCGGCGAGTGGCCCTTCAGTGCCCTGCAGGAACATGTAGGGTACGACAACGACTCCGGACAGCAGCAGTACAAAGCCGTAGGTAGCGCGCAATGCGGCATCCGTCGACCGGGCTCGACTGCTGATGAATAGCCCAAGCGTTCCATATTGGATCGCCACCACGACTAAAACACTGTACAACGCCGTGAGTTCACCCCACAGAGAAACTCCGCCCATGGCGTGACAGGCGGCAGCAGCTGGCAGGCTGAGTGCCATCAGCACGAGGACAAAGCCCAACGTCGCGATCAGTTTGCCAAAGTAGATCGTCACGGGGCTCAGCGGCGAATGCAGCAGCAGTAGCAGAGTTCCCTGTTGCTTTTCACGAACAATGTTTGTGGCGGGGAAGACCGGTGCCAGCAGCACCAGACACGCCAGCAGGCCGTAGCCGAACAACGCAAAGACCTCGCGTGATCGTGCTCCCGCCATGTCCACCCGAGCACCTTCGGGCCAGCGCAGGACAATCAGCAGCCCGCAGAACAAAGCGACGGTGGCCTGAATGGCAAACGCCTTGCGAGACCTCAGCAGACTCAACAGCTCACGCTCCAGAATTGCGTTCACGTTGTCTCTCCCGCTGCGACCGCATCGTCCTGCTCAATTGACTTGGTAGCCGATTTAATCGGCTTCCCTGCGTCGCTTTCACTGTCTTTGGCCGTCACGGACAGAAACGCGTCTTCCAGATCAGTGGGAACTTCTCGAAACTGTGTTACACGAATTCCGGCGGATACAAGCTGCTCAACCAGGTCGCCAAGTTCGTCCTCCGGACGAGACGTGCGAAACCTCACCATCTTTTCCGTTTCGGATCCCGACACCTTGTCGCTGTCGCCATTGAAGTTGGCAACGATGTTGCATGCTGCCACCAGTTGATCCGCTTTGCCCAGTTGCACTTCGACCATGCGTTCCTGATTGACCGTCGCCATAATTTCGTCGACCGTGCCGAACGCGCGCAGCTTGCCGTTTGTAATGATGGCTACGATGTTACAGATGCGGGCCAGTTCAGGCAGGATATGGCTGGTCACGATCAGAGTCTTGCCTGCCTCCGCCAGACGCAGCAGTAATTCTCGCATTTCGATTCTGGCCGCCGGATCCAGTCCGTTTGCAGGTTCGTCCAGAATCAACACCTGAGGATCGTGCAGCAGGATTCTCGCGATGCCAACGCGTTGCTTCATGCCGTGGCTGAGCGCATCGACGAAACGATCCTGCATCCATGTTGCGTTGGTGATTTCCAGTACTTCAGCAATCCGCTTTCTGCGTTCCTTACGCCGCAGGCCATAGGCGGCTCCAAAGAAGTCCAGGTACTCGCGGACACGCATGTTGTCATACGCTCCGAAGGTATCGGGCATGAAACCCACAAGTTGTTTGATCCGCTGCGTGTCACGCACGCAATCTGCACCCGCGATGCTGGCCGTGCCACTGGTTGGGCGAGACAACCCCACCAGGATGCTGATCGTTGTGGTCTTACCGGCTCCGTTGGGGCCGATAAAGCCCAGGACCTGACCTCGATTGACCTGCAGCGACAAATTGTCCAGTGCAGTGAATTCACCGTATTGTTTGGTCAGCCCGCTGGCGATGACGACCGGTTCGTCCGCTTTCATTCATTCTACCTTGTCATGGTCGGGCGTTCGGCCGTGCGACCGTACAATTCCAGTCGGATGAAGTCCATCTTCCATGAACGGTCAATTTCCTTCAGCTTGATGTTTTCCGTTTCCTGCAGCTGCAGGTTGCTGACGTTTAGCTGCACATGCAGGGCACCGTCTTCATTCAACTGCAATTCGTCGGGGTGCCCGATGGGTAATTCGTAGCTTCCAACCGGGTTCTCCAGCGATCCCAACTGAATCAGTTCTGCTGCGGCCCCGCTTGCCAGAGTGACTGTGCGCAGGGGGGCGCGAATGCGAAAAAACAGAGTACCGCGCGTCAGTTCCAGCGGCAGCAGAGGTTTGGGGACGGAAAACCTAAGCATCGTGACTGTTGGGAATGATGTCTTCTGCCACTGTCCGGTGCGTACATCATGCGCCGTGGACTTCGCTCCGTCTGCGGTCGCGATGGTCTCGAATGTCAGGAACGGAGACGGAACGAATACGTCGGTGCCGGGCGGTGGCGATTGAATCTCCAGTGGGATGCACAGTAGTGCCGACCGCGATTGCTGCATCTGGTCCGGCAAGGTCAGACTGGCTTCGGTCGGCCGAGTCCACGCCAGCAGCATCGG
>JBDONA010000226.1:0-5578 GCA_039831575.1 Fuerstiella sp. | reverse complement strand
GGCTGTATTGATGAAACGGGAACCGCCAAGAGTGGTCGCGAAACAGCAGGTGTCAAACGGCAGTACAACGGCAATCGTGGGAAGATCGAAAACTGCATCAACAACGTCGCATTGCCGTATTCGGCTCAGTTACTGAGACTTGCCGACCTGGTCTGGCGAACTGATGGAACTGGTCGAGGAGGCAGCAAAAAGGGGGCAGCAGCCTTCGCGCCGTCCCGGCAATTGGTACCTGACCCTTCTTAACCCCGTGTTGATGACTGCCACATGCCACCGATCATCGCTGTGTTGCTCGTGCAGGATCTGTTCGATCACATCAATCTGAGGCGGTTCAATGATGCCAGCAACCGACAAGTGCACGCTCTTTTTGAGCGAGGTTCTGTGCGACAGCTCGATGTCGGATGTTGCAAATCGTCTGGTTGCTGCTTGTGCAAATTGGGCTCTGCCGCGCACGGGCAAGGCGTAACATACGAGCCCGGGCAACACCCTATAGCTAACCGAAATGGAGGCAGAGAGCAGAAATACGCCCCTCATCCATTCAAGAATGAGGGGCGGGGAAATTCACCGATGCTGAAGATTAAAGACTCTTGATGCGTTCAAGCTTCTCAAGAGTCGCCATTGCTGCTTTGAAGCCACCTGCTGATTCGACAAATTGAATCGCGACATCAAGAGTGTCGATCTGTTTTGCAACCCGCTCGGGCTGCTTAGTGCCCGCTCGTTTAGCAACGATCTTCCTGGTCGTTTTTTTTGTCGCACGCGGCGACTTCTTTCCGCAATGCGGGCATTCCTTACGTCGCGGGTGGTAACCCTTTCCACATTTAACGCACGCTCGTTCTGGCGCGCCACGTTTCTTTTTCTTACTCATCACTTCACCTTCTTTATTTGCCCGCTTATGACAGGCTCGCATACCATGGTCCCGTACTATAGCCGCGCTGTGCAAAACTGCAATCACTTGATCGAGTGGTGCTGCGGGCAATATGACGGTCCGGACGTCGAAGCTCAATTTGCAAAATGGCCAATCGCTTATAGAGGAAAAAAATTATACCTAAAGTGGCAGAAACGGAGACAGGTCCAGCTGTTGACGATTGCGTCAGAATTGCTGTACCGTATTACGCTGACTTGTGGCCGCGAGAGACCCGTAGCGGCCTGAGAAAATAGCCTGCCCACCTGCCAGAATGGTTCACGACAAGAAGTAAACTGGTCCAGTTTCAGTGAATGCGCGGAACAGCACGCAAGGCTCTCGGCGGATTGGTTTACCACGTCATCAATCGAGGCGTCGGCAGGATTCAGCTGAGGCGGTTGGAGAAAGACCACGACGTTCATCTGGCCACCACATTGGGGACAACTGATGGGTACCAGAATTTCGCTTCGACGATACGGTTTGAAGTGATAAGACTTCCTCTTCGAAAGCCTGTTTGCGACGGCCACCGTGCAGTTCGTCAGAGGCCGGGCCAACAGTCCTGCCGTGGTCAAAAGAAACTATCATCGCTTTCATGGTCTATTTCTCCCTGGACTTCAAACCCTGACGTCACTGCGGATGCCGGTATTTTGTGAAGTAGACTTGTAGTGGCGATTATCCTGTTACTGAATAAGACCGATGGTAAGATCGTATGAAATTCGCCACCACGACCATGAACTGTCTCAATATGATTTGCACACTTCGAAGCCTTATTGTCTGCCTGCTTGTGACCTGTACGGTGGCTGTCTTTGCGGAAGAACCGTCTGTCGATCACTTCCGTCAACTGGACGATGTGTGGCCAACGCCGAACGACATTCGGCGACCATCCGGAGCTCCCGGCGAGGAGTATTGGCAGCAGAAAGTCGATTACGATATCCATGTTGAGATTGACGACAAACGTCAATTTCTGACGGGTTCTGAGACGATCACGTATCACAACAACTCGCCCGACGAATTGGCTGTGTTGTGGATTCAGTTGGATCAAAACCGCTACGAACTCGATTCAGACGATTGGTTGTCAACGACGGCGCCCAATCTGAATGAACTTTCATACGGCCAATTGCGAACCATTCTCTATCGCGAACAGTTTGATGGCGGATTCAGGATTTCCAACGTGCGCGACAAGCAGGGCGACAAACTGAAATACAGCCTTGTGCACACCATGATGCGTTTGCATCTGCCCAAGCCACTCAAGCCCGGCAAGGACACTACGTTTTCAATCGACTGGCGGTTCAGGATTCCGAATGCCAAAGCCATGAGAGTACGTGGTGGGTTCGAGTTCTTTGAGAAGGATGGCAACTATATTTACAACGTCGCCCAATGGTACCCGCGCTTATGCGCGTACACCGATTATCACGGCTGGCAGAATCGGCAGACGCTTGGTGCTGAATTCGCTCTCGAATTTGGCGACTTCAACGTCAGTATCACAGTTCCTGACGACCACATCGTCGCCTCGACAGGCGAGCTGCAGAACGCGGACGAAATTCTGTCGTCAAAGCAACGCAAGTGTCTTGCCAGGGCAAAGAAAAGCGATATTCCCGTTTATATCGTGACCGAAGAAGAGGCGACGGAAAACGAATCGTCCACACCTGCCGGGAAAAAGACGTGGAAGTTTTCGGCCAGAAAAGTGAGAGACTTCGCGTTTGCATCGTCGCGGAAGTTTTTGTGGGACGCGCAGGAAATCAAGTTGGGCGGCAAACCGGTCATGGCGATGTCGTTCTGGCCGAAGGAAGGGCAACCACTGTGGGGGCAGTACTCGACGGCGGCTGTGGTCCACGCGATCCGTACCTATTCGAAATTCACGTTCGACTATCCTTACCCCGTCATCAATTCAGTGAACGGGGCGATTCCGGGGATGGAGTACCCGATGATGACGTTTCAAAGTCGGCGTCCGGAAGAAGACGGCACGTACAGCGAGCCGACCAAAAATGGTTTGATCAGCGTCATCATTCACGAAGTTGGCCACAGCTGGTTCCCGATGATCGTGAATTCCGACGAGCGGCAGTGGCGTTGGATGGACGAAGGGATGAATTCTTTTATCCAGTTCCTTGCCGAACAGGAATGGGAAGACGCCTACCCCAGCCGCACGTTGAGGCCGGATCGCAGGAAGAAGATGCGAGCCTACCTGCTGCGCGGCGACGTGCGGCCGATCATGTCGGCAGCCGATAATCTGATTGACGGCGGGCACAATGCCTACGCTAAACCAACTCTTGCTCTGACGATCCTGCGCGAATCGGTGCTGGGACGGGAGCAGTTTGATTTTGCCTTCAAAGAGTACGCCAATCGTTGGAAGTTCAAGCGGCCGACGCCGTTTGACTTCTTCCGCACCATGGAGGAGTCGTCGGGACGCGATCTTGACTGGTTCTGGCGTGGCTGGTTCTATTCCACCAATCACGTTGACATTTCGATTGAACGTGTCCGCCGTTTTCGACTCGATAGTCGGAGCCCCGACGTCGCATCTCAACGCCAACGCGAAGAACGCGATCTTGCCACGCCACCGCTGACCGTCCAACGTAACCGAGATTTCCCAAAGCGAGTCGATCAGTCGGACGAACTGGACGACTTCTACACTGACTTTGACGACCTGGCCGTGACGACCAGCCAGCGTGACAGCTACCAAAAACTGCTGACGGATCTAAAGCCGGAAGAAAAAGAATTGCTGCAAACGAAAGGCAATTTCTACGTCGTCGAGTTGAAGAATGTTGGCGGAGTCGTGATGCCTCTTGTCCTTGAAATCAAGTACACCGACGATTCCAGCAAAACCATTCGAATGCCTGCCGCGATCTGGCGACTGAATGGTGCACAGATCTCGAAACTGATCTTCACGCAGAAGGAAATCGCCAGCATCACGCTGGACCCGCAGGGTGAGATGGCAGATACAGACCTCGACAACAATCGCTTCCCAAGACTGCCGATCGAAGAGTCGTTTCAACTGCAGAAGACGAAGACACCGAAGAACGCAATCCAGGAGTTAAAGACTCAGGAAGCGAAGAAGAAAGAATGACGTTCGTTCGTCGAAAGAGACGGACTGCAGGTCATTCGTGGCCTGGACATGCATTATCCATTCGCACGCCACGGCCGCGTGGAAGGGCGGCACTGACGGAATGTTAGTTGGCACGGCTGTATTCGAGATATTGAGCTGAGTATCTCAAACGCCCGGCAGCCTGAAGACCCGTCGTCAACAACACTCAACCATTACGTTGCTTACGAAAACGGCCCGGCTCTTCTGGCGTCACGCCACAGATAAGATCGAAGCGGCATTCCAACTCACCGATCTTCGAACCCTTGATCGGCTTGAATACGGCCGTCATCGCGTCTCGTTCTTTCTGTTCGGTGAACTCACGGAAGAGACCATCTTTCTTGTTTTGTGGCTCGCCGCGGATAAGCAACTGAGTCGTGAGCACTCGTTCGCCGCCGTGATAGATCGCAAAGTGAATGTGAGGAGTTCGCCCGGCGTAACGCACTGGCTTGATCGTGCGAAAATAGTATTCCCCCGTTGAACTGGTTGTGAATCGCCCAAACCCCTGAAAATTCGGGTTTTGCTTTGCCTTGTTTGCTGAGCCCGCGTGGATATACGCTCCGCTGCTGTCACATTGCCAAATCTCGACGACGGCATTTCGCATCGGAGTACCATTGGTGTTCAGGATCCGGCCACTCAGATGTGTGATTTCGCCAACACCCAAAGTGATCGAATCGTTGATCAAAAGCAGGTCATTGTCTGTGTCCAATGGCAACTTGTCCGGGTAGAACGGACCTTCCGTCATGCGAGGGGTTCGCATGAGTTCCTCGGCCAGGAGTCCTGGGGTCGCGAAAGCAGCCGTGATGAAAGCAGACTGAGTGATGAATTGCCGACGTCCCAGGATGATTCGAGACATGTTTGATTCCTTGAATGTTTGTAGCTGGAGGAATGACCGTGTTGAAATTTACGGGAAGAACAGTGACGGGCATTGTACTGGAATTGAGACGGGCCTTGTTCCTTCTATACTGAAAATGGATTGGGAATAAGATTTCCAGCACCAGAACGACCGTTCGGTTGCCACGAAAGTTCTGATGGAGAGACTGTACGGGCGGCCCAGAGCCTCCACAGAGTACGACGACGAGAGTTTTTTTCTACCACCAATTGTTGATCGGAGAACTGATGAGGCGAGCGATGTTACGAGCGGTAGCTGGGGTTTTGTAAGGCTTGACCGTGATGCTGCCCTCGGCTTCCTTTTTGGTAGCCAGCGAATCTCAATACGCAACGGAGATCCCGGTTGGCCTGAGCGATTTTGAGTTCGTCGATAAACAGGGAAATGCCGACAAGCCGATTCGCGTCTGGCTGTATCGTCCAATGGGATATCATTCCCAGTCGCCGATCCTGTTTGATACTCATCATGTCCCTGCCAGAGCGAGCGAACCAGTCCAATAAGGTCGTCGATAACGATCTTATGACTGAGGGTCAGCATGTTGCTGACACAACTGTTTCGTGGCTCAGGCCCACTCGCTCAGGAAAGTACACGATGAGATTTTTACAATCAACGACATGAATTCTACTGCGGAATCGATCTGCACGCCAACTGCATGTATGTGTGCGTCGTCGATCACGAAGGCAAAAAACACGTCCACAGAAACTTCCCCAACCGA
>JBDONA010001069.1:0-5584 GCA_039831575.1 Fuerstiella sp. | reverse complement strand
TACTTCGACAATACTTCGACAATACTTCAACCGGTCAGCCAGCCTCCGAATTTTCGAATGATGCACGATTGGCAATGGATGCCTGAACAGCGAGGCAAAGCAAAACTCACCAGCGGGGTCGGCAGTAACCTTTTCAGGAAGTCACTGTCGAGTACGCCTCCGTCTCTATTGCTCAGTGAGTCGCCATTCGTCGTTCCGCCGTTCGAACCAGCCGCCGGACTTCGCAACGGGCACATGCAGACATTGTACGGAGCCGTTCGCCCGGCGCGACCAATGATCACTGGCACGGTGGAACAAAAGCTTCGTTTTCCGGACGGGGACTTTGCTGTTCTGCACGACGACAGGCCGCAGAAATGGTCTCGCGGAGATCATGTGGTCCTGTTGATGCATGGAATGGCCGGGTGCCATCAAAGCGGCTATATGGCCAGGACCGCTGCCAAACTTCTGCACCGCAACGTTCGCGTGTTTCGTATGGATCATCGCGGTTGTGGGGCCGGCGAGCACCTGGCACAGAACCCTTACCACGCCGGTCGCATTCGAGATCTGGAAGCGGCGATCCGGATGCTGGAACGATTGTGCCCCAGTTCGCCCGTTTCGGTTGCTGGCTTCTCACTCAGTGGCAACCTGCTTCTCAGATATCTGGGTGACGACCCGGCTGCGTTGCCGTTGAGTCTGTTTCGTGCCGTTGCCATCTGCCCACCTGTCGACCTGAAACAGTGTGTTGAGCAACTTGGGACCACACGAATGGGGCAACGTTATGACTGGTACTTCGCTCGTCAGCTGGTGAATCAATTGGCGGACAAGCCACAATGGCGCGACGACGTGCCCTTGGCAACAGCAAAGCGTCTGCCTCGCAGAATCTTCGAGTTTGATGAACTGTACACGGCACCGGCTTCCGGTTTCGAATCGGCCGAACACTATTATGCGGAAGCCTCTGCAAAATCCTTCGTCGGCAACATTCCGATACCCACGACAATCCTGGCGGCCGAAGACGACCCCATGGTGTGTTCCGCGCCGCTGAGGCAACTGAAACTTCCCTCAAACGTGACGCTGTGTCTGACACAACACGGCGGTCACCTGGGTTTCACCGGGCGGAAGGGTGTTGATGCTGATCAACGCTGGATGGACTGGCGAGTCGTCGACTGGCTGCTGAATTAAGGCCGTTGATTTCAGACTCCCAGTACCGTAGGGTGGGGCAGTAGAGCGTCGAGCCATTGTGCGCCGTCTTGTGAAACACATTCTGGTGAACAGTATCTCTTCGCCTGCGGATTTTCAAAACGTAAATGCCGCCTCGCCACTGCCACTCCCTGAGAGTCATCATGCGTCCGATCTTTGCCAGCACTGTTTCAAATACGAAGGTCGAATAGCGTGCAGCATGTTGTCGTGCTGTTTGAGTTCCCCACTTTGAACGGGGGAGAACATTCAATGCTGTCCGTGCTGGATATGTTGCAGGAGGAAGGTGCGTTTCAATTTACCGCGTTGGCACCCGGTGTCGGCTTGCTGGCGGACGAGCTGACGAAACGACAGATTCCCGTGCGGGATTTCAGCATCCGAAACGAAGCCGGCGAAAAGTGCTCATTCGATGTGATCGAGCGGCGATTGTCAGATCTGCTGAATGAATTGCGGCCCGACATTCTGCATGCCAACAGCCTGTCCATGTCCCGACTCACCGGACAGCTGGAAAGCGACACACTTCCACCGTTGAAACGAACGGGTCATCTGCGCGACATTATTCGATTGAAGAAAAAAGTGGTGTCGGACCTGAATCGAAACGACGGACTGATCGCCGTTTCGACGGCAACTTCAGATTTTCACGTCGCACAGGGCCTTGACCCATCGCGCTGCCGCGTCGTTCATAATGGTGTCGATACAGTACGATTTCAGCCTCGCGACGGCGCAACGCTTCACGCAAAACTGTTTCCGTCCGTCCCGGCAACGCACACGATTCTGCTGAACGTGGGTCAGATCTGTTTGCGCAAGGGACAGCTGGACCTGGCTCAAGCTGTTGTTGGCCTGCTGCAGGATCACAGCAATGTCCATCTGGCTTTTGTCGGGCAGAGACATTCGATGAAGCAGGAAAGTGTCGAATACGAAGCCGCTATTCAACAGGAGTTCATACAGGCGGGTTTTGGCACGCACCTGCACATGCTCGGTTACCGGGACGACATACCGGACCTGATGAATGCCGCCGACCTGCTGGTGCATGCCGCTCGCCAGGAACCATTCGGACGGACGTTGCTGGAAGCGGCATCCAGCGGCTTACCCATCATTGCCACCAACGTTGGCGGTACAACGGAATTGCTTCGTCCTGGCACAGATGCCACTCTGGTTTCCTCCGGAGACGTTGCCTCACTCACAGCCGCCATCGACAAAGCTCTGTCGACCCCTGAGCTGTGCTGTTCACTGGCCGCGTCGGCGCGGCAGCGTATTGAAGCGAACTTCACTATAAAAAACGCAGCCGACCAACTGGCGGAATTCTGGAACATCCAGGAAGATCGCAGGAAACGTGACGCTCGCGGCCACCAATCAACGTAGTCCGCTGTCATCCGTCGCCGAACTCGTCTAATTCAGGTGTTATCGTGACCTTCCGACTGCTGCTCATTTTTCTGCCGTTGATCTGTTCGCCAGCACTGATGTTCGCTCAGATTCAGCGGCCCAATGTGGTGATGATCATTGCCGACCAGTTGCGCTATGAGTCGTGTGGTTATGCGGGCGACGATAAAGCTATCACGCCCAACATCGATCGCCTTGCGGCCACGGGTATCAGCTTCGACAACTATGTTGTCAATACGCCGGTGTGTGCCGCCACGCGAGCAACTCTGTGGACCGGCAAGTACGCCAGTACCCACGGCATGGCCGTCAATGAACTGCGGCTGAACCCGAATCACGACACACTGGGCCATCTGCTGACGGCCAAAGGGTACACCTGTGATTACATCGGCAAATGGCATTTGTGGGCCAACCAGGCCGGGCGGCACAAGTTTGTGGAAAACGCGTTTTGTCCGCCCGGCCCGTACCGACTTGGCTTTGATGGGTTCTGGGCTGCGTATAACTTTAACCACGGCAACTACAACGCGTTCTATTTTAATGACACCGCAAAGCGGCATGAAATCGAAGGCTGGGGGCCGGCACACTTTACAGATCTGGCGATCGAACGCGTCGCACATCATGCCAAAACGAAGCAGCCCTTTGCCATGGCCGTTTCGTATAGCCCTCCACACGACCCGTGGACCAGAGAAAATGTCCCGCCGTGGTGGTACGACCGCTTTCGTGACGTGGAATTCTCACTGCCTTCAACGTGGAGTGATGTGCCTGATAAACATATGGATCGCAACACGGATCCGAAACGGTGGCTGAATAAATGGAAGTCCGGCCTGCCGGAATACATGCGCGTCTACTACGCCATGACGGCCGCGCTGGACGAACAGGTCGGTCGGTTGCTGAAAGCGATCGATGATCAACAACTGGCACGGAACACCATCGTTATTTTTACCTCCGACCACGGCGAACAATTTGGTGCGAATGCACGAGTGTTCAAGATGACGTTCTTTGACAAGTCTGCACGAGTTCCGCTGCTGATCCGGTGGCCAGAAAAAATACCTGCCAGGCGACGATCAAACGCGTGCATTTCATCTGTCGACGTCATGCCGACAATCTGCGGTATGCTGGGCATCGGCTTTCCGGATTCGACAGACGGCATTGATCTGTCGGATTCAACACGAGTCGACTGCAACTGCGAACCGGACTTCGCATTTCTGCAGGGTATGGGACACACATTTCAATGGAAAGACGGCTTCGAATGGCGAGCCATCCGCGATCAGCGATTCACGTATGCTCAATATCTTGTCGATGGGGAAGAACTGTTGTTCGATAACATCGGCGATCCGGAACAGTCCACGAATCTCGTTGACAACGCAGAATTCGCCGATGACCTGCAACGTCTGCGGCAGCGTCTGATCGAGAAGCGACTGGCCGTTCACGACGAATTCAAACCCTGCACATGGTACCGCGACAACTGGATCGAAAACCGAGTCATCCTGCGCGGAGCAAAGGGTGAGTTCCATCGTGAAATGGGCCAGGACGTTGAAGTTGATACCACGCTGGTGGGCCCGTCGGACGCCACCGAATAACACGTTCCATCCTGCCGCAATCCGTGCCACTGCTTGCTGGCAAGCAGTGAGAATGTGGACGCATCACCTGAGGCAACAAACTTGCCTGTTGCTCCTTGCAGCGGAACACTTTGTAGCTGTCCGAAACCGTAATCCGTGACCGCACTCCGCACTCAGCATAGTTGGAATTCCGGCAGCGTACACAGTGCATGAACCGCATCCTTCAGTTTCTCGTCGCGGTTATCTCCGTTTTCGAACAACGTTCGAATTCGGTCGCGGGCGGCGGTTGGAATGTCCACGGCAAACAACGAAGTCTGAAACCAGTCGATGATCTCGTCCGCTGATTCTGCACCCTGATCGGCAAGGTATTCCGCCAGCGACGTTTTGCCAAACCGAGTCTTCTCGTGATCCAGCAGGCTGCGAATCAAGTTCGACCGCCCCAGCAACGTGGATGAATTGATCCACGTGCGGCCGCCGTCCCAGCCTTTGACGCTGGGCGGATACAACAGCCCCTGACCCAATGTCTGCAGCTTCTGAGCAAGTTCGTAGGAATTTGTGGAGCCTTCCAGCGAACGCAGAAAACCGATCGCCAGTTCAACCGGTGAACGCACTTTACGTCCTGTTGAATGTGCCGAGTAGAAGACGTTGCTGGTCAGAATGCGACGTACGGTGGGAGCGATCTGCATCTGGTTCTCGCGAAGTTCGCGGGCCAGTGGTGCGAGTAGTTCTGCCGACGGCGACAGTTCCTCCATCACCAGAAATTTCACCAGCTTCATTGCGATGAACTGCGGCGCGGCAGCCTGGTCGACCACGATCTGCACGCCTTCTTCGCCACCGAACTTGCCCGTGCGACCGAGAAATGACTTGGACTGCGTATCGTGTTGATAGCGGTTGAAGCGGAACTTTTTGTTTTTGACTTCCCACCCCGTAAAACAGCGCGCCAGTTCGCGAATATCGTTCTCTGTGTAATTGCCTTCCCCCAGGCAGAATAATTCCATGATCTCGCGAGCATAGTTTTCGTTGGGGTGCGCCTTACGGTTTGTGACGGAATCCAGGTAGATCAGCATTGCCGGGTCACGCGATATTTGCTGCAACAGTTGAGCAAAGTCTCCCAGTGCGTACTTTCGCAGCAGGTTGTTCTGGTCGAACATCAGTTCCGCATCTTCGACCTTCTGCGCGCTGGTGGCGAAGTGCCCGTGCCACAGCAGGGTTACCTTTTCCAGCAGTTGAGCGGGCGTCGTCAGCATGCGATACGCCCACCATGCGGACAGTTGCTGCACGTTGCCCGTGGCCATGCTGGCGTGAGCCAGATCGGCCACTTCGTTCTGATAGTCTTCCGGCTCAGCTGTGGCGTGCAGCAGATTCTCTGCTGCGGCAATGGGACCTGCTTCCACAGCCGTGGTCAGTTCCGCGTGGTTTGCCCCGAAACCCGCTCGTCGATACAGATGCGCCGCCGCGCGAACGTTCCATGGTGC
>JBDONA010000298.1:0-24575 GCA_039831575.1 Fuerstiella sp. | reverse complement strand
CACTTTGTCTGGCCGAGACAAAGATTTCGCAGGATGGGTTAAGAACTCTGAAAACAGCGTTGCCGCGTTGTCGCACGGAAGTGTGACGTCCATCGGCGAGAACGACTGGCGCCCAACATGCAGCTGTAACGTTCTCCGATTGCGTGCAAACATGCTGACTGCCGTCCGGCAGTTCTTTGCTGATCGTCGTTATCTGGAAGTCGAAACTCCGCTGATGTCTCGCGACATCGTTATCGACGCCCATATCGATCCGTTCTCCGTTACGGTCGCACCAACGGAGTCCCCATTCTATCTGCAGACGTCGCCCGAAGCTTTTATGAAGCGTCTGGTGGCGGCGGGCAGCGGGTCAATCTTTCAGGTTACGCACTCGTTTCGCAAGGGCGAAGCTGGCCAGCGGCACAATCCCGAATTCACGATGCTGGAATGGTACGGTGTTGATACGTCCTATCATGATCAGATGACGGTGGTTCAGGATATGGTCCATTTTGTGACGGCCGCCGTCGCTGTTGACGGATCGGCACTTCCCGGAGCGAATCTGTTGCAGGAGGCGTTTTCACAAACGCCGTACGACGATGCATTTCTGCGAACGCTTCGCACTGAAGTACTCGACCTGTCCGATGCGGATGTCCTGGATCTGGTATCACGACACGTTACGGCCGAATTTTGCGACGCAGATTCTGAACGCGACGACCTGCTGAACCTGATTCTGGCTGAGTGCATCGAACCGACGCTCGGCATACAAAATCCGGAGTTCCTGATCGACTATCCAGCGTCGCAGGCGGCTCTCGCACAGGTGAATCCTGCTGATCCTCGCACAGCCTGTCGCTTCGAACTCTATGCCGATGGAGTCGAACTCTGCAACGGTTACCAGGAACTCACCGACCCCGCAGAACTTGCTCGTCGCGACGAAATTCAGAATCGCAGTCGATCTGCTCATGGAACGTGTCAGTTGCCAGGCGCACCGAGACTGGTGGCCGCGATGAACTCCGGCCTGCCGCCGTGCTCAGGAGTTGCTCTGGGATTTGACCGGCTGGTGATGGTTTTGGCAGGATTGAAGGATATCAGCCATGCCATTCCGTTTCCCGTGCCACGTGCCTAGTCAGCCGCCGATGCACGCCAACAGCCCTCTCCGGGGCCGGAATTCTGCGTGTCAGAAGGCGGAAAAACGCTGATTTCACGACGTTGCGTTGCATTTCCGTGCGTGAACTTCATAATTTCGGCCGATCGATCACTGCAACTGCGCTATCAGTCTGCGCTTGTGGTGGCCTGGGCTGTTGTTCGGACAGGCAATGATGCACATCACCTCCTGCCGTTCCGGTAGGAGTGCTGAAGATAGAAGAAGCGTCGCCGGACTCCCGAGTTCGGTGCAACGATTCCCTTCACGTTAAACACTACCCTGTCGGAGTATGCGATGTCCGTGGCGACTGAATTTCCTATCCCACTGAATGAATACAAAGTGGTCACGCTGGATCCCGGCCAGTCCAAACTGACCGACCAGCAGCGGGAACAACTCGCCGCCAACATTCAGCTCTGCCGTGACGCCATCGTTTTCTTCACCGCCATCGCCGATGCAAAAGGTCTGGGCGGACACACCGGTGGACCATACGACACCGTGCCTGAGACATTAATCATGCACGGCTTTATGGAACATGCTCGGCAGGGTGGAACGCCGGATGTGCTGCCGATTTTCTTCGACGAAGCCGGCCATCGCGTGGCAACTCAGTACCTGATGGCGGTCCTGGAAGGCGACATGGATGTTGAGCGACTGCTCCACTATCGCGAATACCTGTCTCATCTGCCCGGCCATCCGGAAAAAGGGTTCACGCCAGGCGTCAAATTCAGTTCGGGGCGACTGGGACACATGTGGCCCTTCGTGAACGGAGTCGCCATCGCCAATCCGAACAAGATCGTCTTCATGCTGGGGTCCGACGGATCTCAAATGGAAGGCAATGACGCAGAAGCCGCTCGACTTTCGGTCGCTCAGGGACTGAACATAAAACTGTTGATCGACGACAACGACGTCACCATCGCCGGCCATCCTTCGGACTACCTGCCGGGCTTCAGCGTGGCAAACACACTGGAAGGTCACGGACTAAAAGTTGATATCGGCGACGGTGAAGATCTGGACAGCCTGTACGCTCGCATGTGCGCCGCAGTTGCCAGTGATGGCCCCGTCGCGTTGATGAACCGACGGAAAATGTGTCCCAACATTGAAGGCCTGGAAGGTAGTGCTCACGGTCACGACGTTATCAAAACCGCTGTTGCCGTTGATTACCTGAATGCGAACGGTCGCACTGAAGCGGCCGAGTACCTGGGAACCGTGACCAAAGGACCAGGTGGCCCTTCTCACCAGGGCAGCGACGCAGCAAGTATCGGCAAGAATCGCGACCTGTTCGGCAGAATCCTGAACGAGATTCTGGATGATATTGCAGAAGCTGATCGAGTGGCCTCCGTTCGTGTGTTTGACTGCGACCTGGAAGGCAGCTGCGGACTGAACCATGTGCGAGCTTCTCATCCGGAAGTTTTCGTCCGTGGTGGAATCATGGAACGCGGAAACTTTTCGGCGGCCGCAGGATTCGGTTACGAAAAAGGCAAGCAGGGCATCTTTGGGACGTTTTCTGCGTTCCTTGAAATGGTGGTTTCAGAAACCACGATGGCTCGGCTGAACAGCAGCAATGTCCTGGCACATTTCAGCCATGCCGGCTGTGATGACATGGCCGACAATACCTGCCACTTCGGCCTGAACAATATGTTCGCCGCCAATGGGTTACCGGACGAAGGTAACGATACCACTCGGCTGTACTTCCCGGCCGATCAGCATCAGTTTCGTGCCTGTCTGAAGAAGATCTTTAACGACGAAGGTCTGCGTTTCTTATTCTCCACACGATCGGGTGTGCCGGATCTGCTGACTGATACGGGGGAACGATTGTTTGGCGACGACTACGAATTCGTTTCCGGCAGAGACGATGTTGTTCGCGAAGGAACGGCGGGGTACATCGTGAGTTTCGGTGAAACAACGTATCGCGCTCTCGACGCCGTCATCCGTCTAAAGGAAGCCGGTCAGGATGTCGGACTGATCTGCAAGTCGACGCTGAATGCCTATGATGAGGACATGATGGCCAAACTGGCGGCGTCTCCTGCGGTACTTGTCGCCGAATCATTTAACGTGAATACGGGAGTCGGTTCACGGTTCGGGACAGAGCTGCTGAAGCGAGGCTTCAAGGGCAGCTACAACAATATCGGCACCAACAAAGAAGGTTCCGGTGGACTCTGGCAACAGATGGGCTATCAGGGCATCGACGCTGACGGCATTCTGAAATCGATGAAGGATTTACTCGGATAGCAATCAGCAGATCGAAGCAGCATTGGTAAAGACGACGGACATACCAGACGAGGAGAATCCGTTTCGCAGTCCGGAAGTGGTCGCCGTCAGTCAGTCCGTGTCCGCCGAGGCTGAGGATCAGGAGCCGACCTCGTTTGTCATTCGAGCTGTTGTGTTCGTGATAGCCTTACTGAGTCTTCTGTACTTTGTCGCCTTCCTGAGTGTGGCTGTACGGCATCTCCTCAATCAGAATGTTGCGTTCGGATTCAGGGGGCTTGCGACATGCGGGCTGTCCTTGATTGCAGCCCTGGCGTCGGTCGTGCTGCTCATCAGTACTGTGCGGGATCAGCGGTGGCGTGGATTCCAGGCCGCCGTTGTCTGGCTGTTTGCAGTGGCGTGCATTACCGCAGCGCAATACGTGCTCTGACTGTCTGTTCGGTCCGGCGTTAGAGATGAGTTTTCCGGCATTCTGTTCCAGGATGGATTTGTCGGTTACCGCAATTCCTTCATGCTCACCTGGCTGTCGACCGTCGACATCACGCTGACGGCGACTACTGGTCTCGCCTTCTCTAGTGGAGGTTCATGACACCATAGCGTGTCAGCCGATGTTGCCGCCGAGTTCGTCGTCCACATGTGCGCGAATGATCTGTTCAAACGACGCGTCAGCCTGAAAGCCCAGGCCGATGGCCCGGTCGGCCCTGAAATTCCTCGGCCAGCCGCTGACCATGTGCATGATTTTCTCGTCCGGCACGCGGCAGATGCGGCTGACGACGTTGTCGCCGGCAACAGTTCGCAGTGCTTCGATCTGTTCACCCACGGTGACGGCGATGCCGGGCATCGTCAGGTTCCTTCTGGGGCCCATCACTGATCCATCGATCGTGGCCGCGTGCAGCAGGAAGCCAACCGCAGACCGGGGGGATGCGTGCCAGTGCTGCACATCGTCTGACACCGGCAGCACGGCTTCGGCACCGGCGAGTGGCTCACGAATGATGTTGGAAAAGAATCCGGACGCCGCTTTGTTGGGGCGGCCAGGCCGCACACAGATCGTCGGCAGTCGTATGCCGACGCCATCCATCATGCCTCGACGAGTGAAGTCGCTGAGCAGCAATTCGCCGATGGCTTTCTGTGTTCCATACGACGTCAACGGCGTGGTGTGAAAATCATCCGTGATCGCATCAGGAAACGGGGCCCCGAACACCGCGATCGAACTCGTGAACACGACGCGTGGAACGTATTCGTCGATCGCGCAGACAGCATCCAGCAGATGGCGAGTGCCGTCCAGGTTAATGCGATAGCCCTTGGCAAAGTCTTCCTCGGCTTCACCGGAAACGATGGCGGCCAGGTGAAAAATGACGTCGGGCTGCTCGGCAACCAGAGCCTTCGCTTCGTCCACGTTCGAAAGATCGCCCGTGCGAAGTTTGACGGGGAACGCGGCATTGTCGGGCGTATCCGGCGACACGACATCAAACAGAGTGAGTTCGGAGATCTCACGTTCGCCGAGTTTGCCGTTTTCGGCCAGTCGACCGGACAGTTTCCGGCCAATCATTCCACCACCACCAATGATCAGGATCTTCATCTGAGAGTTTCTTTCAGTTCGGCCATTTTTTGAATTGATCTGACACTTCGGATGGCGGGACCGAATGCTCTCGCCGTCACAGGTACGTCCGACCGCGAACAGTTCCAGTGCCTTTTCGAGACTTGATAATGCGGTGGACGTTGGCTTTCGGACTTCGTTTTGGACCAGGAATTGGGGTTGTTCCGTAGCCGATCTCGCCAGAGTTTGGAGGTTTTTGTCTATGTCGTCCAAAGTCTGGTGACTTCGGCTACCCTAAATTAAGACTTGACGAAGCACTAGTGCTGCATCCACATTAAGTTGACTTGTGCTGACGGTAGCGGAAGTCGCCACGACTTTCGGCGTTGCCCCTCGTTTGCCGAAACTCCTGGCGAGTTCCGCTACTTGTAAACTCAACATGGACAGACCACTAGTTTTCAAACGCTGCGATGGCCGTCGTACCATCGGTGACGATCTCAACTTCCAATGGCTGCGACCGTTGAGTCTGATCAACGGTGAAGGTCAGCCGGTGATCACCGGGTGCCACGTTTATCGTCACGGTTTCGAAGATGTTGACGGGGATTTCGTTTTGCCGCAGTTCCAGGCCACGGATGTCGTTGAACTTCAGTACCACCTTTCCGGCGGTTTCTACCTTGAGTGAGCAACGAGCAAACCCAACATCTGGCGCGCCATCAGCAGAACGGTCTCTGACGGATACCATGGGAATGTCATTGATTGGCAGACTGCCGGCGACCGTGCTGTACTGCTTCTTCCACAGGAATGCCGGATCATCAGAAGCTGCCATGCCGTGGCTGGTGCGTCGCAAGCGGTTTGCGGCCTCGTCAGTGGCCCGCATAACGTCCCATGTGCGTGCCAGCTGTCGTCGACCAATGCTGTATTCCGGTGTTCGTCCGAGTTCCGACAGAAATCGTACCAAAGACGCGATTTCGCGGTCCGTCAATGTATCCACCTGGCCTTCCGGCATCAACGAGACTCCCGCTGCCATCTCCTCGATGTCAGCGCGATTGATCGTTACCAGGCTGTTCTCAGCCGTGCGAATGACGACCTGCTGTTTCGACTGGTTCACCTGAACGCCGGATAGAAGTTTCCCTGCCGTCGTCACGACCACGACTGTGTGGTAGTTCTCTTTAACCTTGGCATTTGGCTTCAACAGTGATTCCAGAAGATAGTCCGGTTGAGCACTGCCGCCCAGGCTGACCATGTCCGGCCCGACTTTGCCGCCGGCGCCACCAATGGCGTGGCATTTCAGGCAACCAAGTTTCTCATTGCGATAGACCGCTTCGCCTGCGGCTGCCGTGACGGATTCTCTGGCCATCGTCAACAGCGCTGCCAGTTCTTCAGCATTCATGGATTTGCGACTGGTCACGCCACCGGCTGTCTTTACAGCGGCTTCCAGTTCTGGTGCCTGGCGGCCGGATTCCCGCACGACTCGCAACACTTCACGCGCAATGTTGGATTCCATCTTCGCGCCGTTCAACGCTTTCGTCAGAACCTTCTGCCCGTTTTTGACGGCAAGGAAACTGCGAACCAGATCTTCCGGATGATCTGACAGCGCAGATGTTTCGAATAATCTGACGGCGACGGCTGCGGCAACTTCTGGCCGGACATTGGCCAGCATCGCGGCCGCATATTTGCGCACCGGCAATGAACCGTTGCCGCGTGCGATCGTTTCCAGGGTTTTGATGGCTGCCGGGTTTCCCGTCAGAAATAGTCCCTCGATGGCAGCCAGACGAAAACGCTCGTCGTTGTCCGGCGCGCTTGCGACGTTGGTTAGTCGAACAATACTGCCGGGCCAGTTCCATTGACCGGATGCAACCAGCGCTGTCTCGCGAACTATTGGTGTCTCTGATGACTCCAGCATGATGGCCTGATCTTCAGAGACAGAAACCGCCAGCTGACGCCCGCGTGATGCCGTTACCGCAGTGCGAATCGGTGCGGCATCGTTTTTCGCGGCAGCCACAAGGACCATTTCGGCAATCTGTTCAGCCGTTCCCGAAGACGCCACCAGAGAAGCGAGCATCGTGCGCTGCGTGGCCGATATGTTCGACGAATAGAGCTTGGTCAGCAAGAGACCCACGGGCGCACCCTCGCCAACGGCCGAGAACGCTGCCAGCAGGTGCTCGACATTGTTGTCGAAATCTATACGGCCGTCGCGGTATGCCGGCAGCCATTGACTGGCTAGTTCGCGAGCTGACATGCGCACAGCATAATCCAGAAACACGTCAGTCTCACGGTTCGTCGCCTGCAGGACGGACTCGATCTTTGTCGGATCCGACTTCTGCGATGCCAATCGCTGGCGAACAGGTGCGTTGGCAGACTCCGTCGCTGTCTGATACTCAGATTCATCCAGCGGTGAATACGAAAGCGCTCGGACGGCTTCCAGTCGCACACGAGGATGATCGTCGTTCACGAGTTGCCGCAGTCGGACGGATTCTTCCGGAAGCTGGTACTTCCAGTGGCTGAGCACTCGTACGGCCGCCGCCCGAATTCTGCCGTCTTGTGCCTGCAGCAGTTCCGCAAGCAGATCTGCTTCCACCACTCGCGCCGCCTGGAAACACCACAGCGCTTCCAGACGTACGTGTTCGTTGTCAGAGGTCGCGGGGACGCTGGTCAACCATTCGCGAAGTTCGGAGGCGACCGAATTGCCACGTTGCCGCAGCACCTGCTTCGCCGCCTGTCGACGAAAGTTGTCGTTACTGCGCAGAAAGTCAAACAGCTGCTGATTGGTGAGGGCGGAAAAATCAACGTGTTTTCGCGGCTTCGCGTCCTTCCAGCTGACGCGCCAGATGCGACCGTGAGTGTGATCGCGACGAGGATCACGGAAGTCGACTTCGCCGTGTTGAATGATCGGATTGTACCAGTCCGCGATGTAGATCGCCCCGTCCGGTCCGACCTTCACGTCGATCGGCCGGAATGCAGTGTGGTCGGACCAGATGACTTCCTGCTGTTCGCGTGAGACGAACCCGGAGCGATCTTCCGACAGCGCGAATCGGCAGACACGGTGTCCGCGAAAATCATTTGTAATGGCGCTGCCCTGCCAGTCCGGGGGCAGGCCGGGCGTTTCCACAAATTCAAGTCCGCAATGCTTCGGGCTGCCGGGATTCAGCCCGTGCAGAATCTCAGGCGCGTCAGCGGCGGTGAAATAATAGGCCCCGGGAATCAAGTAGTTAATTCCTTCGCCGCCGGCGCCGTCCGTCGCAAACGACTGTCCGAATCGGTCGAAGTGATGCCCCCAACTGTTGACGAGCCCTCGCATGAACACGCCGAGTTCCAGGGTCTCGGGACGGAACTGCCAAATGCCGCCGGCATTCAGGCGTCGCACTCCCCAGGGAGTCTCGATGTGACTGTGGATGTAAATCGACTGATTCAGATACAGAAACCCCTCCGGTCCCCAACGCAGCGTGTGCAGGATATGGTGAGTGTCCTCCGTACCGAATCCTGACAGGACAATACGTTTGCTGTCGGCTTTCAGGTCGCCATCGTGATCCGCGAAATGCAGCAACTCGGTACTGTTCGCGACATAGGCTCCACCGTCGCCGGGGACGATGCCGGTGGGAATCAACAGTCCCTCGGCGAATACGTTCAGCTGATCAGAGACACCGTCGTGATCCCTGTCTTCCAGAACCACGACCCGGTCGCGCGGCGATTCGCCGGGTTTGATGTGCGGATACACTTCGGAACTCACGATCCACAGTCTGCCCGATTCATCAAAGTTCATCTGAATCGGTTTGGCGATGACAGGGTCGGCCGCAAACAGATTCACTTCAAAGCCGTCCGGCACTCGAAACGTCCTGCGTTCCAGCTCGGGATCGGGCACAGGAATATTCTTCAGGTTTCGCTGACCATAGGCAGGACTGACGCTGCACAGAGTGATGGACAGGATGAGCAAGTGCATCGCGTCACGATATTTTGGGCTGGTCATTGAAGGCCGACGTCAATCAGAGAGAAAGCAGACGAAACAGGGGATTTGCGGCGGTCGCAGCGACCTCCGGATTCCGATGGAATCGCACAATGACAATGTTGCCGTTGTGCAGATTGCGGGTGTTCGCCTGGTCAAAAGCCATCCTTACCTTCGACCGGGACACCACATTGAGAGTTATACACAACTTCACATCGTGCGGCGAAGCCGTGACAGCGCTGACGCGGCTGAACGGGATGATTATTCTTCCGTGGCTGCGTCAGCCAATCAGTTTCTGAATCACCTCGCCGCCAAATTGTGACAGCTGCTTGTAGCGTCCGCCGTGGAAGTACGTCAGCTTGTTGTCGTTGAGTCCCAGCAGATTCAGCATTGTGACGTGCACGTCGCGAATCGGGTGCACCACCTCGGCCGCCTGGGCACCAATCTCATCAGTGGCTCCCACAATCGTCCCCTTGCTGACCCCGCCGCCGGCAAACCACATATTCATGGCGTCGGCGTTGTGACCTCGTCCCAACGCCGTCACGCCGCCTCGGTAGTTGTTGTCCGGTGTACGACCGAATTCGCCTGTCCACACGACAAGAGTGTCTTCCAGCAGTCCCTTTTCCTTCAGATCGCGAATTAACGCTGCAATTGGCTGATCGACGCTGTTGATGCGCGACGCATGGCCTCGTTCCAGATAGTCGTGGCTGTCCCAGCCGCCGCTGAAGATCTGGACGAAGCGAACACCTTCTTCCACCAGTCGCCGCGCCATCAGGCATTGCTTTCCAAAGGCGGCACACTCTTTGCGTTCAAGCCCGTAAGCTTTCTGCACGTGTTGCGGTTCCCCGTCGATATCGACAATGCCCGGCACAGCGGTCTGCATGCGGAAGGCCAGTTCGTAACTTTCCGTGCGAGCCGCCAGATCCTTGTGCTCCGGGTGCTTTGCTGAGTGATCTGCGTTCAGTATTGCCAATTGGTCCAGAGCTTTGCGTTGATGATCTCGATTCTTGAATGCGGGTGGCTTGAGGTCCAGAATTGGTGAGCCGGTTGATCGCAGTCTTGTGCCCTGGTAATACGCTGGCAGAAAACCATTTGTCCAGTTGGCAGGTCCGGCCTGAGGCAGCGCGAGTTCCGTCATGACCACATAGCCCGGGAGGTTCTGATTCTCTGAACCAAGCCCGTACGTTGCCCACGCTCCCAGACCCGGATCGCCACCAAGTCGACTGCCGGTGTTCATTTGCAGAAGTGCTTCCGGATGATTCAGGGATTCCGCCTTGCAGCCTCGATACACACACAGCTCGTCCGCGACTTCCGGATCGGCCAGAAACTGCCACGGTTCGCTCATGTCGATCCCGGCATTACCCACCTTTCGAGACTTGAACGGACTGCCCACGAAAAAGCGTTTGCCCGTTGCCAGCCCCTTCGTCCGAGTGGACTCGGTCACGTGCCGTGCGTTCAGTTCCGGCTTCGGATCGAACGTGTCCATCTGACTCGGACCGCCCTCCATGAACAGCATGATGACGGCTTTGGCTTTCGCCGGCAGCATCGGCTGTTTCGGGGCCAATGGCCCGGCCGGTTTCGCTGCGTCAGCAGCCAGCAGGTCCGTCAGCGCAAGAGCGCCCAGAGATGAACCCAGGCCGTACAGGAAGTCGCGTCGTGGTAGAGAGATCATGGTCGTTTCCGAAAACCTTATCTGCATTTTTGTAAGGCCGGTTCCTACCGGTCACGCGTCTGATTGTTGCTCAATCGGCCGGTAGGAACCGGCCCTACGTTAAGGATCTATTCTAACCCGAAGCGTAAGCGAGGAACCAAGTTGCGTCGATCGCCTCGCTTACGCTTCGGGTTACCAAAAACACTGAACAAACGAAACAACTGGCGTTGTCCAACTAATACACGTACATAAACTCATTGCTGTTCAACAGCAGCAGACAGACGTCCGCCAGCGCTCTTGTCTGTGCTGAGACCGTCCAGGGTTTAGCATCCGGAATGTAGTTGTTGTAAACGTTCAGCAGTTCGATGAATTCAAATGGTTTGCCCGTGAATTCTTCCACCAACGAACGTGTGACCTGCGTCGGATACGCCACTACTGTCGGCTTGTTTTGATTGTGATATGCCAGCATTTCCGTGAGGTAGGTGGAGAGATTCTCTTCTTCCAGTGCTGTTGCCGCCCGTCCATAGGCCAGCTGAATCGCACGATGGACTTGCCGCGATGCATCGCCAGGGCGTTCCCTCTGTACTCGCAGCGCGAACGCGATGGAACGATCCGTGATGGCATCGCTGTTCATCAACGTGAACGCCTGGGGAGTCACGGCGGCTGTATCTCGCAAGTCGCAGCTTTCGTTCGGGTTCGGCAGATTCAGGATTTCCAGCATCGGATCCGCCTGACCTCGCACCCGATACGCATAAATCGTGCGGCGATTTCGTTCGGCGGGAGTTCGAGATGGCTGATGAGCGGGGGCGATGGAAAACTGAATCATCCGCGGCTGCAGAGCGACCTCCATGTTGATTTCCGGCATGACGGGGACACCACCGATTTCCCGATTCAGTTCGCCGCTGATCAGCAACGTGCTGTCGCGATATTCTTCTGCGCTCAGACGCCGTGCAGGAAACCGGGCCAGCAGGTCGTTGTTGGGGTCAGCCGTATCCACGTGCTGCAGATTCGGGTGCCGACCCGAGCGGCGATACGCTGCTGACGTCATGATCATTCGATGCAGCCGTTTGGTCTTCCAGCCATGCTGGACAAAATCAGCCGTCAGCCAGTCCAGCAGTTCTGGATGTGTCGGCTTGCCGCCCTTCGCTCCAAAGTTGTTTGGCGTTTTGACAATGCCGCTGCCGAAGTGATACTGCCAGACGCGATTGACGAACGATCGAGCGGTCAGGGAGTTGTCATCACTGGCGATCCACCGCGCCAGCTGCAGACGTCGGCCGCTGATCCTGTTCGTGATTACGTATGGGTCCTGCGATGTCGTGTCACTGGCTGGCGTTTCTTCTGCTGGTGACTGTCCGTTTGATGCATTCTCTCCGCTCAAAGCTGGTATTCCGACGCCGCTCAACACGCCGGGGCCGACCGCTTCCAGTTTCGCTTCCAGCGATCCACCAGCCAGTATGAATGTTGTGGGCTTCCAACCCTTCTTCACGTTGTCTGTCGGTCGGAGTTTACGAGCATTGGTGTTCTTGTCCGAGCCGTTGTACACGCCCTGGGCCAGTGGTTCGTAGCGTTCCATGCGGCGTTCCCAGATCCAGACGTCCTGTTCACGCACTTTCTTGATGCCGGTTTCTTCCGGTGTCAGCCCCACGTGCCGCGCAGGCTTCATGTCTTCGGGATCTTTCTTTCGTTGATTCGCATTTCTGTAGGGTAGATCATGCTCTGCGTACCACTCCCTTGCGGCGGCTTCCATTTTGTCGTCGACCTTCTTCAGGTCCGCCTTCGCGAATGCCGTTAATTCTGCAACCAGCTTCTTCTTCTCCGTGAAGCCCTTGAGATTTTCCTGCGGCAGAAAATCGGCAGACACCTCGGCGGGTTGCGTGGCAGCGAACGCAGCGTACATTCGATAATAATCGCGCGTCGGTATTGGATCGAACTTGTGGTCGTGGCATTTGCAGCACCGCATTGGCATCGACAGGAACGACTGACCGGTATTGTGCACGAGATCGTTGAGATAAGTCTGACGAGCTTCCTGCTGTGGAATCATGGCCGTGCCCCATGGTCCCATCCTCAGAAATCCGGTGGCAATGACGGTTTCCGGGTTGTCCGAATGAAGTTCGTCGCCCGCGATCTGTTCAACAACAAATTCGTTAAACGATTTGTCGTTGTTGAAGGACCGAATCACATAGTCACGGTATCGCCATGCATTACTGCGCTCGTAGTCGTTACTGAAACCGCCGGTGTCCGCATAACGAACAACGTCCAGCCAGTGCTGCCCCCAGCGTTCGCCATAGTGATCGCTGGCAAGCAACTGATTGATTAGGTTTTCATAGGCTTTTTCCGGATCGCTCTGGAATGCCTTCCTGAAGTTAAATATTTCGCGTGGCGTTGGCGGCAGTCCTGTCAGGTCATAGGTTGCTCGACGAATCAGCGTGTGAGCATCCGCGGATGTGGCTGCTGAGATTTTCGCCTGCTGCAACTTCGCGTCCACGAAGAAATCGACGGGATGGGAGTCGTCCTGTGGACGACCGAGTTCCGTTTTTCGGCGCACTGGCTGAAACGCCCAGATGTCTTCCGGTCGATAGCGACGGTAGGTCCATTCGTCGGCCAGTCCTCCGCTTGTATCAACGATGATGCCGTCTTCGTTCTCGCGAACCGCCCATTCCGCCCTCAGGATTTCGTCCTGATGTTCAGCACTGGGCCACGGCGCGCCGGCTGCAATCCACTGCCGAATGTACTCCGTCTGTTCCTTCGTCAGGCGGTCGTTTTCTTTCGGCGGCATTTCGTAACCGTCCCACATGACGGCTTGATACAGAATACTCTCCGCTGGCTTGCCCGGGACGATCGATGCCTCGCCGGATTCTCCGCCCTTGAGCAAGGCTTCCCGGGAATCCACAGCAAACTCGCCTTTCAGATCCGTGGCGCCGCTGGCATGACAACCGATGCATTTTTCTTTCAGCAGTGGCAGGACCTGCAGAGTGAACAATCGATTGCTGTCGTGATCCGTGGCAATGCATGCTGTGCCTGCGAACAGCCACGCGGCAGTGATCAGCACCGCGCTGCAGCCAGCTCGAACGAAACGTTCAGCGTTGTACTTCATCGAATATTTGCCTTGATGGCCACGATTGTCTTTTGTTTGCTGCCCGCACGGATGGCCTCCAGAATCGACGCGTGCTCCTGATAAATCTGTTCGTTGTCATCCAGTCGCGAATAAGACAGCAGCATCTGCGAACAGAGCGACTTCCAGACCGGCAGCAGGTCCTCCCCGCCGCACGCTTCCATAATCACCTGATGAAAGCCAACATCACAGTAAGCGATTCTGGCGATGTCGCCGTCAGTACAGGCCGTTCTTAGATTCTTGAGTGCCTCTTCGACGGCGTCTGGCGAATTCGTCAGGCGATCGAATCCGTGCTTCAGCGCATAGCATTCTGTCTGTTGTCTCAGTGAGACAATGAAGTCGCGATTTGACGAATCCGGCGCTTTTCGGACGGTCACTCCGCAGTTCGCCTGGTAGGCCAGAAATCCCTCATGCGACAGCTGCAGGAATGCATCGCGAATCGGTCCGCGGCTAACGCCAAATCGTTCCGCCACTTCGGTTTCGCGCAGTGCCTGCCCGGACGGATATTCTCCTGAGACGACGGCGTCCCGCAGCTGACGGGTGACCTGCTCCCGAATAGTTCTGGAAATCATTGGCGTCTCACGGGTGGTGGCGACTGCGACTTGGTTTTGTAGATTGTTAACAATCTACAGTTGTGTGCAGCGGGATTTCAACCCGATAGTGTTTTTTTTCAGCGTTTTGACGCGTTCGGCGTCACGGTCCGCATCGCGAGGGTCTACGCGGAGTGGCTTTTTGACTCGATAATCATGGTGATCAGCAGCGACAGCAGAACCAACAACAGCAGCACATGGCGGGGCCAGCGAGCGGCGTTGGGGCCTTCTTTCTGCGAACGTACGCCGGTTCAAGCGGGTGCATACGAGAGGGTCGGGAGTCTTTTTCGGCCAATGTACAGTCCAAGTGAACGATCACTCATCCGAAAAAGACTCCCGACCCTTTCCTTCAGCAGAGCTCCGCCGCCTTTGGCGAACTCTCCGTGTGACAAGGCGATTCCCGACGTGGCAATGGCGACTTGGGACAGGTTCGAAAACAGCTTTCGTCGGTTACTCGTCCGACGGCGACTTGGGAAACAGATGATTCAGTAGTGCCGACGGTTCAAGAGAACCCACAACTTCCTTAATCAGCAGTGCGCCGAAAATGAAGAATCCCGCAAATCCGAGGATCACTACCAACTCGGAGATCGGCCCGGCGAAGCTTGAGAACGTTGCCGCTCCGATCGACGCGGTGAAGCACACGGCAAACGCCATTTGACTGGCAGGTTGATGGCTCTCGGAATCAGACATCGTAAATCCTTTTTCTGACGTGAGTGAGTCGAGGCGTGCATAGCAGAGGGTCGGGATTTTTGTAGGCCATGACCTGTCATGGCAAAACGGAAGCGCCAGGACCGGTCCTGGCCTACGACTTTTGTTCCCACTACTGCTGCGAAACGGCAACAATCGTTCCGACGACGGCCAGGCCCGCAAGCACGGCAAACATGATTTTCCAGACGCTGTACGGACGCTCGCCCTGAACTTCGCCCGTGGCCGCGTTGACAAAAACCTGATACGTCCTGTCGGTGTATTTGTACGCCAGCAGCCAGACGGGCAGCAACAGATGCTTGTAAGTGATCGCTTCGTAGCGGCTGTTGACGGACTGGACACGCTGAGTGTCGCCGCCGATGCGTTGTCGCACGTCCGACTGTATCTCTTCGTCAATTCGTGACTTCGCTTCCTCGAAGCAATGGTCCAGTTCTATGTCGTACGTTCGAGCCAGGTGTCCGGCCAGCATCTGCTGGTTGAAGGCAACGACCTTCGCCAGTGGCCACGGTTCCAATGCCAGCATAAACTTGCGATTCAGGCCCGTATTGGCCAGCACGACAATGTCGTCAAAGAAACGCTGAAACCGACCGCTGGCCGGACACCAGCGGGTTCTCATCTCCTGCCGTTGGTTCTTGCCTGATCCGACCGTCACCCAGTAGTGTTCGCCACGCTGTCCGCTGTAGGCTGTAAACGTCATCGAATCCACGGTGAAGTAAGAAAGGTAGACACCGTTGAATTTCCCATCCGCTCCCTGTTTTCGAAAACTATTGGGAGCGAACCACCGGGAATCCACCCATTCCTGCAGATTCGTTTGTGCCTGCTGACGTTCGATCTGAAATGGCAGGACCCCGTCCACGGGAATGCGGTTCTCTTCACATTTGTGAGCGTTCTCCAACTGAACGGGCGAGCCACAGTAAGGACAGTGAGTGCTGGTCAGAGTGCCAATGAATTCGACATTGCCGCTACAGGAATCGCAGCGCAATTCGTTTCGGCTGGTGCTGACGCCGGCATGTGCTTCATCGCCGGCTTCGATTTTCTTCTGCGCAGCCTGTTCACGCCAGCTGCGGATCTTTTCCAGCATGGAGTGGAAATCCTGCTCAACAACTGCGGCGTCGTCGGACAGTTCGATTTGCTTGACGTGACCACAGAACGGACAGGCCAGTACCTGATCGCCGATTCTGAACTCAAGATCCGCGCCACAACCATCGCAGGGGAACATGCGTCCTTCCCCCGAATCAAACGTCTGGCCCAAGGAATCCGTGGGGGCATCGTTCCGGGACAGTTCATCCGCAGCGGCGGCACCATTGGGCGTCCCTGTCGGCAATGCCGGAGGAACGCGGTCATCGGCGTTATCTGGCGTGATGTCAGCCATATCAGAGGCAACCCTCGATTGTCGTTCGAACCTGGTTTGGGCGTGCCGTCGCAGCATCACTCAAACCAGGCAGTCTGTCTGAAAACTGATTTACGGTGCGGGAGGTGGTGGTGGCGGCGGCGGCGGGGAACTGAACGAGCCACTGAGTTGCGGCACCTGACCGGCGGCCGTCCAGGCGGGCATGCCGTTCGTCCAGACGAGTGTGTCGGCGGAGATTTCGCCGGCGGAGATACCCGCGGCCAGTTGCGGCATGGCATATGGCCCCTGTGTCTGGCCATTGACGGCCACGTGCCATTGAGCCGCTGGCGGAGGAGGCGGTGGTGCAGCGCCGGGGGCTCCGCCCATGGCACCGGGCTGCATCATTCGCCCGGCCATTGCAAAACCGAGTCCCAGGCCCATGCCTTCTGCCGCGCCACCGCCGGATGGATTTTCAGCGGCGGCCGTCATGGCCTGTCCCATCTGGTATTGCTGGAATTGGTTCATGTTGCCGATCACGCTCATGCTGGAACGCGTATCCAACGCCTTTTCAACGGCTTCGGGCAGTGAGATGTTGACAATCATCATCTGAGGAATCTCAAGGCCGTATTCGTCGTCAATTCGTTCCTGAACCGCGACTCGCAACGTCTCTCCCAATTCCAGATACTGGCTGGCCAGATCAAGGGCGGCAATTTTGGATGATCCCAGCACGTCGGCAAACGTACTGATGATGATCGCACGCAGCAGTTCTGTGACTTCCTCGGCGTCGACCACCTTGTCGGTGCCGACCAATTCCTGCAGCAGTGCTCGTGGTTCGACAGCCTTCAGTGAATACGAGCCAAATCCACGAATACGAATCGGGCCGAACTCCGGATCCCGCAGCATGATGGGATTGGGTGTACCCCACTTCAGATCCGTGATCTGTTTGGTGCTGACAAAGTAGACCTCGGCCCTGAAGGGACTGTTGAAACCGTATTTCCAGCCCGCAATTGTGCTTAACAGTGGCAGGTTGTCGGTCTTCAGTTCGTAATGTCCGGGCTCAAAGATGTCCGCAATCTGTCCCCGATGGACGAAGACGGCGGTCTGGCCCGGTCGAACGATCAGCTGAGCGCCGTTCTTGATTTCATTCTGGTAACGGGGAAACCGCCAGACCAGCGTGTGGCGAGAATCGTCGACCCACTCGACGATATCAATCAGTTCGTTACGAAGCTTTTCAAATAACCCCATCGGGTAACTCCATCAAGTGAAGACGACAGTTGCGAACGAATAGCAGGCATCAACGGCCTGAAGTCTACGAAATCCTCGGTTGAATCCAAACGATGCAGGAATCGCAGGCACGGGGGACGTCAACGAAGAAATTGGGCCGCCGGATCAAAGCGATCTGGAGATTCTCGCCACATGTTTTTACTGCGCGGCAGACGCATGGCGCAGCCATCCACAGCAATCGGCAAGAATCTGGACGACCAGGCATTGAAGAATCGCTCAGTCGCGCCAGAATTCCTCACCTGCCACCGTTGATGGTTCGTACGAGCGAACGCTCAGAATAATGCATAGAGTTTGATACGGGAAAAGTAATGCTTTGTATGAGAGGCGACATCGCGGGGACCGTGATGACTGCTTTTTTCAGCAGAGTTCGTTAAGAGTATCTTAGGTTCGCCGTAATTCTCTGACTTTGAAGCGTTCGACGATGTTGAAGCAGGAAATATGCACAGACGGGTTCGCTGTTGAGGAAGTCGAGACTTTTCGACGGGACGGGTTTATTGTGCAACGAAACCTGGTTCCGCTGGAGTATGTCGACCGGATACTGCAGATCACAGAACGCGACGAGACAGCTCACTTTGGCGACATCGAGTACGAGGCGGACGTTCAATATCCCGGTGCGCCTCAGTCGTTGACCGATGAAGGTGGCCGCACGATTCGGCGGCTGCGGCAGGCATTTAGTCGAGATCCAGTCTTTGCGCGTCTGGTTAAGGAACCGTTTGTCGTGAATCGGCTGCGACAACTTCTGGGCGAGCAGGTGGTGATGCCCTTGGTCCACCACAACTGCGTGATGACCAAGCACCCGAGATACAGCAGCGACACCGGATGGCACCAGGATATTCGGTACTGGTCATTCGCAACGTCCGAACTTGTCAACGTCTGGATCGCTCTTGGCGACGAGACGGTGACCAACGGCTGCCTGCGACTACTGCCGGGCAGCCACAAGATGACCGTGGAATCTGATCAACTGGACGACGAACTGTTTTTTCGTGACGATGTTTCCCAAAATCAGTCGATTCTGAGTACCGCTGCGACAGCCGAGTTAAAGGCGGGGGATGCGATATTCTTTCACGCTCGCTGTTTTCACTCGGCGACTCGCAACTATTCCGATCAGACAAAGTACTCTGCGGTCTTCACTTTTCGTTCGCTGGACAACCGTCCGTTGCCGGACAGTCGTTCATCAGAACTTCCGGAACTCCTGCTGTAGCCACCCGTAGATTATGAGTGCCTGCAGCTTCAGCTTCCAACAAGCGTTGGATCTGCTCAGGTTGGCTTGCTGTCGAAAACGGTTGTCGTCCGCATTCGGCGCGAACAGAAACGCATAACAAACGGGAGGATATTGTGAGGGCGATGCTTGTCATTGATATGCAGGTGGGAATGCTGGAAGGCGAAACACCTGTGAAAGATGTTGATGGCGTGGTGCACCGCATTAATCAGCTCACACGGGCATTGCGTGCGGCTGGTGACATTGTGATCTTCATTCAACATTGGGGGCCTGAAGAAGACCTGTTTGCGCCGAACAGCCCCGGTTGTGAAATCCTGCCATCTTTGGTGCGGTCGGAGCGGGACCTGGTGGTGTCCAAGACGGCCTGTGACGCCTTCTGCAACACGGAACTGCAGTCAGTCCTGAATCAGCACGATATTACAGAAATTCTGATTGCCGGCTGGGCTACGGACTTCTGTGTCGACACGACCATCCGAGCCGCCGCCCGTCTGAGCTACTCGATCTCTGTGGTCAGCGACGCACACACGTGCGCCGATCGTCCCCACCTTACCGCCGCGGCGATCATTCAACATCACAACCTGACATGGGTTGACCTGATCGTGCCAGGGGCCCCCGTATGTGTCGTTTCAGCCGATAAAATGCTGAAAAATCTGACTGGCTCCCCCCACACAGCCTAAGCCTGACGCGCACCATAGATGCCCGTAGGTGGCGTCCGAGCCCTAACAGCGCTGATAGTGAATACCCTGCGCCGGGGCGGGACGGACATGCCGGCAATCACAGCAACAGCGGCCGTCACGGTAATGCGGCGCATTCCGATACCACGGGCAGACGCCCTCCTGGTCAAGAAAACCCGATGTTTCCGTCGAAACTGAAGAGGCACTGTGGTGAGGTCTCGATCAGGCACGCCCCATTGCATGATGGCTTACGCAGGCGAGGACCGCATAAGCCACAATCTCACCCGGACTTCAGGAGCGGTTCGGGTCAAAGGAATCGTAAACAACAACGGAAGTGATAAGGAGAGCCCCATGCCCGGGAAACAGTGTTTGACAGTCGCTGGTCTGGCGTTTCTGTCGGTCGTCGGTCTGAACGCAGCGTCTGCCGCGGATGGCAATAATCAGGATGGACTGCCTGCCGTCTACAACGTTACCGACGCCGAGTACATCTTTGCCAACACAAGCTCCAGTCTGACGACGCAGCTTTGTGGTGGCACCAAGTTCAGTTGTGGGGATGCATCAGAATGCGGCGATGACGGCTGCGGCGAAGGCTGTTGCGACTCTGCTGGCTGCGGATGTTGCTGTCTTGGCGATGCATGGAAGATCGACAAGAAAGACGATGGCATCGATATCGGCGGCTGGTGGCAACAGGGCTACAGCAGTGCCAGCACCGGCATGTTCAACAGCCAGCCCAACAACTTTAATACGCATCAGGCGTGGTTCTATGCAGAGAAAGTTGCCGATGGCAGCTGTGGCATGGACTGGGGTTTCCGTGCTGACATGATGTACGGAATTGATGCTGGAGACACACAGGCGTTCGGCAACAATGCAGGTCGGTGGGACTTCGGCAATGGCTGGGACAAAGGCGGCGGATACGGCTGGGCAATGCCTCAGCTGTATGCAGAGGTTGCAAAGGGCGACTGGTCCGTCAAAGCCGGCCACTTCTACACACTGCTGGGATACGAAGTCGTTACCGCTCCAGATAACTTCTTCTACAGTCACGCGATGACGATGTATAACAGCGAGGCGTTCACTCACACAGGCGTTCTGGCCACATTGGCAGCCGGTGACGATGTGACGGTTTACGCTGGCTGGACGTTGGGCTGGGACACTGGCTTTGACCAGAACGGTAACGGCAGCAACTTCCTTGGCGGGTTCAGTACTTCCGTCAGCGAAAATGCAACGTTCACCTACATCCTGACCGCCGGTGACATGGGAGCGAACGGCGACGGCTATTCCCATAGCACGGTATTGGACGTCGCACTGACAGACAATCTGAATTATGTGATTCAGAGTGACCTTGTCAGCTTCTCACTGGCCGGCACGCAGCGAAGCGATGTCGGTATCAATCAGTACCTGCTCTATTCAGTCAATGACTGTCTGGGCCTTGGTGCTCGCGTGGAATGGTGGAAGTCAGATAATGGCTTCAGCCATGGTGGTCTGTCTGCCGCATCGGGTGGATCCGATTCTTACTACGCAACGACTTTGGGTGTGAACTACAAGCCTCACGCCAACGTCATGATTCGTCCGGAGTGGCGATATGATACGGCACCGCACAGTGCGACTGGCTACAACCAGGGCATGTTTGCCGTCGACATGATCATCACGTTCTAAGGTGGTCTTGCTCGATTGAGTCAGATTTACAGAAGGCCGTCGTTCCATGTGAACGGCGGCCTTTTTTTGCGCAGTGCGGTAGTCAGAAATCCGACGATCAGCAGTGCGCCCCGCGACCTGTCGCGTTCATGCAGTCATGGGCGTTGAATCAGGACTTTACGGAGCCCTGCTGCGGTGTCCATCCCGATTGTTCCGGTCGATGAAAGCCCCAGGACGCGGCCAGCGCGTCGGCAGCCTCTTCAACGTCGGTGATCTCACCCCAACCACCATTGCGCAGGAAGGCGTGTGCAAATTCGTGGGCGATCACGTAATTTGCAAATTGCTCCGTCGCGCTGTTCAGCTTCGGTCTCAGGACGACGCAGCGAGTGCTGTTGCCGTCAAGGCCCGGTGTTGGCATCCACAACGACCAGCCTTTTCCCGGTTCGTAGTTGTCGATTGCCACGCCGAAACGAGGATCCTCCAGAAAATCACGCTGAACTTCAGAGGGAATTGCCTGCAGTACGGACAACACACGCCGCTGTAGTACTGGATATTCAGCAAACGGTTTGATGTAGGTGGCGAAAAGCGTGTGATGGTCTGTATTCATTGAGTTTATTGTCGAAGTTGCCGAATTCAGCTCTCGGAATTGGTCAAGGACCGACGAAAACCCCGCGAAATCGGGGTCTGTGAGTGTTTCATTGTATTTCACGTTGAAGAATACCGAGGCTGTTGCAACAATGCTCGGCTTCAATTTTGATTGAATCCGGTCAAATTGATTCTATTTGCTCCAACCACAATCTACTCAAGCTGGCTGTCAGACATGGACCGCGAACGAATTGAACGACAACTCAAACTTGCCGAAAGCCAGCAGGCTGATTGGGAGAAGGTGCTGACCAACGACAAGGTCGATGCGAAAGAGTGGCGTCGCAATGCCAAGTGGCGTCATCTGGACGCCGACACACGGGCACTGAAACGACGGATTATTGCGGTCAAGGTTATCGAAGATCGAGAAGCCGAAGCCGTTCAGCGCAAGGCTGAGCGGGCCGCCGCGACAGCTGACGGCGAATAGTCCGCCATTTGCGATCGACTGCTGCGGCGGCGATGAGTGACTCTGTTCCGTGGAGTCGTGCGCTTTCTACTCGTAGTCGATCGGCGCCGACGAGTTGACGTTGATGCGAGGCTTCCGGGAGCCGCAGCGCCAAACGGTTGTCGGAGCCGAGACTTCACTCTCCGTTGTCGAACTAAACACTCGACGCCGACGGAACCTGAAATTCTTTGCGGTTTTCGTCTTTCAACAGCACGTTGGCTGCAGCAGTGTGCTCTCCGGTGTGCAGTTCCGTGGCCGGGTCGAAGGTCAGCCATGGCCCCACCACGTATTCGTTGCCATCTTCGGGCAACCCAACACCATCGCTCATGGTGCTGTGCAGTTTCAGGAAGTGTTCGGAGGCGTCTTCGTTGTCTTCGAATCTTCCGGCCCGTGCGTTGAAGGGGACTTTCGTTCCCAGCCGGTACGAATTATTCATCAGGTGCCCCAGCACGCAGCCGTAGTGCGCATCGTAGACGTTGCCGTTGGCCATCGTCGGATCGTTAGCGCGACATGCCGCGATGAAGGCGTCCCAGTTTCCACCGGGCGTTACCTTGCCATCAGGAACGTTCACGGTTTCGCCTTCGCTGCTGCCCTTCGCGTAATACTTGCCGCGTACGATGCGACCGCCGTCTTCGAAGTAGTATTCGTTCTCCACCTGTCGTTCGTATCCGTCATAGTTGACGTTGCGAACGTTGAAGAACACCTGCTGACCATTCGGGTACTCCGCGATCCCGAACATTGTATTCGGAGTCTCCCCCTGGTCGTTCCATTGAAACCGTCCGCCAATCGCCATCGCTCGGACCGGATGGGTTTGATCGGTATCGATGGCCCAGCGCGCCACGTCCAGCTGGTGAGTACCCTGGTTGTTCAGGTCGCCATTGCCGCTCTTCCAGAACCAGTGCCAGTTGTAGTGAACGTAGTTGGCGTGGAATTCATCGATCATGGCCGGCCCACGCCACGTGTTCCAGTCCAGGTTTTCCGGCGGATCGGAAATGGGCTTGTGTCCGATGGTGCCTCGCGGCTTGCAGCAATAGCCGTAGGATATTTTTAACTTACCGAATTTGCCCGCCTGAATTGCTTCGTGTAATCCGGCGATCTTTGCATCACTGCGTCGCTGAGTCCCATGCTGAATAACGACACCGTATTTCTTTTGAGCTTCCACGACAATGCGCCCCTCGCCGACATCGTGGCTCATCGGCTTTTCCACATAGACGTGCTTACCCGCCTGTGCACCCCAAATCGTCAACAGAGAGTGCCAATGGTTGGGAGTGGCCACCGAAATCGCGTCGACATTCCGATCATCCAGTGCGGCGCGAATATCCGGCACGCCTTTTGGTGTGGAGCGACCTTCACTCTTTGTGGAAACGACAGAAACGGCCCTGTCGAGAACTTTTTTATCCGGGTCCGCCACGTAGGCAACTTCGACATTGTCGGCACCAAGCCATCCGCCGATATGACTTTGTCCCCGGCCGTTCAGTCCGGCGACCCCGACACGCACTCGATCGTTTGCACCAATGATGTTTCCGGAAGCACGAGTCCCCAGCAACAGAAGAGAGGCACCTTTGACACCTGTGTCCTGCAGGAATCCGCGGCGAGTGGTTTTCGACATGTCGATCTCCGATTGATTTCGATTGACGCTAATTCTCGAGTCAGTGACTGGCACGACGTTCGGGTTGCCCGTAACCGATCAAGTTAGCAGGTTAATCGTGGGTAACGCAAAGGGTCGGGAGTCTTTTTTCGGATGGGCAGCAATTAACGCTTAGCAGCCTGTGGCCGAAAAAGACTCCCGACCCTCTCAGCAGGACGCGTGCTTGCAGTTCCCGTCAGACAGCAGGATACTGTCGGGCGGTGCCGACCGCCGGCGGATTCGAGCTGCCGCTCGGAACATGATGCACCGTTCCCGATGGTCGCTTCGTAAATGGGAGCGGTCGTACAACAGTTCGCGAATTTACTTACGAGTCGATCCACTCCGTTCACCACATTTTTTCGCTGAGAAGATAAATGTCGAATCTGTCACGTCGTCAATTCATGGCCTCTGCCGCGGCCGCCAGCGCTGCGGTTACATTTCCTTCCGTTACTCGAGCACGCATGGCGGCCGACGATGTGAACATGGGATTCATTGCCTGCGGCGGACGTGCCGGACAGCATATGTCTATGTTTGATAACCTGGACGGGGTCAACATTGCCGGACTGTGCGATCCTGATGAGAACAATCTGGGACGAGCTCAGACAAAGTACTCCCGGGCGACGGGATACGCTGACCTGCGAAAACTGATTGACGATCCCGGCATTGACGCGGTCGTCGTGGCCACGTGTAACCATTGGCACTGCCTGGCTTCCATCTGGGCGATGGCAGCGGGGAAAGATGTCTACGTCGAAAAGCCTTTGTCGCACAGCCAGTGGGAAGGCCGTCAGACCGTCGCAGCAGCTCGAAAGTACAACCGCATTTGCCAGGTCGGAACGCAGCAGCGGTCCGATCCGATGCAGGCGGAAATCAA
>JBDONA010000633.1:0-24577 GCA_039831575.1 Fuerstiella sp. | reverse complement strand
TTGACCACGCCGGTGTTCGCTGCCGATCAGGTGCTGGTTCGATGCCGTGAGCTTTCAACACATTGGCCACTGTGGAATCGGCGATGTGATATCCGACGTTCTTAAGTGCTCCCTGAATGCGATCGTATCCCCACGTCGGATTTTCCGTCGCAAAGCGAACGATGGCATCCACGATTTCCTGACGGATGCGTGGTCGACCAGGTTGGCGTTTGTTGCTGGAGTCGAACTTCTTCGCGACCAGTTTCCGGTGCCCGCGGAGAATCGTGTCTGGCGTGACGATGGCATCGAGGCCTGCGGCGGCACGAATGTTGGATACGTTTGTGGTCACGCCAGCGCCAACACAGGATGTTGTTGCCAAATCCCGTTGCTACGTAACCAGTTGATGCCGCGATTTTCGAATCCATTTCGACGCCTTGGGGGACATGCTGTGCAGCGTCAACTCGACGGTCTCGCCGAATTCTAGGTCCTTTTGCGAGTCGCCTCGATGCGAACAGCAGTGTGTGATTCGCTCAGTGTCCTGCCCAAATGTGATCAGTTGAATGGATCATTTGAGAAAGATTCCGTAGGGCAAACTGCAAACGCCATTCAAGTGCCTTGCTGCCCCCAAACTGCCCCCAGGAGTGCCCTTGAACGAAACAAGGGTTTGCGACCAAATGGCCGCAAACCCTTGTTTTTTATTAGTCCGAGAGGGGGGAGTCGAACCCCCACGCCGTTACCGGCACAGGATCCTAAATCCAGCGCGTCTGCCAATTCCGCCACTCTCGGTCGACGCAAAGCGTTTGTTGTTAGTGCTTTGCGTAATTCACCATCACACCAACACGATGTGCTTGCAGGTGTCGTTGGTGGTGTCCTGAGCCGAATCGTATAGCGTTTTCCCAGCAAAACAAGGGTATTGCCCCGCTCTTCAACAGTACCTAGTGTCCAGCGCGTTTTGTGGCCCGTTATCGACGTGCAGTTCCAACAGCTTATGGGAGAATGTGCACACGTGATCTCAATCGGTGACGCGGCCATTTCATCACACGGTGCTGGTTCGCGCAACTTCGTTTCGATCAGTCAGAGAATCTGATTCTGATCTGCGGGTTCGGTTTCAGACCCTCAATTCGAAAATTATCGCAGATCAGCACGGCAACTCTGCTATCTGCGCTTCGGGAACGAAGACGCCTACCGCCACGACCGCCGCAAGGACGCTCTGCTGCAGGAGCACGGTAACTTCATACTCAGATTCTTGGTGCAGGATGTCGGGGCCAAGCTTGATCATGTGCTCGATACGGTCGTTCGAGCAATCACGCATCTCGACAGACACGCGTGCCGTCCTTCGAATTCTGACGGAACCCGGCTACAATCTGGAGGACGTCAAACTTCCCAGCCTCCCGAATGCGGAGAGTGAGGTTTGCCAATTCCATATGTCCGAATGGAGTCCACAATGACAATTGAAGACAAGATTGCCTTCACACCAACTCAGGGACGGTATCTCGGATTTATCAAGGCATATACCGATGGTTATGGTTTGCCTCCCGCCGAAACCGATATCGCGAAAGCAATGAAGGTTTCACCGCCGTCGGTCAATCAGATGATGAAGACACTGGAGAGCAAAGGACTGATTCAGCGACAGCCCGGTGTGCCTCGCTCAATCCAAATTCTTGTCGCGCCGGACGACGTTCCAAAATGGAAGGGGCGAATGCCGGCACGTATTGTTCGTCAGTGGGTACGAGTTGCTCCGCCGAAATCAACTCCGCGCGGTGCAGGAACAAAGTCGGCCACGGTTTACCGATTCCGGATTACGCTGCGAGAGACTCAGCCGGAAATCTTTCGAATCATCGAAACCAAAGATGTCACGATCGAAAGGTTTCACGAACTGATTCAGACGGCGATGGGATGGACCAATTCGCATCTGCACCAGTTTGACGTGGACGGTCAGCAGTTTACGGATCCCCGTTTCACGGTCGGTACGTTCGACGATTTCGGAGCGATCGGCTACGAGGGACTGAAGCTGAGTGACTGGATTTCCCGGGATACGATGTCGTGGCACACCACGTACGAATACGATTTTGGGGACAGCTGGATGCACGATGTTGTACTGGAACATCAGTCCGACGCCGTTCGCGGCGAAAGATATCCTCGCTGTATTGACGGCAGCCGGGCTTGCCCGCCCGAGGATGTTGGCGGCGTCTGGGGGTTTGTGGACTATGTCGCAGCCGTGACCGACCCCACCGATGAAGAGCACGCTGACATGGTGCAATGGAACGGGCCCTTCGACCCGACCGCGTGCAGCGCCGCGAAAGCGACCAATCGTATGCGAAGGGGATTGTCTCGGTGGTAGATGCCTGATGCTGCGTTCAACACGGCAATTGCTGCCCAGGACATTGCACGAAAGAAGTTGCGGCGTGACCTGCTCCTTGTCATGAAATCCAACGTTCAGTGATGCAATGAGAAACAGCTCATCGAACAAACTCAGATCTGCTGCCGCTGTTCGCGTCATCGTCGACGAAAACGTTGGAACAGATTCGCTGTTGTGGCTGGCGTTTCAGCAGCAACTTGGTGGCCGCTTCACGGACTTCGTGTTTCTGAAGGAGGTCCATCCCGGGATTCCGGACGTCGAGATAATTGACAAGGTACTCACCCAGACCTCCGTCCTGCTGACCGGCGACTGCGCACTTCATCAGAAAGCGATTGCGGCCGGATTTCGTTCGTATACGCTCAACGAACACGGCGACCTGACGAAAAAGCGACTGCGCGGGATCAGACCGCCGAAGTCGAACCCTCACAGCGTCCACCTGGAACTCAAGGCGGACTATCGATATCAGGAGACCATTGTCGGCAGATGCCTGAAGGCGACACTGACGGATCGTGGCTTCAAGCGACTACGAACAGCCCGTCGCAGAATTCGCAGCCACTTTGGCTCAGCCGATGCGATTGGCGAAGTCTCGGCCACAATCGGATCGATTTCCACGCGAAAGGGGCTCTTATGCGGATACGTCCACCGAATCGCGGGAAATTCCGGCGTCAAGGGTCTACGAGCCAACGAAGGATACTGCGTGGCGACGGACAGCAGCGAGAACGCCGCACTACCCCTGATATTCGCGTTGCGACAACTGTTTCTGCTACAGCTTGATCAGACGCGAGTCAAAGTGTTCATTCTTTCGCCGACTATGCGTCAACTGGCGAACACCCTGATGAATTCATCAGAACCGCCGACCTCGCCGACACATTGCGTTTTGCAGCAAATGATGAACAGCCTGAAGCATATTGAAGTGTATCCCTGTGTGAAGGGGCCGTTTTTTGACGAACTCGACCAAAAGTTTAAACGACTGGAGAAGCGATGGGGCAACGAAGTCAAAACCATCGATTTCGACGTGCTCACGAATCAGGTTGTTTCCGGACTCCCAAACGCCGACGACAAGGCGATCTCATAGTGCTGTGCAGGTAGCAAAGTTCTGATTCAGGGTTTCGCAGCGAAAAAGCGTACTCGCTTTGTTCCGGATTTTTCAGACCACCCCGTTGGCCGGTGTGCCGCCGAAACTGCGGGGCAAATGCAGAGTTTTTCTTGATCGTGTGATAAACGGTCAGTCGTCGCCCCAGTCGTACTGGGGCGGAGCTTTGCCGGAGCACTTGATGACTTTCGCTTCAGTAAGCGTCGGATCATCGTCGGTCACGTCCTCCAGTTTGACCGTGAACTTCCAGTAGTCTCCGTAGTCAAAAACGAAGGTCATGGTGGCTCCGTCGGCCAGTGGCAACTCCTGAAGGGCCACTTCGTCAGCCCACGCTTCCGCATCCCTGATATGCGGGCAGACAATCTCGACACACTGCCCACGCTCGTCGCGGAATTCAAAGTGGTACATATGGTCGTTGTCAAAATCAAAGGCCTGCAGAATTGCGTCCGCCAGAGACTCCAGCGGAAAGTCGCCGGGCACTACAATTCGCCGCCATGGCTTGCCAATCGAAACACGCCACGTATATTTTCCAGGCCGGATTTCCGGCTCGGGCAATTCCAGATTCCGCTCCCACGACGGAAAATACGACTTGAACAGCGGCTGCAGAACCCCAGGTCCCTGCGTTTCATTCTCTGGCGGCCCCGGATACTTCCCGAGCGACGCCGCCATCAGAGATTGTGTCATCGCACGTCCGAATGGAAGTAGTTCGACGCGGGAAAGCTGCTGCGTCTGTCCGTTGGCAGGCGGTTCGTATTCGGTACTCATCCAGCCAAACGAATCCATCAGCGAGATTGTGAGAGCATCCATCGTGCCGTAGACGATCCCGTATCGTTTGTTTGAATCCTCAATCCGGATGACGGACTGCCTTGAGAGCCTGTTGCAGACACTCATCACCGAATTCATGCAGTTACTGGACCAGCGGTCTGCTTCCCCGATGGTGTCTGTGCTGGCGTGCATCAACCAGTTTTCCAGAAGAGCAAAATATCGCTCGGTCGGATTCAGTTGACGCCACATCATCAGCGACTCCGGATTGACTGCCAGCGTACCGGATGGGGCGGCGCCTAGACCAATTCCAAGGCCGGTTGCTCTGAGCAAAAGATACAAACCATTCAATAGCGAAAAGGATCTTTGCTGCGGACGCTTCAACTGATATGCCATCGGCCGAATCATCCTCGAATTCAATTCTACAAGGCAACGTTGGGGCAGCAGATAATGTTTGCTGGTTGTTTTCAGACCACGCTCACCAATGTAATCCAGCAGCGTTTCAAAATCCTGAAGAACGGTACCGGGGACAGTTTCGTCAATGGTTTGTTCGCGCAACACCTGCTGCATTGCATCTGAGATTCGCAGTTCCCCGGAACTGCCGTCAACTTCGAGATATGCCATGTCGGTTCTCCGTAACGGTTCCGTATTCAATCCTAAACTACAAATGCTATGTTAACTCCCCCGACACCTGTCATTTGCCTGGAATCACCCTCTGCTGCCGTGCGCTCCGGATCCGTTCGACGTCCGCAAGAAACTGCAGGTCGCGTTCAAAGATTTCGAACGCCTTTTTATACGAAGTCTTCGTTTTTCGCAGCACGAGTGTAAACGGGCGACCGGTTCGCTGAGTGACGTGAGTCAGATCGATGCTGTTGCGGTCAATCATGTTGTGCAGGTGCTGACGACGCTGCTTGGCGAGCGGCAGTTTGAGCGAGCTTTCATCAGCGTTGACGAGAAACTTTTTCACACTCCGACAATCTGCGCAGTCGCACGGAAACTGATTGTCGCGGCGAAAATCTACCGGGGGCTGCGGTTTATCAGCGGTTCGAGTCTCAAGTTGCTCATGGCATTTTTTCAGCCAATCGTCGATTCCCTGAATCGGTGCATCGATCTTCGCAAGACGGGACTTCAGCACAAACATGGCGGCAAGGTGATCTGCAATCAGGTCGTAGCGATCTGTCGCCAGCAGAGTGTGCGTCACAAGAGCTTTCAGCGGGTCGCGTGCATCGACGGCAATCATCGACGATATCAGCATGGACAGGATTTGCTTTCGGTCAATCTGTCTGATCTGCCAGTCGCTGATGTCGGATGACTTGTCGAAAGCAATCAGTGCGGTCACAAACACGTCGCACAGTTCGCGACAGGCCTTCAGTCGAGTGGGATTCCGGCCGCGAGTCGTGCAGATCTGTTCGAGAATCCTCGCATTGCGAAGTGCCGTGTTGTGGTCGACGGTTTTCAGCACGGCAGCGAGGTCTTCCTCAACATCCGACCAGCCATGCCGATTGCAGAAGGCCGCCAGAGATCTATCGACGGCTATTCTAGAGTCTGTCGGCAGCACATGCGTGACGAATTCTTTTAGCAGTTCCGCATCGTTGAGTTCACACAGCAGCCTGACAAAGATTTCTCGTTCGACAAATTCGACCCTTCCATGGGCCATGGACCAGTTGGTGGAATTGGGATTCCACCTTCGAATAATGGCACCGGCAAACCGGACGCAACTCTGACGCAGGCTATCGCGTTCCCGTTTCGAGGCACTTTTCAGTCCTGCCACCATCGTCTGCAGACCTGCGATCGATGCGTCGGTGCCGGAGTCGCACAGCACGTCGAAGTTTTCAGCCTGAGGCCAGATCACGATGGCGGCTCGACGATACCAGCGTTCCAGTGTCATTCCGGCGTTTCCCGTGTAGCCTTCGAACTCCTCCTGGCTGGGATCCCATTCGCTCAGCGGTGTCTCGCAGATAACTTCGTCCTCGCGAAAGAACATCTCGCCCAATGACACCGAGTTTCCTTCCCGATCCGACCAGCGTTCGACCGACAGGCTGTCTTCGTAGACTTCGCCCATTTCGTATTCGGAATCGCTGTCGTTGTGGTCACGACCGTATCGGCTACTGCGACGAGAGCCGTAGTGACTGTATGCGTCGTAGCCTCCCTCGGCCATGCCCTGTTGATACAGCGTGACAAGTCCAAGGTGGGCAACACAGTTGGCCTGCTGAGCCGCGTTGAACAGCACTTCGGCGATGGCTCGGTCGGTTCCTTTCAACTGATCGAACTTCAGTCCGTCCTCCGTGTACTCATGGTCCAGGGTTAGAGCTAGCTTGCGACTTTCAGGCTTGTCTGTGTCGGCAGCTGAGGACAGCGGCTGTGCCGACGCCCAATTTCCCAATGTCGCAGCGATGTTCGTTGTGACACGACTGAACTCCGGCGATCTCGGGACTTTCTTCTTCGATTTTACCAGCGTCACGTTGTACACCAGACATAGCCGATGGCCATTCGTTACCGGACGCACTTCATGTCGGCAGTCAGCATAGAAAGCGGCAAAACTGATTTCGAACCCGGACGCTGCTCCGGTCATAGGAATCGTTGTCGTCTGACCGTCGTGAGTGACCAGTAGTTCGCCGCCTTCGTGAAGCGATGGCAGAGCGATGACGAGCGTCGCGACCATACCGTCGAGCTTTTCGCCATCCGAATGTGGCAAGAAGAAACTGCCCCGTTCGTAGACCAGCAACTTGTAGAGATGGGCCTTCAGTTCATTTGAAGCCAGGCCGAATTCCGACTGGACGTCGGCCAACAGAGAATCAACGAAGGCCGGCCACTTCGAATTCGTCAGCACAAAGTTTTCGGGGCCAAGTTGCCAGACGCGACGCACTTTGGTGTCAACAACGGTGTCGGTCCCCTTTCCATAGGGAGCCTGTTCGCAGAGATCGATTAGTTGGCGCGCCTGCGTCTCACCAAGAGGCAGGCCGATTGAGCCAGTGTCTTCAACGTTTAACCCAGGAAGTATCAGAGAGCGGTCCCCGAAGGAACACACCGTCATCGGTCGATCAATTTTGCCGATTAACCGAAGCAGTTTATTGGCACAGTCTTTAGCGTGAACGCCGACCGGACCTGTCTGTTTTGTGGCCGCCATACCATTGATTCCTGTTCGCCTGATCGGTCCTGAGCTGCGTCGCCGCAGTCAAATCCGAACTACCGCTCGCTCAAAACTCGTTCGCTCCCGTCGGTCACTGAAATGACGCTAACGACACGGACAGTTGACGCCGGAAAGCGTCCGGAAAGCGTCCGGATTCTGACGTTCCGAATACAGGCACGCAAGGGCTCACGACCGCCTTCGCTGGTTGGGATCGCCCTATCTCGTACGGGTCTTCATACTTGGCCCTCCGGCGCTTCCGGACGATCGAAGGCGTCATGCAAGATAGGTATGCGCACCCGTCCAGATCAGGCTCAGATTCACTGCAGTAACGACTTAACGGATGGGATGGCTGAAACTTGTATTCGCAACCTTTGAGTAAACAGATCCGCCGCCGAGGATGCCGCTTGGCAGAACTACTTTGACTGCCGCCCAACTGATACTGCTACCTCAAAGTGTTGACGTGAATTCGTAGGCTGAATAGGCGATTCTGTCGACTCGTTGTCCCTCAATCGAGAACACCGGCCGCAGATCTATTTCTGCAAACGTTCATCCAGACTTCGTTCGATCTCGTCTGGTGAAACCTCGACGATTTCGTTGTCCTCCCAGATGACAACGTCTGTTCCAGTCTGGCGTGCTTTGTTAATGACATCCTTCACAGTCGCCTCGAACGCGGCGTCGGCCACTTCAGTCAGCGCGTCGGTTTCATTCTGTTTATCGATCATCAGCATCACCTTCTGCGGACAGCTTTACTGCATCCCAAACCGACTCATCAAGAACGAATTCGATCCCGTTGTCCTGTTTCCAAATCAAACGTGGCCTGAGGGCCGATGAATTATACACTCGAATTGAGTCAACGCACGGAAGATATAATTCGAACAGGTTCTTGAGCCCTCGTCGATATCTTCGACGAATATCGTATTCCGGAACGTTGTGGCCACCTTGGCGGACTCGAGTCACAACACGCCTCACAGCCATATCTGCAGATGGCAACCAAAGGAATAGCAACGACACACGAAAACCGGCCTGGCCCCATGCCGGGATCATTTGACTATAGCTGCGCCCAGAAAGAGTCGTTTCGAACGCGAAACTCTCCTGATCTTCGACCAACTGCCGAATCCGTGCCAACATCAATTCCGAAGCATAGAGAGCTTGTGATTCTGGGGCGAATGGTGAAAGGCCTGCCGCGATCAGGTCAGCATTGACGTATTCCCGACAATTGACGGAGTCGGGCAGCAATCGTTGAGCAAAGCTCGTTTTCCAGCTCCGTTGGGACCTGCAACAATGTAGATCGTCGGAGGTTCATTTGGTTCGCCATTCATGTCGCTTCCGGATGTCCGTTCGTCACGGCATTCATGCCTGAAAATCTGGAGTGTCAACTTGCTCCGGCGCGTAGTTTACTCACCGAAGCGGATGGACGAAGCGCCGATCGGGATGACTGCCGATCGGATTGAAACCCAAGTGTCTGGAGCCGGAAAAAGAGCGGGTGTCGCGACACCCGTTTGCAGGGTCTTACAGCGTTTTGTGGGGATTCGAGAAAACCCGTTTTGATAATAAAACACTGCAATTCCAGTGTTTTACGGGACGAGCGATTGATGCAAAATCCGCATCCTAAATCCAGCGCGTCTGCCAATTCCGCCACTCTCGGATAAGCGCAAACCTAAACACAATATAGGTTTAACATCAACACAAAGTCTGAACTGAGTCTTGTGATCGGTGATCAGGCTGGTGTCACGACGCGGCATTCTAAAGCGTTGGCCCTGCGAAACAAGGGCTTCATGACAGAGACACACGGAAATCAGTGTCCAGCATGTCTTTTGGAAAACTTTGCACTGTCGAACCGGCGTTATATCCTGAGTGGATTGTCATTCTTTGATATTGTTGGTGATGATGCGCAAGGCTCCACGTCCTTCGAACATGATCGACCGGTGCGTCAATTACGGGGATGGAGGTGTGCGTGAATCTCACCGATCCAGATGTCAATCATCAGTCGCCGCCTGAAACCAAAATCACATTGTTTCGGTCGCTGTTTCGCGGCCGCGAGGATGTCTATCCGCAGCGGTTCGAAAGCCGCACATCCGGGAAGTCCGGGTATTCACCAGCGTGTGCGAACGAATGGGTACGGGGCATCTGTGAGAAGCCGCGAATCAAGTGTGGAGCCTGTCAGCATCAGCAGTTTCTGACGGTCACGGACGAAGTGATTCGCTGGCATCTGTCGGGAAAAGATGATCGTGGGGCCAACTTTGTCGCTGGCGTTTACCCAATGCTGCTGGATGAAACATGTTTTTTTCTGGCGATGGATTTCGACAAAACGCACTGGCAGGAAGATACTCAGGCTGTACTGGAAACATGTCGCGGCATCAGTATTCCCGCCTACCTTGAGCGATCACGGTCTGGCCAGGGTGGGCACGTCTGGCTGTTCTTTGAGCACGCGATTCCCGCCACGATTGCTCGGCGACTGGGCTCTCACATTCTCACCGAAACGATGGAACGCCAGCCGGAGATCGGGCTGGATTCGTACGATCGCTTCTTCCCCAGTCAGGACACACTACCACGGGGCGGTTTCGGCAATCTCATCGCGCTGCCGTTGCAGAAGCAGGCGCGTGCCACTGGCAACAGTGTCTTTGTCACCGACGATGGTACCCCCCACAAAGACCAGTGGACATTTCTGTCTTCGATAAAACGTATCACACGAACCACCATCGAAAACATTGTTCGTGACGCGGCAACACATGGACGCATCCTTAACGTGAGAATCGCTGCTCCGGAAGACGATGCCGCCGAACCATGGCTGGCTGCTCCCTCGCGTCTGCGGAACGAACCGGCGATTACCGACCCGTTGCCAAAACATATTCACCTGACGCTCAGCGATCAAATCTATATCGAGAAAGATTCGCTGCCACCGGCGTTGCGGAACCGGTTGCTGCGGACGGCCGCCTTTCAGAACCCGGAATTCTATAAGGCTCAGTCGATGCGTTTGCCAACCTGGGACAAGCCACGGATCATCAGTTGCGCAGAAGACTATGACAAACATATCGCGCTGCCACGAGGCTGCATGGAAGACGTGCAATCGCTGCTATCCGACTTAAAAATCGATGTCGACGTCCAGGACAGGCGTTTTCAGGGCGAACCGTTAGATCTATCGTTTCATGGCGAACTGCGCCCGGGGCAGCAGATCGCCGTCGAACAGATGATGAAATACGACACCGGAGTTCTTTCCGCAACCACGGCCTTCGGTAAGACGGTTGTCGCCGCGTGGATGATCGCAGCACGCGGCGTGAACACACTGATACTGGTTCATCGTCGGCAATTGCTGGATCAGTGGGTGGATCGGCTGTCAACGTTCCTGAACCTGTCGACAAAGGACATCGGTCGGATCGGAGGTGGACGAAGGAAACCAACGGGCAGAATTGATGTCGCCATCATTCAAAGTCTCGTGCGAAAGGGTGTCGTCAGGGATTGTGTGGCCGACTACGGCTACGTGATCATTGATGAGTGCCACCATCTTTCGGCTCGAAGTTTCGAATTGGTGGCACGGCGGACGAAAGCCAGATTCGTAACTGGCCTTTCCGCCACAGTCACTCGAAAAGATGGCCATCAACCCGTCATTTTCATGCAGTGTGGCCCGGTGCGGCACACGGTCGATGCGAAGGCAGAAGCCGGGGTACGTCCGTTCCGTCACACTGTATTAGTCCGCCCCACATCATTTCGCCCTGTCATGGAAGCGAATCCTGACATGCGAATGCAGTTTCAGGATCTCTACCGGGAACTGATCGCCGATACGGAACGAAATCGGATGATTTGTGACGAGGTCGTGCAGAACGTCACGGAAGAACGATCCCCGATTGTGCTGACGGAACGGAAAGAACATTTGCAAACACTTGCTGAACTTCTGGAACCGCATGTCGCACACGTTGTTGTGCTGCACGGAGGAACCGGACGGAAGGCAAGTCGGGCGGCGCAGAATCGCCTGGCCGAAATCCCCGATAATGAAGATCGCGTGCTGCTGGCGACGGGGCGATATATCGGGGAAGGCTTCGACGATGCTCGGCTGGACACCCTCTTTCTGACTCTGCCGGTTTCCTGGCGAGGTACGATCGCTCAGTACGTGGGGCGTCTGCATCGTTTGCGAGATGACAAGTCAGAAGTCCGAGTTTACGACTACGCTGACCTGAATGTCCCCATGCTCGCTCGGATGTTTGACCGTCGTTGTCAGGGCTACGAAGCTGTGGGCTATACCGTGATGCTGCCGGGCAGCGCCGTTCCCGGCTGGCCGGTGGAAGTGCCGTTGCCCGTTGATCCGCAGTGGAAAAACGACTACGCCGCGAGCGTGCGACGACTTGTCCGAGACGGAGTCGACGAACCACTGGCGAAACTCTTCGTACATGCAGCGTGTCGCGTGACACCTGATTCTGAGGGCATCAACCGAGCTCGCAGCGCCACCGAAGCGTTTTTGTTTCGACGCCTACAGACAATGGACGACACACGAGACCGATTTCGACTGAATCAACAGCTGGCAATTCCGTTTGACGGCTGGGGAAACATGGAAGTCGACCTGTTGCACGCGGACATTCGTCTGGTGATCGAACTGGATGGCGGGCAGCACTTCGCCAACGAAGATGCCTACCGACGTGATCGCCGAAAAGACACCCTGCTTCAGGAGAACGGCTACTTTGTGCTGCGTTTTCTGGTTCAGGATGTCGGTGCAAAGCTGGACGCTGTGCTCGATACGATTCTGAGGGCGATTTCGCACTTGAGCCGGCGATGATGCGATGGTCGCAGGCGGTCGTTGAATGATGTTCGGAGTCCGTTTGTGCGGAACGTGCCACTGCTTGCTTGCAAGCAGTGAAAATGTGGGCGCAGCACCTGACAGGGGGAATCTGCCTGTCGTTCGGCAGCTGTTGTTCAAACTCAATGATCTGCGCCCCATGCGAGAACAGCACTGCTTCTGCGAAGCAGAAGCAGTGGCACAACACAGCAGGCCCACCCTGCCTTGCGACAACCATTGGGTGGCACGTGTGATTCGGTAACAGCAATGCGGCAGGTTTTATTGATGCCTGTTACCTGGACTGGGATTTGTTGAGTTTCGTACAAGATTACACGCCACTTCAAGACGCGATTGGTCAGCGACTCATGATGAACGGTCCCGCCGACCTTGAGCTGCTGGAAGCTGGTGCATCGCTGGCAGCGTCACTTGCCGGGGGCATATTCTGGGGGCCGCATGAGGGCAAGCTGGGCGCACCATGGACTTGGCTCACACTACCGTGTATTACCATGACGGTCTCATCGTTCAGGAAAGCTTCTTTGGCTCAGTTGAGTGGAATATCTATGGGTATGACTTCTATTGATCACGTTCTGCGATCCTTCAAGATTTTATTTTTCTCTGCCGTACTTTGGCCACTTGGATGCTCGGCGGGGTCTGTGATGCAACTTGTTACTTTCCAATCTGCAAATTTTTGTCGTTCTGGGGGTTACTCGCTGACACTATGCTTAGCCTTGAGCCTGGCACTTGTCGGCTGCGGGAAAATCTCAATGACATTCGATTCGTCATGGCATTCGGAGCATCAATGGAATGCGACCGACTACTTCGACGATCCTCAACTGTTGGCACTATGTGAAGCAATTGAAGCCGATGATTCCGAAGCCGCACGTGGACTAATCGATGCTGGCGTTGATATCAACACGACAGGTGAATTCGGCATGACTCCGCTACTCTGGGCGTTGCCGGGCAACACCAATAAGTGTTTTTCGCTATTGCTTGACGAAGGCGCCAATCCTGATGTGCGTATTTCGAAACGCGTCGGCATTGGAGAACCTAAATACTGATGGAACTTCGGTCACTATACTCGCTGCGCGACGTGGCAACCTGTCCCAGTTTGAGAAAGTGATGTCAAATGGGGGCGACCCAAACGCAACACAAAAGTATATGAAGCGCAATCTCTTACATGTGATTTTGACTCATGCCTTCGTCCCGGAGCGGAACGAAAAGCTGGAGTTACTTCTGACATATCGCGCCGATCTCGATTCTCTCAGCGCTATGGAAGAGACACCCATGATGGCGGCAACGGTACGTGGAAATCCGGAAGCAACTCTAATGCTGCTCAACGCTGGCGCAGACCCTGACGTTTACAAGCCACGGTCTCCCCAGAAGCTCATTCATTTTGTTGCGCGAGAAAATCAGACGAATCGGGGTCAGGATTGGAAGAACGAAACGAAAGACTATTTTGATGCGATCTTCCAAAGACTGGAGCAAAATGGTGATTCTTTGGAAGGTGCAGAAAGAGATATACTGCGGTGGCAGGAAATCGGTCGTAGTTATCCGGTGAAGGAAATCCGGAGACTGATGGACGAAGAGATGGCCCGTATAAACGCTAAAAAGCCAAATCTGTAAGCCATGTGAATTCCTGGTCTGTCAATTTGCGGGTTCAATCAAGTGACGTAGGGCGGTTCCTACCGGCCGCGTGCCTGGTTGTCGTTTGATCGGCCGGTGGGAACCGGCCCTACTCACTATGTTGCAGCCGTGACCGACCCCAAACATGAAGACATGGTGGAATGGAACGGGCACTTCAATCCAACCGCATTCAGTGCCGCGGAGAGGACTGCCTCAGTGGTAAGGCGGACAGGAGTTACATTGACGCAACTGCGTACCGTCGCCGTCTTGATCATGGAATCAGAACGGAATCTGATTGCGAAGTTCCGGGGACTTCGTTGTCTTCATCGGGTTGATCAGAACTCTCGGGGGTAAGACACTCCCACATACCCTGTTGATGCAACCAGACAGGGTCGACGTTTCTCGCGATGAATTCGTCGACCGGAAGTCCGTCGATGAGCTGCGGGCGAGGGACTCGCTTCTGCTTGCCGTTGACAAATACAATCATGAATTTTTTCTTTCGCTCACGTTTGGCCCTTCGTTGAGCGGCGGTCAGCTTTTTCTTTGGTTTTGCCATTGAACTTATCGCACTATGGTAAGACAAGCGGCGCGCAAAGCCGCAAAGGACAGACGAAGGTAACACACCACGGTCTGACTCAACGGCGGGTCAGTTTTCAAGCAGCTTGGCGAGCGTCGTGGCCAGACCTTTGAGAGCGTCTTCGTTGGGCAGGCTGATCGTCAGTTGAGGCCGACCGTCAGCGTCTCGATCGACGCATTCAGACAGTTTTCGGTCAGCTTACTGATGGTTGCTTCGTCGGGAGAACGGCTGGAATTGCTGTCGATCAGTTCTCCGGCCAGCGATAGTGCGGCGGTGATCAGGTTGCCGCTGGCCTGTGAGACCTTTTCCTTCTTTTCGGCCAGTTGACGAGCTTCCACCTCGACGCGCCGTTGCTGGCTTTCATCGATCGCCGCTTTCTTCGGTGCCAGAATGACTTCCAGTCGTCGCTTCAGATCCTCCATGCCACTGACCATCGACACTTCGTTGACATCGCTTTGGAAGTCGAGGGCCGCGTCGGCGAGATCCTGCTTGGACGCCAGCGTGTCCAGAAATCGCTCTTCAATCGTCCCCAATGGACTGGTGGTGACCAGTTTGTAAACGTGAACCGGATTTTTTTGTCCCATCCGGTTGGCTCGGCCGATGCGCTGCTCCAGCACAGCCGGATTCCACGGCAGATCGACGTTGATAACGGTATTGGCCGCCTGCAGATTCAGTCCTGTGGAACCGGCATTGGTCATACAGATCACTCGGCATTCCGGATCGTTCTGGAAGCGTGCTATAATTTCGGCGCGTTTTTTCTGCGGGACCTGACCGTCGAGACGCACGAAGTCGGCACCCAGATTTTCCAATCGACATTCGATGCGGTCCAGCATTCGTCTCCATTCGCTGAACAGCACAATCTTGCGGGTCGGATCTTCGATCAGGCTGGTCAGCAACTCGTTCAAACGTTCCAGCTTGCTGCTGTACTCCGTCTCTTCCTGATCGATCAGATAAGTGCTGTCGCACGCCATGCGCGCGTTGGCAAGGCAACCCATCATGATCAGCCGGTCCATTTCTGCCATGAATGTTTTCGCCGCGATCTGCGCCGCCCGTGAGACGTTCGCGTCGTGGGTTTCCAGCTGTTCCTGAGTCGCCGCCACAAGGATAATTTCGTCGGTCCGTTCCGGCAGCTCGCGAGCAACTTCTGCACGCGTGCGTCGCAACAACACGCCAGCCAGTCTTTCGCGAAGCTCGTCCAGGCGTCGGTATCCCTGCGTCTTGCCTCGATCGTCGACAACATGATGTCGGTGGAAGAATTGATAGGCCGGGCCGAGCAACTCATCGTCAACGAATCGTGTAACCGTAAACAATTCTCCCAGGCGGTTTTCCAGCGGGGTCCCTGACAGGACAAGGCGGAAGGGGCTGTCGAGCTGCCGGATGACGTTGCTGGTTTTCGATTCCCAGTTCTTGATTCGCTGCCCTTCGTCCAGAATGATCAGATCCCACGGAACGGTTTCAATCGCCGACACATCCCGCAGCACCTGTTCGTAGTTGCAGATGGTGAAGAACGTATCACTACCGTACTGTTCCGCTCGTTCGGCGCCGTTGCCCAGAATGATCTGTGTTGTCCGCCCGCTGAAGCGAGCGATTTCGCTGCGCCATTGACTCTTCAATGATGCTGTCAGTACCACCGCAAGTCGCCCACCACGAACGATTCTGGCAGCTCACAGGCTGAATATTAGACAGGCCAGCCGCAGTTTGACACCTACCGCGATCAAGGGATGGACTGCCGAAAGGCTGAGCCTTAATACATCGCCACAGCGCACCGCACTGTGCATCTTTTACGGGGTTTGCTGCACTGGCCGTTCGGACCGTTGTGCACATTTCGCGGGGATGGAGATCAGCCGTAAAGATTCAGATTGTTGACGTACCGCGTTAATGATCAGATGAACGGCTCGAATGTAGCAAAGAAACAAAAATCCCACATAATACACAGCCCGACCGGTGCGGCAGCGTGTTTATTCGCAGTGCATGCGACCTGGCAAATTGTTCGGGTGCTGGAATGTGATACAACCGGTTTCAATGACCGTTGTATGGAAGCAATCCCCACGGCTGTTTTTTGAAGAAAACCTCGGATGGTCACGAACTCTCTTAGCGAACAACTCCTCAACGATCTGGGCGAGGATTTTGCTGAGCGAATTCGACGCGGCGAGAGTCCATCGGTCAGCGATTACACGAGCAGGTTTCCCGCGAAACAAACCAGGGAAGTGGAAGAGTTTCTTGACTCGATCGCGATGATTGAACTTCTGAAACGCGGCGACGAGAGGGCCGGGAAGCAACCCGATGCCATACCGGAGGAATTCGGTCGTTATCGAATTGAACGATCGTTGGGCGAGGGCGGGATGGGAGCTGTGTACCTCGCACACGATTCGCAACTTGATCGAAAAGTCGCCATAAAGACACCGAAGTTCGCAAGGAATTCAGACCCGAATCTGATCAGGCGTTTCTACCGAGAAGCCCGTTCTGCCGCGACCCTGCAACATCCGAATATCTGCCCGGTCTACGACGTCGGTGAGATCGGCGGCATTCACTACATCAGCATGGCCTATATCGAGGGCCGACCGCTTTCAGACGTCATAAAGTCAAATGCCTTCCCGCCCGTCGCGAGCGTGCTGCGAGTCGTCCGCAAGGTAGCGCTCGCCCTGCATGAAGCGCACGGGCACGGCGTTGTGCATCGCGATCTAAAACCGGCGAACATCATGATTAGTCGCCGCAACGAACCGATCATCATGGACTTCGGTCTGGCCCGGCAGTTCGGCAGCGGCGAAGCTGAAGAGCCGGATGCAGCGACAGCACAAGACACGCCACAGTCAGGAACGAAAAAAGTCGAGGCGAGGCTGACGCTGGACGGAACCGTCGTGGGATCACCAGGGTACATGTCGCCCGAGCAGCTCCGCGGCAAACACGATCAAATCGGACCCGCCAGTGATGTTTATGCATTGGGAGTGCTGCTGTATGAGCTGCTTACCCGCGAACTGCCGTTTCCCGGCGACGGCAGCCTGATGTCGATCATCAACGCGGTCATCGCTGACGATCCACCGGACGCATCGGCCGTTCGTCCGCGGCTTGACTCACGGGTCGGGGCTATCTGTCAAAAAGCGATGGCCAAGAACATTAAGGATCGGTACGAGTCGATGCACGCCCTTGCCGTCGCGTTGACCGATGTGCTCAAGTCGGATACCGACGACGGAGCGTCACCCGGAGTGCCTGAGGTAGCCAATCTGGCGTCTTCACCTGAGCTGGTCCGCACTAAGGAACAATACGAGTTAGCACGTTCGCTCTATCAGGGGGGCCAATTCACGGCAGCGGTGTCGATCCTGGAAAAAATGGTCGCCGGCGCCGAACAACGGTCAAACCAGTACACAACATGGGCTCAGAGCGAACTACCAAAGGCTCGAACAAAATCCGAACGGGCGTCGCACGAAGATTATGGCATCGGTTCGGCCAACGACGGCGGATTGTGGAACGATGATTTTGGTGCGGCCTCCGTGGCCACAACCAGCTACGACAAGGGGACAACGCGCACAGCGAAGCGTCGGAAAAGGAAGAAGGCAGCATTCTCGACTTGGCTCTACGCAGTGGCCTCAGCAGCGGTGGTCGTTATCGTCTTACTCATCGTGATGATGACCTCAGACGTGCCTTCCGACGATGGCGCATCTGATCAACGCATGGCCGCAGTAACCAATATTACGGAGTCTGACGCCCCGCGTGGCACGCAAGAATCGGCTTCGGATGTCGAGGATTCGCCAGCGGCAGACAGTACGACGGAATCCGCGAGCGAATTTAGACCACGGCCGTTCGGCGCGCGTCGTCCGAATCCGGCTGAGCGATTGTGGCGACTGGACACCAACGGAGACGAGAAGCTGAGTAAAGCCGAGTTGAATGTGCAGCGAATGCCTGAAGCGGGGCCACTCAGACAGGTGGCCGACAACTTCGACGACTATGATCAGGACCCACGCGATGGAGTGCTGGACAGGAACGAACTGCAGCGCGTTATCAGATTTTTGTCCAAGCCTGGCGGTCGCGATTATCGCGGACGACCGCGTCCGCGACTGTAGTCAATTCTCAGCCAGACCTGGAATGGCCGAGACAATTTCTTTCATGCGTTTCATCGCTCGCACGTAACGCTTACTGGCTGCCTGAACTCCGATGCCCAGCACTTCGGACACTTCGGCATTGTTCAGTTCTTCAAAGTGCCGCAGCGCGATCACTTCGCGATCGATGGGCTCCATCAGGTTCAGTGCGTCTTCAAGCTTCGTAATTCGTTCAACGCGGGAAAAGGCGCGGCTGGCAGATGTTACGTTGCCAGCAAGCTGTGCCGCCATTGCCAGCGAAGTGTGAGGCGAGGCGCCAGGCCGTTCCAGCGAAATTTCTTTGCGGACGTCACGCATTTCCGCCTGTAGATGTTGACGATGTAAATCCGCAAGTTGCTGGTTGACGATCAATCGCAGCCACACAAAAAACGGCATTTCCGGTTTAGCGCGATAATGGTCAGCTCGCTTGCTGGCGCTGATATACGATTCCTGAATCACGTCCGACTCCGAAATCCGGCCGGCCAGACGATAGTCAAGTCGGAAACGAACAATCCGTTTCAGCCGGTCTCGATAGTGCGAGAACAGCTCCGCCAATGCGCCATCCTCACCGCCTTTGAGCTGTGCGATCAGTTTGGACGCGATTTCAGATTCGTCTGACATCCGGTGTTGTTCAATTCAGTCAATAGAACTCAATAACGACGAACGAATAATCGACAGCAACATTCAATTCGTTTTGATTCCGACTCGTGCAATGAAAACCAAACGCCCGCGGCGCCTACGACCGTTGAACCACCCAGACTGCAAAATGAGCTGCGAAAATCGGTGGTTTGGCGATTTATTTGGCAGGCCTGTGACGGGAATTATCGCAATTCACTCTGAGGAGTTGCCAAAGTCCCAAATAGTACGAATTTCGCTGTCCAGGGATCAACAGGCATCACGTTTATCAAACTGGAGCAGAATCCGCTCAGATGCGCACGTGACGCGCAAGTTCTGGTGCGAAAACACTGACTCCCACGACCAAAAGGATTCACACAGTTCGAGACATGCTCTTGGCAGGCTCGATTTTCTTCTTTAAAAAGGTGACTGAAAATGAAGTACACGACTCCATTTGTGGCAATTCTGTCTGTTGCGCTGATTGCTGTTTCATGCTCGGCCGAACCTCCAGGTCGTCAGCGTGGCGAGCGAGCCCAGGATGCGAACGGCCAGCGTCGAGCCGGTGAAGGTCAACGACAGGGCGCCGGAGCACAGCGAGACCCCCAGCAAATGGTCGCTCGAATGATGAAGGAATTCGACAAAGACGGTGACAGCAAACTCAATACCCGCGAACTGACAGCAATGTTCGCCTCAATGCGTGAACGCCGTGGCAGTGGAGAAGGCCCGGGCGCCGCGGCAGGACGGAAGCCCGGCGCAGGTCAACAGCAGCGAGGTGCTGGCAAAGGCGGTCAGAAGCCGGGTGAAGGTCAACGACGTGGTCAGAGGGGCGAAGGAAAATCGGGCAAACCAGGTGGTCAAAAACCCAGACGCCCTGTCGCGGAATAGGGACGGGGACCAATCGGCTCTCGAACGACCACTGAAGGGGTTTCAAAACTGGCAATCAACATGACACGTTTACGCCTCACGGCAATCTTTCTGTTTACGGTCATCACGCCGACCGCTCATGCCGCCGATCTTACGCGCGACGAATTGGATTTCTTTGAAACGAAGATTCGGCCGGTACTCGTGAGAGAATGCTACGGCTGCCATTCGAACAAGGCAGGCAACGTACGTGGCGGACTGCGACTGGACAGCAGAGAATTGACGCATATTGGTGGCAGCAGTGGCCCCGCAGTGGTTCCGGGCAACCTGGAGGAAAGCTGGCTTTACAACGCGATCACGCACCAGGATTACGTGATGCCGCCTAAGCGGAAACTTCCGCAGAGCGTCATCGACGATTTTCGAAAGTGGATCCAGATGGGTGCGCCCGATCCCCGGGTCAACAACATTGCAGAAATCCGATCGTCCATTACCGAAGATGAAATTCAACAGGCACGAGAATCGTTCTGGGCTTATCAGAAGCCGGTTCAGCGAGATCTTCCGCAGGTCGAGGACGTCAGCTGGATCAGAACGGAAATCGATCGATTTGTTCTCTCGAAGCTTGAGACCTCGGGACTGAATCCTGCCGGTGATGCCGCAGCATGGCAAGTGCTGCGGCGTTTGAGTTTTGACCTCGTCGGCCTGCCGCCTGACCCGGAACAGATTGAAGCTTTCACGGCCGCATGGAAACGCAACCCCGATCACGCCGTGGCTGACATGGTTGATCGCCTGCTGGCGAAAAAGCAGTTCGGTGAACGATGGGGACGTCACTGGCTGGATGTCGTTCGCTACGCGGAATCGACGGGACGTGAAGTCAACATGACCTACCCGCACGCATGGCGGTACCGCGACTATGTCATTGACTCCTTCAATGACGACAAGCCGTTTGACAGATTCGTCCAGGAACAGCTTGCCGGAGACCTGCTTCCGGTGACGACGGACCTGCAGTGGGCAGAGAACCTGGTGGCGACCACGTTTCTGGCGATTGGTCCCCGAAATGTGAACGAACAAAACAGGGTGCAGTTTGCCGCCGACATGGCGGATGAACAAATTGACGCAACGACTCGCATCTTCCTTGGAATGTCGGTCGCCTGCGCACGGTGCCACGACCACAAGTTCGACGCCATTCCTCAAACCGATTATTACGCATTGGCGGGCGTCTTTCGCAACATAACAACTTACTTCGGCAATCCACCATCGGAGTACGGCACATTCAGCGGCGTGCAATCAAAAAGAAACAGCAGTCTGATTCTTCTGCCGGTCAATGACCCGAATCCATACGACAAACGCTACTCAACACAGGAACTCGCCAGTCTGCAGCAGGAAATGTCGGACAAGTTACGCGCCATGGCTGAGACACGTCGTAATCGTGGACGGACCACCGGTGCTGATGCGAAGAACGCACAGCGAAATCGGATTCGCATGAACAACGAGCTGGCGACACTGTCCGGCAAACTGGCGGTCGTGGACAACAGCGGAAACCCACTCAGCTATTGCATGGGAGTGCTGGAACGTGACGCTCCAGCCAATGCAAAGTTGCTGGTTCGCGGAGAAATCGATCAGCCCGCGCAGGTTGTTCAGCGCGGTTTCCCACAGGTGCTTTGTTCCACACCTGTGAAAATCGACAGCAATGACAGTGGTCGTCTGCAGTTGTCGCGGTGGATCGCCAGCGAAGAAAACCCGCTGACCGCACGTGTCATGGTCAACCGCATCTGGCAGCACATGATCGGTCAGGGGATCGTCACATCGACCGAGAACTTCGGCACCACTGGTCAGCCACCCAGCCATCCTGAACTGCTGGGCCATCTGGCAGTCCGGTTTATCCAGTCAGACTGGTCGGTCAAGAGCATCATTCGCGATATCGCAACCTCGCGTGTCTATCGCATGCAGTCGACCTTTAATAAGCAGTATCACGATTACGATCCCGACAACGCGCTGGTTTGGCGAGCGAACCCAAGACGACTTGATGCGGAGGCGATTCGTGATGCCATGCTGACGATCAGCGGCGAAATCGATTATGATCGCCCACGCGGATCAGAAGTTGCCAAAGCCGGGTACACACGAGTCCAGGGCGGTGTGTTGGGGAATCCCCGCGAAGTTGCGCGGAAGGCGTTCGAGACGGCAGCGAAAAACGCTCGCGCAACCGGTGGCCGATCGGGATTCCGTTCACAGTTCCGAGGATCCGGCGGTCGGACATCTCAACGTGGCCGACGCAGTGGAATAGATTCGGCAATGGCAGATGTCGCCCGGCAGGTCACCAATCAATTGGACATGGAAAATGCAAAATTCCGCAGCGTGTACCTGCCAATTGTGCGCGACGAAGAGCCCCGAGCGTTGGAGGTCTTTGACGGTGCGGATTCCAGTGCAATTACCGGTCAACGCGAATCGTCGAACACGGCGAATCAGGCGCTCTATATGATGAACAATCGATTTGTGATTCAGCAGAGTGCTGCATTTGCACGTCGAATAATGGAACTGACTTCGCATTCGGATGAACAGGTCGAATATGCGTTCCTGCTGGCCTACGGTCGTCCGCCAACATCCGGCGAACGGTCCGCCGCTGCTTCGTTCATCAAGAAATTCGCACCGTCAACCAGTTACCGCGCGCTAAGTGCTGAAACACTGTCGGCCCTGTGTCAGAGTTTGCTGGCGTCTGCCGAGTTTCGTTATGTTGACTAGAGCCGAGTCCGCTCGGCGGTGAACCAGTCCTGATGGAGAAAACATGACTCCCGTAACCGGGCGTGTGCAGACTGGTTCGTAAGACGCTCTGGTACGATTAATATCTTCGATGGACGGCAACAGAAGATTGCACCAACTTCAATTCGGAAATCGCTATGTACTCACGACGCCAGATCCTGCAACGTGCATCCGCCGGCTTCGGCTACCTCGCCTTCGCAGGCATCAGTAGTGCCAGTGCGACTGAAGAGTCAACCAGCACCAACCCGCTGGCCGCGCGGGCGCCGCACTTTCCCGCGCGAGCGAAACGAGTTATCTTTCTGTGCATGCAGGGCGGCCCGTCCCACGTCGATTCATTCGACTACAAACCACAACTGATCAAAGATCACGGCAAGAGTGGTAAGTATGGCGGTTCACTCTTGAAGTCCCCGTGGACGTTCCGGCAACGAGGAAACAGCGGCTTGTGGATTTCGGACCTGTTTCCGAACGTCGCCGATCACGCTGATGAGCTGACTTTAATCCGTTCGATGCAGTGCGACCAGCCGGTGCATCCAGGTGCGATGACCCAGATGCACACCGGTACGGCACAGTTTATACGCCCGTCACTGGGAGCGTGGACGCTGTATGGCCTGGGCACACAGAACGACAGTCTTCCCGGATTCATCTCACTCAGCCCACCGTCAGGCAGTTCACGTAATTACGGCAGTTCGTTCCTGCCGGCCATCTATGGTGGTTCGAAAATCGGGCGAGGCGGGCGGGGGGCTCGCTCGGCCCGTGTCGGCAGCGGAGAGAGTGTACCGGACATCAAGAATCCCGCGCTCAATGATCAACAACAGCGAACGCAGCTGGACCTGATTCAGGCACTCAATCGCGAAAAAATGCGCCGTGACCAGCATCAGCCGGGCGTCGAGGGTGTGATCGAATCGTATGAGTTGGCGTTCCGAATGCAGGAATCAATGCCCGAACTCATGGACACTTCAAAAGAGACTCAATCAACGCTGGCCATGTACGGAGCCGATGGCGGTCCTACCGAAAACTTCGGCAGGCAGTGCCTGTTGGCGCGGCGTTTTGTCGAAGCAGGCGTGCGATTCGTCGAAGTAACGCACGGCAGCTGGGATCAACACACCAACCTTTCGGTCGATCACCAGATTCGAGCTGAAGCATGCGACCAGCCAATTGCCGGGCTACTGCAGGACCTGAAGCAGCGAGACATGTTGAAAGACACGCTTGTCATCTGGGGCGGTGAATTTGGACGCACTCCGGCCGCACAGGGTGGCGATGGCCGCAACCACAACAACAGGGGATACACGACCTGGATGGCTGGTGGTGGTGTCAAAGGCGGCTTCAGCTATGGTGCGACAGACGAGCATGGTTACGAATCGGTCCGGAACAAGTGCCACATTCATGACTGGCATGCCACGATACTTCATCTGCTGGGGCTCGACCACGAGCAGTTAACCTACCGCTACGCCGGCCGCGATTTCCGCCTGACCGACGTGCACGGCAATGTCGCCAAAGACATCATCGCCTGAACGATTGATTGTCGACGTTTGTGCAACATTGACGCTGGCCGACGATCCGGCTGACGCTGTCCTGTGAGCGGCGCAGCGTGAACAGGACATCGAACGCCGTGCATGACGCTGCCGTCATGTCGCCAACCGGCACCTGGATTTCGGAGCCGAGCCAGCGTCTCAAGTCAATCAACAAAGCCGGCCGGATCCAGGAGCACAGCGACGCCGCTCCGGCAATGGGATGAACAGAGAAGTTGGCTGACGATGCCGGCACAGCGCTGCGCTCGGCCTGGCCTACTTTCTCGCTTAGGCTTTGGGTTAAGATGAAGAAGGAAGTGGCGTTGTCCAATCAGGACCACCGGCAGAGCCGGTGGTATGAGGAAGGCCCCTCGAAGGCGCCGCCATACCAGCACGAAGACATCTGAGGTTTCTTCAAGTGTTGAGTTGAGAAAATGTCTGGAATTGTTACGTGTTCAGGAAGCGTACGATTGGGGGG
>JBDONA010000646.1:0-5593 GCA_039831575.1 Fuerstiella sp. | reverse complement strand
CACAGGCGAACAACGTCGTCAGTGGTCGCCAGCGAACCTGGCGGCATCATCAACTGACTGGACAGACCGAGAGCGCCGTCAGTCATGGCCTGATCGACCAGGTTACACATTTGTTCCAGCTGCACGTCCGTCGGGCGATTAAATGACTTGCCCATGACGGATTCCCACACATTGCCGATGCCGACGTACGAAGCTATGTTTGGTGACACTTTTGCCCGTTTGATGGCGGCGAAATAATCGCTTAGCCGTCGCAGTTCCAACTTGTCACCGTTGACCGTGACTTTGCGGGGTGGCAGCCGGTCGAGAAACGGTCCTGCCGATCGACCTTCACCAAGAATCTCTGTCGTCACTCCCTGACGGATCTTGCTCTGTGCGTTACCGTCTTCGAACAGCAGAAAATCGGAATGTGAATGAATGTCGATGAATCCCGGTGCAACCACCAGGCCTGCCGCATCAATGGTGTGAGTCGCCGTTGCATCGCTCAACGCACCAATCGCCACGATGCGGTCGCCTTTGATTCCGATGCTGCCACGGAACCATGGATTACCGGTGCCATCCACGATTTGGCCGCCCCGGATGAGAACGTCGTACGCTCCGTCTTCCGCGACCGAGCAGCGAGAGGAAGAGGTAAGGATGCACACCAACGTAATGACAGTGAATATCCGCATGACGCTTCCTTATGACAACGAACGCTGTTATCTCACGCACAGCATCCAATACCGGTCCGAGTTAATCACTTCATGGCGAATGCAGTCACGCCCTTCCTGAAGCATCGTCGCGATCGGACTTGAACGGTTTTCGAGTGACTGCTGGAGCAACCGATCGGGAACGTATGATCCGTTCGTAATGTTTCTTTCGTGAAATGTGCTCGCGAATTGCGCGCGAAACCTATCCAGGACCGCATCGTCGAGGGACAGATAATTCAACTGTGGCACACAGGTTTGATGTTGCGACGACGTTGAGGATGCGTGCCGATGACGGTAAGTCTAGAACCGGTGTCTACGAACTCGGCCCCTCGATTTTCATGACGACAGGTTGGTCCGCACCTTCAAGGGTAATCGTGGTGGTGTACGATCGCAACGTTCCTTTCCAGGTGTAGACGACACTTCCCTGTGACGCTTCGCCGGTGGTCTCGGGACTGCCGGTCACGTGTTGTGACAGGTCGGAAACCCCGAGTTCCCGTTTGTCGTCCACGGCTGATTGCAATGCGTCAAGCCAAGCGGTCGTTGTCTCTGTGGCGGCGTTCTTGGCGCTGCGATCCATGAATGCCAGTACAACAAGAATAATCAGCACGACGCCCACGCCGATACGCACGATTGTTTTGGTCGACTCATTCTCCTTTGGTTCGGATGCGGCCTTTGCCATGTGCACTGCCCCTGTTAATCAGTCTGGTGAATCGGAACTGTCTCCACGTTACCAATGATCACGATGCAATGACACTGACAGTGTTTTGACGTCTTCAACGGGCAAAGTCACGGATTGTGGTTCCGGACTATTGGGTTGCCGTGGCTGGACTGAGCTTGCGAAGGAAGCCCCGGGGTTTCACTCGTACCTCGCTCCAACCCCGGCCACACTTTCTCACGTTAAAACCATTCGTCACTGCACCCGACGGTTTGTGCTTCTGGCGTCTCACGCGAGAATGCCACCAACAACTTCGCCGTGGACGTTCGTCAGACGGCGTTCGATACCGTTGTGGTAGAACGTCAGCTGTTCATGATTGATGCCCAGCAAATGCAGGACTGTCGCGTGGAAGTCGTGCCAGTGGACTCGGTTTTCAACCGCCTGCCAGCCAATATCATCCGTCGCTCCGTAAGCGATGCCCGGTTTCGTTCCGCCGCCAGCCAGCCAGACGCTGAAGCCTTTTTCGTTATGATCACGACCAGGCCCCACGACATTCGCAGCTGACTGCGTAAACGGCGTGCGTCCGAATTCTGACGTGAACATGACCAGCGTGTCGTCCAGCATGCCGCGTTGTCGCAGATCGCGCAGCAGTCCGGCAATCGGTTTGTCGATACGAACAGCCTCCCGACCGTGATTCCTGATCATGTCCTCGTGGCCGTCCCAGTTAATTCTGGGTTGACCGAAGGCACCGCCGGAAAACAGCTGCACAAAACGAACCCCGCGTTCCAGCAGTCGTCGTGCCAGCAGACAACTGCGGCCAAAATCCTGCGTCGGCTCCTCGACGGTTCCGTACATACCGTGAGTCTCCGCAGTCTCGCCGTTCAGATCTGCCACCTGCGGAACCACGGCCTGCATTCGTTCGGACAGTTGGTAACTGCGAATACGTGCTGCCAGAACGTCGCTCACACCGCGTTCTGCCAGATGCCTTCGATTCAGTTCTGCCAGCAACTGCCGGCTGGCAGTCTCAGTGTCTGCTGACAGTTCACGAGCGGGAAAGAGATCCTGAATGGGCACGCCCGAGCTGTTCATCGTGACTCCCTGAAACTGAGCCGGAAGAAAGCCGTTTGTCCAGTTGATTGAACCGCCTGCAGGAACACCACGCGGATCGGGGACCACGACGTAGGCTGGCAGGTCATCGGTTTCACAGCCCATGCCGAACGACAGCCACGCACCGGCCGTGGGAAAGCCGTTCAATCGGAATCCTGAGTTCTGTTGAAACGTTGCCGGAGTATGATTGGAAGTCTCGGCGAACATCGAACGAATGACGGTCAACTCGTCAGCGACCTGGGCCAGATGCGGAAACAATTCCGAGATCCACAGTCCACTCTGTCCGCGTTGCCGAAACTTCCAGTCGCTCTTGCGCAGCAACCCGACCTGACCGAAGAAAACGTCCGGCCGCTCTGCCGAGACAAGGGACTTGCCGTGCAGGGATTCCAGATCCGGCTTATAGTCGAACGAATCGACCTGGCTGAATCCACCACAGGCCACGATGTGGATCACTCGCTTCGCACGAGGTGGATGATGAGGCCACGGCACCGCCGCCTGCCCCGGCACGAAGTCCGCCTTCGCGACGCCGTCACGCACCAGCAATTCGGCCATTGCCACCGCGCCGATGCCCTCGGCAGCGAACGAAAGAAAATCTCGGCGACCAGGGATTGACGATTTCTCAGTCAACATGGATGAACTCGTTGCTGTTGAGGACAACTCGGCAGAGGGCTGACAGCCCGTGACTCGTAATGAACTTCGCAAGCTGATCGGCCTCGGCCTCGTTCGGCGAACGACTGTAGGCCAATTGATAGACGCGGGTGGCCTGTGACGAAACATCTGCTCCTGCGTCTTTGATCACTCGTTCGGCGAAGCGGTCAGACATACGCAGTACGAACGAATTGTTCATTAACGTCAATGACTGAATTGGCGTCGTCGTGACGGCGCGCCGGGGAGCTGTCGTTGACGGATCGGGACAATCAAATGCATCCAGCAGGTGGTTCCGTCCCGATCGGATCCAGGTGCGGTAAACCGTGCGACGATAGACGTCGGGGCTGTCAGGATCCGTCATCGTGTAGAATTGCGTGTTTTTGACGTACGTCGTGAAGTCACGATAGGGCGCACCGCCATATTGACGATTCAGCTGCCCGGCCACGGTCAGAATCGAATCACGGAGAGCTTCGGCTTCCAGTCGCAGCGGGCTCTTGCGCCACAACAGGCGATTGTCCGAGTCCACGGCGGCACAGTCCGCACGATGCCGCGACGACTGACGATATGTCGCCGACGTGACGATCAGGCGGTGAATATGCTTCAGACTCCATCCGGAATCGATCAGCTCTGACGCCAGCCAGTCGATCAGTTCAGGGTGACTGGGACGGCCACCGTTAAACCCGAAATCATTCGGCGTTTCGACCAGGCCGGCGCCGAAGTGATAGTGCCACAACCGATTCACAATGACTCGCGCAAACAGTGGATTCTGTTTGTGTGTGATCCATTCCGCCAGTTTGCGACGGCGATCCGCGTCAGGTGAGTCTGCCGCGAGTCCGAACGTGGAGCCAATGGCGGCAATGGCCGCCACACCACCAGGAGTCACAATTTCACCGCGAGCTGCCGCATTGCCTCGATCCAGAACATGCGCGACGTCAGCGGTGCCCGGTTTGACCGCATACACCGCAAAGGTTTTCTGATCGTTTGCCGAAACAACATCGCGGCTGCCGTGCCGCACGCCACCGACAGCCGATGCCAGTTGGTAATATTCCTTCTGCAGAATCGGATCAAACTTGTGGTCGTGGCAACGTGCACAATTAACAGTGAGACCCAGGAACGTCTGTGCGATGGTTCCCACATAATCTTCAATTTCATCCTGTCGCACGACGGCCTTCATCGCGGTGCTTTGCTGGCTTTGCCCCACTTCGTCCCAAGGTCCGGCCACCAGAAAACCCGTGGCGATGACGGCGCTGGCATTACCCGGATAAAGAATGTCGCCGGCCAGCTGCTGCCGCACGAATTCATCATACGGCATATCACTGTTGAACGCGTCGATGACCCAGTCGCGATAGTACCAGGAATCCGTACGCAATTTGTCTCGTTCGTATCCCTGACTCTCACCGAACCGAACGACGTCCAGCCAATGCCGCCCCCAACGCTCTCCGAAATGCTTCGAATCCAGCAGCCGATTCACCAGGTCGTTGAACGCCGCTTCGCCGGACTGGAGCATGGCCTGCTCAAATTGCGACACTTGTTCCGGTGCCGGTGGCAGCCCCGTCAGATCGAAACTCAATCGCCGCAGCAGCACCCGTGCTGTCGCTTCCGCTGACGGCGTCAGTCCCTGCCGTACCCGTTTCCCCAATACGAATGCATCGATCGGATTTCGAATAGGTGGTTTCAGCCCAACCACTGGAACATCAGGTCGCGCGACCGGCTGCAGAGCCCACCAGTCGGTGCCTGCTCGCTTGCTCGTTGTCGTACGATACATGTCAATGGGACTGGTGCCCCATTTCGCACCGCCTGCGATCCAGTTTCGCAGCGTCTGCCGTTCCGGATCGCTCAACGTTTTCTTCGGCGGCATTTCGTCAGAATCAACACGTTGCCACAGCAGACTCAGGTCGAACTTACCCGGAACGATTACCGTGCCGGATTCGCCGCCACGCCGTGCGGAATCTGCGTCGGCCAGATTCAACCCGCCTTTCGGTTCGGCACCACTGTGACAGTCCAGACAATTGTCAATCAGTATCGGCGCAACGTCCCGATCAAAGTCCCGAACGTTATTCTGACCGATCGCGTTCGCGGTCATCACAGAAAGAGCCGTGAGCATCGCACCGATGTATCGGAAGCCATTCCGACAACGCCATAGAAATCCGTGACACATTTCGTTCTCGTTCGAAAACACTCGCATTGATCAACGTATAGCACACGGAACAGATTACCGCAGAATCGGTCTCCGTTGCAAACACATTGCTCAAATGCACGGCCCACGCCCCTCTGCAAAGTTCTCTGACCGCACCGCCACCTCGCTTGTCGGGGTAGTCCTCGGGCTTCTGCACTACTCTTCCGTCCTCCATGCCTGCGGTAGTATTGCAGAAGCCTGAAAACCACCGGGATGAACCCGGAATGGCGTGGACTTAAGGGTTTTGAGCAGTGATTTGCGGAGGGGTTTTGTCTTTATCGTGATGGTGTCATCGATGACTTTGTCTGGGTTGCGTGAGCT
>JBDONA010000442.1:0-5593 GCA_039831575.1 Fuerstiella sp. | reverse complement strand
GTTTACCATCGAGACGTTTTTCTCTGGGAGGCGACTCACGAGTCTTGCCATTCAGAGCAATTTCAAACCCCTCCATCACGAACCGCTTACGCAGATTCTCCACCGTCTGCACGCGACAGGAAAACGCTTCGGCGATCCGAGCATCCGTCCAGTTTTGTCCGCGAACATCCGCCTTCAACAGAATCTGAGCGCGCCTGACTTTTTGCGAAGAGCCTGTCAGCCGCTTGCTCACACCAGGCAACGTCTCACGCTCCTTCTTGGACAACCGCACGATATACTTCTTTTTCATCGAAACTTCCTCCTTGAGTTAAGAGAAGATTCGCTCATCACGCCAATTTGTGGAACCCCAATTCCAAAGACTGACGAAGCACTAGCTTACCAACGCTGGTCTGGCAAACAGCGTGGCTGCAGGATGGGCGGCCGCACGCGTCATTCACTCACTACATCCGTTAGTTTCAGCAGGACCGGGGTAACCAAATGGGTTGGTGGGCTGTCGCGTCGTCCGTTCGCCATATGTTGACCGCAGCAGCATAGAGAACAGTTTTGATTTCCCGCGACCAACGGGGTTGAATAGAAATTCCGACAGGGCGAAGAACTTCGACACGGAGGGCCGTGTTGCCGGCGAGACCACAAACGAAAAAAGCCCGGCATTCTTAAAATGCCGGGCTTTCCATGTCTGAATTGAATGTCGTATTACTTTTCCGCAGCGTCCCACCACCAGCTGTCTCGTTGCTGACCAATCGGCGTTGCCGTGTCGGCGCGAGCGGCAAGTTCCTCGACGGACTGCAGGCGATCCTTGTCGCTGATCAGATCTGCAACGTCCACTCGCACGCCTCCGGCCACCTGCACCACAACGCTCCGGCCATCAAAAACTCGGAACTCGGCAGCTGTCATCAGCTCCTGAGGCACTTCGACGGATTGAGTCCGATAGTTGCCATTTGCTGCAAATGATTCCGGAGTCCAGCCGGCTCGCAGTCCGAGTCCCCGTGAATGAATCAGAGCTGACACCATGGCCAGGTCAAAAATGTTTTCAAGATCTGCGAAAACCGGATCCTGTTCCGCCAGTGCTGGTAAGAACTTCGTAAACAGGTCAGCGAACTTTGTGTTCGCACGGCTGGCCTTGCCCGTACCTGTGCGGTCGCCGTTGTCGTGGACCATCTGATTCTCAGAAAGACACTGAACCGAATTGCCGGCGAACTCAAAGGATTTGCCGTCGGGTGACATGCTGATGGCATCGTAGCCGACAGCCATCCACCATCGCAGGGCATCCATTGACGATGACCCGCGTCGTTCGGAACGAGTCAGCAGATCGAAGTAGCTTTTCATTCCCTGCGGCCCCTGCCGTTTGCCAATCCCGATCTCCTTCATGCGATAATCGGCCTCCACAATTACGGACGCCACACGTGAATCCTGTGGAACTCCGCGAACAAACACGTTCTGCAGGCCCAGAGTCTGTTCAACCTGCTGAGTAAATGCCGCAGCCGTCTGTGCGTTCAGTTTTCGCTGATTGTTCTTCACGAAGTCCTGGACCGCACCGACCTGGCCCTTCTTCGGATCGATCGTACACAGAAAGTAGCCTGGTCCCGCCTGGCCGAAGGTTCGGGTCAATGTGACAAGGTCGTCCAGATTCAATGTTGGCCGCTGGGTGATCGAACTGATGGCTCGTCCGTCGGCGTCAACCGTCCAGTTTCCTGCCGGACCGGCAATGACTACGTCGCCGGTTTCCGGAAACACAAACAGATAGTCAATACGGCTGATGCCTGCCATGTTGCGAATTTCATCCGAGACAGGCAGACCCTGCTCTTCCAGCTTCTGAACATGTCGTTCCAACCGTGGAATCGAAACCATGCGGAGTTTCGCAGCTTTCCGGATGTCCCTGTTTTGGTTGGCATTTCTTGCGAATTCGGCGGCCCTCAATAACCGCGAATCATTCGACATCAAAGCCTTCATGGCTGCAAATGCAGGTCCGCCAACGAACACACCCTGACTCGAAATGGACATGGCACCGCCTTCGCCGTCCACGGATATCCAGCGTGCAGGAGGAGTGGTTTGCTCCTGAATCAGTGTCATCGTTTCCTGGAAGTTGGCAAACGGGCTGCCCCCGGCAGCGTTCGGGCCGGACTTAGTGAGCTTGCGGGCGCGTGCTGCCGTCTGGCGGTCGCCCGTCAGTTCTGACGCTTCCATGATGTTTCTGACAGCGACATCAAAGTCACCTCTTTCCGCCGCAATGCGGGCTTCCATCTTCAGCTGCGCTGCTTTTTGATGAATTCCGGGATCTGCCGATTTGTCCGAAGCGGAAGCGGCTGCAAAACACAAACAAGTTACTGCCGTAAACAGCTGAACAGACTTTCGCAGCATGGGAGACGCCTTTGCTGGATGAGGAACCAATGTTTGACCACAAGATCGGTGCAGAACGGATCAGCGCATACAGAAACCTGCACGGCGCGAGAGACCGACCTATTATCTAGCATCGTCGTGAAGGCGGATGGCGTCAAGAATATTCCGGCAATTCCCTGACATACAAGTCGTTTGGAATGCTGCGAATCTTTCGACCCTGCTGGTCACGTGGGTGATTCCGGTTACGCTGGTGCCGAATGTCGCACCGTCTCTGCAGACCCAATGTCGGCGGACAAACGACTTTCAGGCGACCCACGGCACAAGGCATGATAAACGTTCGTCTTTGTCGTCTGCTATGAAAAATGTCGTGCTGCTGTAACCCCTGAATTTCGGGGTGAGATCGGCACGGCGTGAGACGTTGTTTTTCCTGCACCGGTGGCCCGCCATGCCGGTGCCCGATCTCAACCAGGTGAGACTCACGAATGCCGGAACTTCCCGAAGTAGAGACCATGGTTCGAGGTCTGAGGCCTGAAATCGAAGGGCGGACGATCATCGAATTGGAGTTCTGTGAGTGTACACGCCGTCCGATTCAGGTGTCGCCTTCACCAGGCAGGTTTCGCAAACAGGTTGCCGGGCAGCAGATTCGGAGCGTGTGGCGGCTGGCGAAGCGTGTTGTCGTTGAATTGAGCGCCGTCCAGTACATCGTGATCGAACCACGCATGACCGGTTTGATGCTGGTGTCCCGGCCTCCGACGACCGAACATCGACGGCTGTGCTGGCACATGGCACCGAAGCGGGGAAAATGTCGTTCATTCGAATTCTGGGACCGTCGCGGACTGGGCACGGCGCGGCTTCTGGACGGTGACCAGATGGCAGAACTACAAAGAACGCTGGGGCCGGACGCGCTGCGAATGTCGGTCGAAGAGTGGAAGCGGCAACTTAGTCGGACCAGTCGGCCCATCAAAGTGGCGATGCTGGATCAAAAGCTGATCGCCGGTATCGGCAACCTGTATGCCAGCGAGATTCTGCACGAAGCGAGCGTTTCGCCTAAGCGATCTTCTCAACGCCTGACGAAAAAACAACTGTCGGCAATTCAGGCCGCCACTTCGCGAATCCTGCAGGAAGCCATTCAGTATGAAGGCTCGACGCTTGGTGACGGCACCTACCGCAACGCACTGAACAAAGACGGCGGTTATCAGAACAAGCACCAGGTCTATCAGAAAGAAGGCGAACCGTGTCAAAAATGCGGTGTTGGCGTCATCAAGAGAATCGTTCAGGCTCAGCGATCGACGTTTTACTGTGCCCAATGCCAGCGTTGATCATGACGTGTCGTCACACGTCACTACCAGAGGTTTTCAATTTCACCACTGCCCGCGTGTACCAGACGTCCCGGGCTCGTGCCGTCCGGCGCACCTCGTAACATACGCAGCCAGACGCGAATCCCGTTGATGGATCCCTGAAACGAAATGTGCTGGGCAAGCTCGTCGTCGACGGCAACAGAATCGGACTGCCAGTGAACCGTTGGCCTGGCATCAAACAGTTCCATCACGGAGCTAATGTCAAGTTGCACCGGTGGGTTCACTTCGGTTCCGTCCATCGGTCCTCCGACCACTTCCGTCGACGAGACAAAAGCGGAAATTTCCCATTCTGTGGTCGCCGAATTCCGATAGACGTGGCAGCCAATTGGCGCATGGCTGTCGTGATCAACAATGGCACAGGTGACATCGTTAATCAAACGCTGAAGCCATGATGGCGGATGGTCTTGTGACCTCGACTGCGGTCTCATGAGTGCATTCCTGATTTCAATTACCCAAAAATTCGGAGAGGCCCCGACTTCCATCGTTCATGACGTCGATTTCGCCGCGCGAGCCTCTTTCCCCCAAAGCCCCAAGCAATTGTCGGGCCGGATGGATAAAACCAGCATTTCAGGAACCGATGTCATATTTTGGCGGAGCGTTGCATAAAGGAGACGTTTATGTTGTTAATCCGCAACGTTACAAAGTGATCAATCCTGTTGACGCTTGTCTGAGGCGGCTGCCCACGGGCGACTTAACTCTGCTGACCTGTCAATTGCTTGAATTTCCGACTGATCGCGTAAGTCATATGACTCACACACCCGGCCTTCAATCGAATCCTGCGCTGCATCGCCTTGTCACGATGACGTTGCTTATCTACAGCATGGCTAGCACGGCGACGGTGGCCGAAGTGGCGATTCGGCAACGTGCGGTGGATGTTTTCATCCTGCAGAATGGGACTCGCCTGCTGGGCGCGTTGCTGCCACCGGAAAACGACAGGACGGTTTCCATTCTGGTCAGGGGCAAGTGGCTGCAGCAAAATGTTCCGAAACTCTATGTTTACCTGAACACTGCGACGAAGAAGGCCAACACCGCGCAGGATCCTGTCATCCCGCTGCTGACGGCTCACATCGAATCGCTGGAACGGGCCGACGTTCGAGACATCGAGCGCGTCGGCTTCCTGAGGGAGCGGCTGCGGAATATGGAACAAAGCACAGCCGGTGACGTGACGCCCGACGTAATTATCGTGGAAGTGTCGGACAAATTGGTCCGCCGGAAACTGCTGCAAAAACCAAAGATTCGTGAACTCGCGGGACTCGGCATCCTGAACGCGGTCGCCGATGTGGAATCGTTGAGTCAGGCAGATGTCCAGGCCGCCTTGCAGGACATTCCCGCGACAGAACTGATCCGTTCACTGCCGACAGAACATGTTGAGGATGCCGAGAACAGGTTTCGTCGGATACTGCTGCAGACAGACCGCATCTTCGGCACGACGTGTCGGCTGATTCTTCACGCGAATCGCTACATTGCAGAGCAGGACGCGAACGCGAACCCGGAAACCCTGGCGCTGGAATTACTGGCCGGGCAGGTACAGTCACAACTCAGCGCATTGCTGAATGAGAACTTTACCGCATCAACTGGCAAACTGAAGCCAGGGCAGAATGCGCCGGCTGTGGGGCAATTACTCCCACGGCAGGCTGCCATCATCGCCGCGGCGCAACAGGCCGACGTTGTGGAAGTCAGCGAAATGAAGCTGAATGCGGCAGCCGGCAGTGCAAGCGTCACGATCGACCTGTATTACAGAAACGGAAACGCAGCGGGCTGGAAATTCGTCAGTCGCGTCAGGGGCACAGCGACGCCTCGGGACATTTCTGCCGACCAGCAGCAAAACATTGCCAACGACCCACGCGTCAAGCAGATTACCCAGCTGTTTGGCAATTTGGGTGCCGGGTCAAACGATC
>JBDONA010000112.1:0-5599 GCA_039831575.1 Fuerstiella sp. | reverse complement strand
GTCGACAGGTCCGCCAACGTCGTTTCGTCAGTAATTCACCGCATGTTTCACAGAAAGTGGCGCTGTCCAACTAAACAAACCAAAGGAAGGACTCGTGCCGAACAATATTTGCTGCGTCGCCTGTTCATTCCCGGCATTGCCAGAGTGCGCAGGACTCGACTCTCAACTGATGCCGTGGCGTTCAGACATGAAGGACTGATCGTTGCTCACTTCTCGACACCCAGAAGTGTCTTCGCCTCCTGTTCAAGACGGTCCATTTCCATTGCGTTGGTCCACGAAATGTGAATCTTCAGCCTTTTCGCCTTGGCATTAACTTCCAGCCTCTTTTCTTTAGCCGCTTCGTACGCCACCACTGCCTGTTACGTCTCTCCACGCTGGTGGTTGATCATTGCCGTATAGAACTCGCCTCGGACCGTGCTTTCCCCGGCCACCAGCTCGTTTGCCTTCTGCATCTCCGCAAGTGATTCTGCGTGCCGGCCAGCGCGGTGCAGAAGCTGAGCTGTGCGGTATCGAAACGGATGATGCGTCGGCACTTTCTTCACGAGCTGTTGCGACATTTCAATGACTGGAGCGATTGCGTCGGTTTCCTGCGATAGTTGAACGCAGGCCATGACGAGCTGTTCCATCGCGAGGGTCCCGTCAGTGTTCGCTAACCGCTCAATGAACCCATCACACAACTGACGTGCAGCCTCTTCGTTGTCAAGATGCAGGCGGATCAGGATTTGCTCAAGCATTCCCGCGCCGGGATGAGTCTTATTGAGCGCCTCAAAATCCGCGAGCGACCTGGCCCACTCCTGAGTTTCTGCCCGTGCATCTGCTCGGCCCTTGAGGTATGACCATTGCCGGGGCATCAGCTGCATGGCCTCTGTGAAATCCGGGATCGCTTCCTGCCAGCGTGCTAATCCGGACAGCGACTGACCGCGACTGGCGTACGTTGCCGGATCGTCCGATCCGTTGTCGATCGCACGGGTGAGTGATTCGACCGCGAGATCGTATGCACGTCGCTCGTAGTGAATCTGTCCTGCCAGGGCCCAGGCCTCGCCGATTGATGGATCGAGTTCGACGGCTCGTGTCAGATCGGCAATCGCCTGGTCCAGATTCGTGCGGCTGTACCTCCGCAAACGACCGCGAGTCAACAAGTGTTGGGCGTTGTTGGGTTCGGCATCGATCATGAAATTGAGATGAAATTGTGAGGCAAAACTATTCCGCTGTGATTCCGCTTCGGCGGTCTTCCGCCTGTCATCCGTCGCAACTTCCCACAGTCGAACGTTGCCGTTATTAAGTCCGGCGGCGAACAGGCTACCGTCGCTGGCGAAGGCCAACGACCCCATACTGTCACTGAGTGGCGGCATAGAGATGTGAACCTCACCGGTTTGCACGTCCCGGAAACGGACCGTTCGATCGGTCGACCCCGAGACAATGGTTTTGCCGTCCGGAGTCAACGCCGCAGTGCGGATCATGGAGCGGTGACCGCGAAATGTCTGGATCACTTTTCCCGTCTCGACATCGCGAAGTTCGATCTCATTCGGTTTGGCTCCGGCTCTCATTAACTTTGTGCCGTCCGAAGAAAACTTGACAACATAGGTGTCGCCCAACGTCTCGTCGCTGATGACCAACCGCTTCTTCCGTGACGCGACATCCCACAGGATGACTTCGCCGCGTTCGTCGTCACGGATTTGATATCCAGCCGTGGCCAGCAGTTTCTGGTCAGGCGAGAATGCCAACGTCTCGACAGGTAAACGATGTCCCTCGAGTGTGGCAACACACTCAGCGGTTTCCACGTCCCAGAGTTTGACCAGACCGTCCGCTCCGGCCGTCGCCAGGGTTGAACCATCGGAGGTAAAGGCAAGGTCTGAAACTGTCGACTGATGCCCGGTGAGCGTTCGCCGAACTGGCTGTCCACTGGAGATGTCAATCAGAAACAAAGACTTGTCTCGACAACCAATGGCGATCGTCCTTTCATCCGGTGAAATCGCGACACTGAAAATCATGTCCGGCTGAGCGGGGATCTCGAGAACAAGCTCGCGGCTGCGAAGATTCCAGAGCCGGGCAATCCTGTCAACACCACCGCTGACAAGCAGATCGCCTGAGTCGGATATGGCCACGTCGTAAACTCCCTGCCGGTGACCGACCAGGTCGGTTGTATTCCGGAAGCGGCTGACGTCCCACAAGCAGACCATTCCATCCAGACTGCCGGTAACGACTGCCATCGCATCGGATGTGCAGGCGACCGACCGAACAGGCTCGCGGTGCCCGTGGAGGACGCTGATTGGACGAGCCTTTACGGGATCCCACAGTCGGACTGAGCGATCGCGGCTGCCGGAGACAAGCACTGTGGAGTCGGGAGCGAACGCGATCGACTCGACGACGTCCGTGTGTCCCTTCAGCTCAGCAAGCTGCTTCCAGCTTTGAGAACTCCAAAGCATGATTGTCGAGTCCGAAGCCGTCGCGACGGTGCGACCATCGGGTGACCTTGCCACAGCCTTGACGTTCCTGCCTCGGTGCAACAGGTGCTTCGAAAACGCTTTGGACTTGAAATCCCACACTGCCGCGGCATTGGTTCCGTTGGAGCCAAGAAGCAGTTTCTTTCCATCGGTGGAAAACACCGGTGAGCAAAATCCCACCAACTTATTGGTCCGAATCTCCTCTTTCTCGTCGGTGCTCAGATTCCAGAACGTCAGCCCCTCGCGCATTCCCGTGCAGGCGATCATCGTATCGTCTGGTGAAAACTTGACACCGCCAATCGCCGCAGCATTCTGAAAACTGTTAATAACCTGCTGAGTCGCCAGGGACCACACACGCACGGTCCTGTCGAGTGAAGCCGAGACGAGGCGAGTACCATCGGAGGAAATATCCAGCGAAGTAATCTGATCTGTGTGCCCGTTTAGCAATGCCGTCGGACCGTCGGTGGAGTCACATGGCCAGATTTGAATGACGCCTGCGCGCGTCCCGCAAGCAAAAAAGGCAGCGTCAGGCCCGACATCCACGACCGAAATCTGGCCACCCATGTCGTAGCTGGGCACGGCATCATGCAGACGGGCCATATTCCACAGGTAGTACCAGTCCGCGCTGCGAAGGTCGTCTTCGACCTGTTTGGGACGATGCCGATTCAGCAGATCAACGACGCGGTCCAGATTCCCTTCCTGCCATGCCTGCATCGCCAGGTTCAAGTGAGCCCCATAAAGATAACGCCGGGTTTTGGCTTGCAATGTCTGCTCCCTCACCTTCATGACGACGCCAGCGACCACTCCGCGCCAGATCGGTGAGCCCCAGGGAAGTTCATCGACCTGTTTCCAATCATGGCTGCGAAGATAGTCCGTCAGGAGACTCAATGGAATTTTGATGACGCCTGCTCCAATCGTTGGCAGGTTTGGAGTGATAGACCGACTCGACGCTGGTCGACACGTACAGTTCCTTAAAACAGACTTCCTTGATGTTAAGGGCGGCGGCCCACTGTATGTAGCGTTCGATCGAGTTGCAGATGTCGACTCCGTCCTTCTGCAGGACACAGATCAATCGCATCGCGAGCGTTGGAAAACGGTCGGCGTGCCGCTGCAGAGTTTCTGCAATCGAGGGCAGGTCGACATCCAGTTTCATGATGCTCTGGTGAGTCGATCGATCCCAATGGTGATGTGAGACCACGAGGGTCGTGAGTCCGGCATCCTGCAACCTGACCTGGACTTGCAGACGTGCATCCTCGTGCAGTTTGGAAAAAGCGTATCCGTTTGTGATGAGCACCACTTTTTCCGGGAAATACTTCGCCGCCAGACGAATCAACTCGGTCAGCCTGGCTTGTGGGTAAAGCGTGGGCTCTCCACCTCCCGTGATGACGGCGCGGCGGGCGCCACGGCGTCTGGCTAAGTTAAATAGTGATTCGACTCGCTCGCTGGACAACAAAGAAGTTGCCTGATCTGTCGATACGGAATACGCGGAAAAACAGAACGAGCACTCTGCCTGACAACCGCTGGAGATCGGTAGCACGGAAATCGAACGAGGCTCGAGATCTGCGTAACAAGCCAAACCGGGGCGAAGCAACATCAATGATCGTGCCATCAGCTCTTCGCTGGAAATCGGCACCAGCGACTCTTCGTCGCCCAGCAAGTAGAGACGATGGACGCGTATGCGGCGTTTTCTAACGTAGTGACCGAGCCCCGTTTGCTCCGTGACAAACAAGTCCATCGGTGACACTCGTGTTTCGACGACGATCAACTCGTTTCCGGGGAGCTCGAGTTTTTCCAGTAAACGTCGGTTCCTGTCGATTCCAATCCGCAAGTCATCAACATCCAGCAAATGGAACCTGTCGCTGAACGTACTTTCGGGAATGCGGTCTTTGCAGTATTCGCCGCTGTACTTGTCGTACCCCCTCGCAAAATTCGACAGCACGGTAACGTGGTACTTCGACACCTCGATTGCAATCTGATTTTCCTGAATCTGGCTCACGCTGTGGCTCCCGTTTTCTGGATGTCCCAGGAGTACTTCACCAGCCATGTTAGTGTCTTAAGAACACTAAGTCAGGTTATCAGGACTACGTCAAATGGATTGCGGCGCAACGGGTCGCTGGTTTGGAGTGAGGTGGTGAGGATTTCATGATCATCTCGCGAATGAGCGTTCAAGTGCCGTAGGCATTCAGCTTGCGTGATTTGACTGACGGTGGAGTGGCGACTTGTCGAACGTGCTGAGTCACAAACAGCAAAGTTGGGGCAAGGATCAAAACGATGGCGGTGGCGAACATCAGCCCGAACGCGAGGCTGGTTGCCATGGGAATCAGGACGAGAGCCTGACGCTGCGTCTCCAGCAGGATTGGCAGAACGCCCGCCATCGTCGTAACGGAAGTCAGCACCACCGGACGAAAGCGACGTCGGCCTGCGTCAAGAATTGCATCTTCGACTGAATGCCCGTCCCGCAGTCGCATGTTGATGAAATCGATCAGGACGATGGAATCGTTGACGACGATTCCCGACAACGCAATCAGGCCGTAGCTACTGAACAGTGTCAGCGGCAACTGCATCCACAGATGACCGGCGATTGCTCCGATGAAACCAAAGGGAATGATCGACAGTACAAGACACGGTTGAACGTACGATTTGAATTCGATGGTCAGCAACAGATACATCGCTCCGACCACCAGGACGAAACCAGGAATGATGCTCACCATCGATTCGTCCGTTTGCTCCTGCTGACCTCGCCAACCCACATGGACGCCGGGAAACTGTTTGGCGACAGCGGGCAGAAAAGACTTTTTCAGGTCGGCGACGATATTCAGAGCATTGGCCTGATCTTCGTCGACATCTGCCGAGACCGTGATCGCTCGCATCTGATCGGTTCGATAGATAAGCGAATCCGTTCTAGCGACTTCGATTTCAGCAAGTTCCGTGATCGGGAAGACGTGGCCGTCGTCGGTCCGATGTCGAATCTGTCGAAAGTCGGCCAGCGAATCATGTTGATCGCGTGGGTAGCGAACTCGCAACTCCACTTCATGCCCATGACGTTGCAACCCGCCCATCGCACTTCGTGATCCACCGCGTCCGCTGAGTTCACTTTGACTGAGTTTGCCATCGTTATTCGCGTCATACCCGGCGAATGCCTTTGTTGCTTCGCC
>JBDONA010000393.1:0-24627 GCA_039831575.1 Fuerstiella sp. | reverse complement strand
CGGAAAAACCTGGGTATTCTGCTCCGACACCTCAGAATCCGCTTTCCACAAAGTCTTTCGCTGCCGCTGCTATCGAGGCGAATTCTGACTGTCGTTCTCCGCATCCGGCCCACTTGGCGTCCGCGTCGTGATTTTGCGTTGGCGACGAGTTTAAAAAGGGCCTGTTTCGTCCATTTTGTGATGAATTCTGTACGAACTTCAGCGCAACAAGGCACTAACAATACGGTGTCCGCAAACACACAGAAGATCCCGACGAACCTGTGTCGTCTGAGGACTTCCAACGCCCAATCATTCCCAGGTCCTGTATCTTCCGTGCGAAGTGAGCGACAACAATGCGACTAACTCTGCGAACGCTGCTGGCATACCTGGACGACAGATTGACGTCGTCAAATGCCCGTGAACTGGGACAGAAACTGGCTGCCAGCCCTCTGGCAACAGAATTGGCGGACAGGATCAAGGAAGTTGTGCGGCGGCGCAGATTGGCTGACGATGCGGCAAGACAGAAGACGATCGACGCCAACCTGATTGCCGAATATCTGGATGACCAACTCACACCGGAACTTGTGGCTCTGATTGAGAAGGAAATCCTGGCGTCTGACCATTCCTTGGCAGAAGTCGCCGCGACGCATCAGATCCTGGGCCTTCTGAGTGATCCGGTAGAGATTGAATCCAGCCTCAGAGAACGCCTCTATGCAATGGATCCCGCGACCGTTGATGTGGACGAAGGCAATAATGGTGCTCAGTCTGGCATGGCCGGAACTGACTGGCAGCCGTTGGCACCACAGCAGGAAGCACCAAAACGCTCGCCCATGATCCTGCTGGCCATCATGGTGCTGGGATGGCTGGGCTTGCTGGCTACGGATGCAGATTTGTTCAATTCACGTCCCTCACATGCCACTGCAATTGTTGTCAATGAGCCAGGACAACTCGCCGCCCCGGCACCTGCTGCCGGTCCGGTTCCGTTGCCAAACGTGGAATCGCAGCCCGCAGGCGACGGCGAGCCCACTGAACCGTCCACAACGGCGCCGTCGACCTCAGAAGATCCCGCAACGCCCGGTGATCCGGCAAACGTGGTGGTGGCCGAAAACAAAAACGACGCAAGGCCAGTGACGCCGACAGACTTGCCCCCACCGGTTGAGCAAACAGTCACCGCGGAAGTAAACGGCCCGACCACCGCAGGGCAGCTCCCACCGGCGGCTCCGTCGCAACAACTTCACCTGACGGACGACTACGCCATGACCATCGTCTCAAGTCCGGACGATGAACAGTGGAAGTGGGCCACAACGTTGGGTGAGGCTCAGGCAACGGATTGGGATTCTGTCCTGCGAAGCCGGGTCGTCGGTATCGCGGAACCTTTCACCGCCATCGTCGAAAACCATCAAGGTGGCTGGTCAACCATTGTTCGCGGGTCATCGCTGTTCGCTGCGTTGAAAACCAAGGCCACCGGAATTCGGTTGTTCGACGGCCGCATGATTCTGCTGCGGGGCGCTTTGGCCGGCCAGTCGACGGCGCCGATACCTGTGGGAATTGGCGGCAGGATATTGCATTTTTCTGTTCCTGAGGAGGGGCAACGAATCGGCATTCACGTGATACCCTCGATGGACACGCGGGAACAGGTGGGTGTTGGCGATGTCCCGGTAGTGTTCGAGAATCACTCGACGCTGTTGCCGCTCAGTAACCCGTGTCTGGTCTTCATCTTCGCTGCGGCAGGCGATGTCGTCGTCAGGGTCGACGACGCAGAAAACCCCGTCACTGTTCGCCAGGGGAGCATGCTGCAATGGGCCACGTATTCGGACACACTTCCGGATGAAAAAGCTGTGCAGACGATCATCATTCCCGACTGGGTGATCGAGCCGGCTGGTCCGCAGACCGACGCTACGAAGAAACTGTTGACGCAACTCGCCACAGGATTCGCGAAGGACGAAACTGTCACCAACGCGGCACTGAACCTGAACGAACATCGAAATCCTCAGATCGCCGCCCTGGCCATGAAGCTGCCGGTGTTGCTGCGCAAGGTCGACGACCTGGCCATCACTCTGCTGCAGTCGGAGTCGCAGGTGGTCCGGCGGGAATCAATTATGGGACTTCAGCAGGTTCTGTATCAGTCGTCCTCGGGCGCCGCACGAATTCGCACGGCCCTGGAGACTCGGCTGCCGGAAAGAAACCTCGAAGAAGCCATGCGTCTGCTGGAAGGAGTCTCCAGAACGGCAGCTGAAGAACGTGACGTCAGTGAATGGCTGGTCGACATGCTTGAGAGTAAACGAGTGGCGCTTCGTGAACTTGCGATCTACAACCTGGATCGCATCACCGGCGAAGACCAGGGCTTCTTCGCGAGCGACAGTTCCGGGCGGGTGGCCGCTATCCGGCGATGGCAACGCATTCTTACCCGCAACAACGGGCGTCTCGTCATGCCTGTCGAAGCAAAGGTTGCACCTCCGCCCTGAAGTGCTGTTACTTCTTTCCCGCAATCTCTTCCATCAGCAGCCGCAGCTCATTCACTTTAGCGGGATGCTGTTCGGCCAGATTCGTGGATTCGCCAATGTCGGCAGCCAGATCGTAGAGTTCTTCGATTTCACTGCGTTCCCTGTCGCGAGCGTATCCGGGCACTTTATGTTTGGCGGCAAGATACTTCCATTTGCCACGGCGGACTCCATTACCCTGGTAGAAGAACGTGTCACGTGCTCCGTGTTCACTCGTGCCGACCAGCAACTCAGTCTGGTCGACGCCGTCAATCGTACGATCAGTGGGAATCCCGAAGCCGGCCAGATTTGCGAACGTCGGCATGAAATCGATCGTTGCAAAGATGGCGCTGGATACTTTGCCTGCCGGTACTTTCCCAGGCCATCGAACAATACACGGAGCTCTCGAACCCGCTTCATAGCAGGAACCTTTACCGTCGCGTAAAGGACCCGCATCGCCCCAGAAGATGGAGTCTGCCGGATGCCCCTTCTTCCGGTCGGTGTAAGCAGGCTGATTCCACGGGCCGTTGTCTGTCGTGTAAATGACCAGCGTGTTCTTTCTCAAACCGAGCTCGTCCACCGTGTCCAGCAGACGGCCGGTGTGGAAATCGAATTCTTCGACAACGTCACCATACAAACCACCTGCGGAAGTCCCCTTAAAATCCGGCGACGCATCAATAATGGTGTGCATCATGGTATGAGCCACGTACAGCACGAATGGCTGTTGCGGGTCGCGTTTGTTCTTCAGGTAATCAATGGCTTTGTCGGTGTAGAGCTGAATCAGACTTCCCATATCCTTCGTATTTCCAGCCGCAACGTTGTTCTCGTGGAACCTGACGTTGCCACCATCATTCGCTCCCAGCGTACCAAAGTAGTAACCGAAACCCTGAGCGTTGGGCATCCGCTCAATGATCGGTTTGCGGTTGGAGACATCCCACTTGCCGATACAGGCCGTCTGATAGCCGACTTCACTGATCAGTTCGGCAAACGTGACCTCATCCGCCGGCATGCCCCAGCCCTGACTGCGCAGAGGATATCGCCCGGTCAGCAGCGCAGATCGCGAAGGACCGCAGACATGCTGCGCATAGAAGTCCGTAAACCGTGTGCCGTCTTTCGCCAGTTGGTCCATTCGGGGAGTGTTATTTGTCTTCGACCCATAACAGCCGAGATCTCCGTAGCCCTGATCGTCCGTGAAGATGATCAGGATGTTCGGTCGCAGGGGATCACTCTGGGCGATCAGCGTTCGGCAATTCGCGGCGACCACAACTGCAAGGCCGAGTAAGAGTGTCCTGGTAAACGGACTAATCAATGTTCTGTTTTGCACGATCTTATCCCTGTTGCTGGCATGCAGGCGGTGTGGAGGCCAGGAGACACCCGGAGATCATCGCAGACCGCGGTGACGCCTTCAAACGGATTCACGATGCAGAACGCTGCCACGCCAGGAACAGCAGATTACCATCCGGGAATGCTCGCAACAGCACGACCTGCTGTTCGCCACTGGAATTCGACTGCCCCTGGTGCGATGGCCGCTGTCCTTTGCCGGGACGATGGCGACGTGGCGAACGACTGGTACAGTAGCCCGAGTCCGTATGCCCGGCACAACCGATACTCTTTCCCCTGTTGTCTGTGGGCAGTCGACCGCACCGGTTACGAAAGTCTCACGTGCGGCAGTGCCGTCCGTTTGCCTTGATTGTCTGTTCAACCACGAATTCTTTTGGTCCGGCAGGTCCCGTGCTTTAGACTGACGGAAACGACCTTTGCACGAGACTCAGACAATGATTCCACAAAATCTCCATTCCCTCAGATTTGGCTGCCGCGTTGCCATCTGCACTGTTTTCCTTACGTCGTCCACTCAAACCTTTGCTCAGAACGAGATAGAGGTCGTACGGCCGGGCCTGATTTATGGCCTGGGCCATGTCGAGCGAGTGGCTCGCGGATCGGCCCTCATCGACCTTGGTGATGTTCACACATTGAAGGTTGACGAACGAGTGGCCATCATTCGACCGGTGGAAAACTACTTCGTGCCGATTGGCGTTTTGCGAATCGAGCAGACCGGTCCCACCACTTGCCGCGCGCGGCGTTCCAATGTGGTGAAACCGCTTCCCGGTGACATTGTCCTGTTTACCCGCGAGTTCTGGCAGCTGAAAACCGGGCCCCGCTTTCGGGACGAATACCTGAAGCAGCAAATCATCAAGACGTCGGCCGCCCTGGGTTACTCAACATTCCGGCGTGGCGACACCGCCACCGCGTTGATGCGATATCAGCTGAATCATCCAAAATGGGAACGCGCCCATGGCAACGTGATCGGATATCTGGAGGGGGCATCCTTCAGCGACGGCCAGCGCAAGTTTATCGCCGAACTATTAAAGCAGATTGGCATGATCCGCGAACATCACCGTGTCGGGGGCCGAACGCTGCCGGCAGCGGGCGAGCATTGGGTGAGCGTGATGACCGTCCTGTTGGGCCCCACTGTCACCGCTCAGCATGAGGCGGCTCAACCCGTCTCCGACGACGACGATCTGCTGGAGGAGGAATTCGGGCCGTCCGTGCGGGACATTCGTCGAGTCGTGCGGGAACGATTATTTGATCGCCTTGACGAGGAGCTGAATTTGATCACGTATCTGGTCGCCACTCTGCTTGAGAATCCTGTCGGTAATGAGCGGTTGTGGTTTACTCAGCAGTTTGGCCAAAGTCAGTTTCCGGACCTGACGCGAGATGATGCCATCTTTGAGCAGATACGCGTCATCGTTCGTGAGTTGCAGGACGACTTGTAGACCGGTCGATTTCCTGACACCATGCCCCTCCGTGCATGACGAAACGATGGTTTTCGAAGGGCTGGGGCACGGTCGCCCCCCGTCGCGAAACCATCGGCCGTATCGTATGCAACTACGTAGCCACCAACGGAAGTGCGCATTTCATTCTTGAACTCGCAAGCAATCCCTCGTGCAGCGACACGGCTGTCCATGTGGTTTTGTGCCCCGCAGGAAAGTGCCAAAGGATTTTCCCATGACGTCATTCACTCGCCGACTTGCCCTGAAACTGCTCGGCCTCGGTTCTGCATTAGTTTCATCACGCGTGAAAGCGGCGTGGCAACCATCGTCCACAGCCTACTTCCCACGCGGTGACAACGCCGCCAAACGCCAGGCAAACGATCGTGTCTGGCTGGGACCGGATTTCTGGGCAAACCCCATGGAAGACTGGAGGATCGTTGACGGTGCTGCAGAATGTCAAACATCAGGCGGCGATCGAAACATACACCTGCTGACCCATCAGATCACGAATGCGGGCGGATCGTTCGACATGTCCGTTCAGGTCGAACAGATCTTAGTCCACAAACAGGACGGTGGTGCGGGGTTCCGTGTGGGCATTCGCAGTGAACTTAATGAACACCGCAGCAACAGCTTTGCAAACGGCGGCGTCAATGCCGGCGTCGTTGCTGGCCAGCTGATCCTGGGCCGAAAACAAACACCGATCGGCAGCGACACATTCAACGGAACGATCGTTCTGGAGGGCAAACCGGACGGACAGAAGTACTCGCTCACTCTGACAGCGAAGGGCAGTGGCGGCCGCGATGTCACCATAACTCAGACGGTGCCGCGGGAATCCGTCATCGGCAACATCGCCATCGTCAACAACTTCGACCCGAAACTGAAAAAAGGACAGGGAGCCCGCTATCGATTCACCAACTGGGAAGTCGCAGGTGACGCATTCACCGTCAACAACGCAAACAAGTTCGGTCCAATCCTGTGGTCAATGTATACGCTCAGCGATTCGCGCGGACCGGAAGGGTTCGTGTTGAAGGTGTCTGCACTGACACCACCCCTGGGAGAAGCGGACAACAAAACCGTGGAACTGCAGGTGGAACGAAGCGGCTCATGGAAGTCACTCGGGCATGCCGGCCTGGATCCCGATGCGTGGGTAGCCACGTTCAGAGTCAGCAACTGGGACGAAACATCAGAACACAGGTATCGCCTTGTCTATCACGACAAAACCCGCACCGGCGGAGTCACGACGGATGAGTGGTCCGGCACGATCAAGGCTAATCCAGTGGGTCGACCACTACGTATTGGTGCGTTGACGTGTCAGAATCACTACGCCTTTCCGTACGCACCCGTTGCTAACAACGTCGTCAAACTCGATCCGGACATGCTGTATTTCTCAGGAGACCAGCTGTACGAAAGCCACGGCGGGTATGGCCTGATTCGCGATCCGGCGGGACCAGCGATTCTGAACTACCTGCGCAAGTTCTACATGTTCGGCTGGTCCTTCCGCGAAGCGATGCGAGACCGTCCGACAGTTTGTATCCCCGACGATCATGACGTCTTTCAGGGAAATATCTGGGGCGAAGGCGGCGCACCGATGGCTGAACTGGATAAGGGCGCATCATCGAAGGGTGGTTATCGCGAACCGGCACGGATGGTCAACGTCGTGCATAAGACGTGCGCGGCACATCATCCTGATTACTTCGACCCGACTCCGTGCGCCCAGAACATCAGTGTTTACTATGGCGACATGGTTTACGGTAACGTGGGCTTTGCGATTCTGGGCGACCGTCAATGGAAAAGCGGTCCGGAACGCGTCGAAACCGGCAGCGGACGAGCCGACCACGTCAGAGACATCAACGTCGACACTACACATCTGGACAAGCCCGGTCTGGTGCTCCTTGGTGAACGGCAGGAAGAATTTCTCAAGGTGTGGGTTGATGACTGGCGGGGGCATACGATGAAGATCCTGCTCAGCCAGACAGTCTTCGCCGGAGTGGCCACGCACCACGGCGGATTCAACGGCTATCTAAAGGCCGATCTGGATTCCGGAGCCTGGCCACAAACCGCGCGCGATAACGCCATTCGCATTATTCGCAAGGGCATGCCGCTGCACATCAACGGTGACCAGCACCTGACATCGCTGGTTCAGTACGGCGTCGACAAACAACGTGACAGCTGCTGGAGTTTCTGCACACCCGCCATTGCAGCGGGTTATCCTCGGTGGTGGCGTCCGGACGAAGTCGGAATGCCACACGGGAATCGTCCGGAGCACGGTCTGCCCGACACCGGCGAATTCATTGATGGTTTTGGCAACAAGGTCTACGTTTACGCCGTTGGCAACCCGGAGGTCGCCTCGGAAAAGAACCGGTATGACCGTGCCCACCAAAAGGGCAGTGGCTTTGGCCTGGTGACGGTTGACACGTCGGCAAAGACATACACGCTGGACGCCTTCCGCTTTCTGGTCGACCCGACAGATGGCAAAGCTGACAACCAGTTCCCCGGCTGGCCGGTGACGGTCCATCAGCAGGAGAATATCGGCAGGAATCTGATTGGCTGATGCGGCCGCGTAAAAGAGGCGTGGTGCGTGAATAGGAACCAGGCACGTGCGTCGCGGCAAGTCAGGTCAGCACGACAGCTAAGCGTGGGGCGCCGGCAGCGGCTTGCTTGTCCTGGGAGCACGTTCCGCGTCCAGCCAGAATTGCGGAGGTTGCGGACGGCCGAAGAAGTATCCCTGAGCCATGTCGAAGCCAAGGTCGGCGCAGATGTCTGCCTGCGCCTGCGTTTCGACACCTTCTGCGAGTGCGGTCACGTTCAGATCGTGGACCATATTCAGCAGGGTTCGAATACTGGTCCTGTGCGCGACGGAAGCATCTTCCAATCCTCGAACAAACGAGATATCAAACTTCAGGTATCGCGGCGGCACCTGAAACAGTTCGACCAGCCGAGCCTGTCCGGAACCAAAGTCGTCGTAGGCCAGATCGATATTCAGATCGTTCAACAGGGCGGCCAATTCGGTCAGGTACCTGATCGATGTGATTGCGGCTTCGTGTATTTCAAGCACGATTGCCATGTTCGGAAAGTCAGATCTCAGTTCTTTGAGTGACGCCAGCAGTCGGGGTGTTTCGAGTTCAGCCGGGTGTGTGTTCAGAAAATAGCGGCTGTGCGGATCCATCTGAATGCCGGACAGAACGCCTTCGGATCGACACACTTCGCTGAGTTGGATTTCGGACGCTCGCAATTCGGCAATGGGAAAGATCTTGTCCGGAGTTTCCAGTCCCTGCACGCGGCTCCGCACCAGTGACTCGTAGCCGATGACCTCAGTGTTGGCCAGAGTGACCACCGGCTGAAAGTACGGCTCGATGTCCGGACGGTTGAGCAGGCGGTCGAAGCCCTCATACAACACCGCATCATCCGGGACAAATGCCACGAACGTCTCGGTCGTGCGATCCTCGGTCCCGGTCGTCTGCAGCTCTGTTCTTCCAATCACAAACCGAACCTGGCCGAACTGCGCCACGTCGCCATCATTCAGTGTTTCCACGGAAGTTACCCGGCGGCCGTTCAACAACGTACCGTTGGTGCTGCCCACGTCTTCCAGAAACAGTTGATCGCCCAGAGCAAAGACACGAGCGTGATGGCCGGACACTGTTGGATGCGACAGACAAAGATCGTTGCCAAAACGACGCCCGATCGTTAAGCCGTTGGAAGTGACGTTTGTGCGTTGCTCGTCTTCTTCGCGTTCGGAACGCCGCACCATCGACCATGCGCACAGTTCGGAGGTTGATGCTGACGAACAGATGTCACGCAATCTGCTGAAGTCAGGCAGAGCCAACCGGGCGTTTGTGAGTTGATCGTTCATTCAGTGTTGAGCCAACATTACTATCGCATTTCCGGGCATCGAATCCCGCGACCACAAGAGCAATCGACTGAGGACGTACCTCAGCCACGGCGGGGTCCGGTCGAAACATAGCTCTCGTCACTGAACAGGGATGGTCGAGGACGCAGCCGGGATACGAAGTGTGGGCGAAAGCAAAACCTGAAACCGATTATGACGGTTAGGATTGCTACTCAAACGAATCGTTGACCGTCGTAAACGGCGTCTTGCGGGCGATTCGCTTCATGAGCCCTTTCAGCACCTTGCCGGGCCCGACTTCGTAAAAATCGGTACATCCCGTATCAAGCATGCGGCGGATCGAATCTTCCCACCGAACCGGCTGCAACACCTGTTGGATCAGTAGTTTGCGGATTTCGTCCGGATCGGAGTGCACTTCAGCATCTACGTTGGAAACGACGGGAATCTCGGGTGCCCGAAGGTTGGTTCCATTCAGCACTTCCGCCAACTGGTCGTCCGCGGGCTTCATGATCGGCGTGTGGAACGCCCCGGCAACGGCCAGCGGAACAGCTCGTCCACCCTCCGCCTCTGCAATTTCCGCCGCGCGTTCACAGGCTCCATTTTCACCACTGACAACAATGTTGCCGGGGCAAAGGAAGTTGGCAATCTGAATAGAACCGTGTCCGGACGCGTCGTCGCAGACTTTCTGAACCTGCTCGCGATCCATCAATAGAATACTGACCATGCCTGATGGCGTCGCATCGGCCGCAGCCTGCATCGCCTGCCCTCGACACTGCACAACTCGCAGGCCGTCTTCAAACGACATGGCACCAGCAAATACCAGTGCCGTGTATTCGCCCAGACTCAGGCCGGCAGCCATCTCACATCCCAGTACGATTTCCGGCGAATCGGCTCGAAGCTTTTCCAGCGCCGCAAGACTGGCCACAAACAACGCTGGCTGACTGTAGATTGTCGAATCAAGTTCGTCAGCGGGACCTTCAAAGCACAGCTTCGCAAGATCGTAACCGAGGATTTCCTGAGCCTGATCGAACAGCTCCTTCGCCTTCGGATACTGCTGTACGATTTTTTTCCCCATGCCAACGTGCTGAGCACCCTGTCCCGGGAATAGAATTGCGATCTTGGGCATCTGTTCGAAATCCCTGTTCCTGCGGGTATGGCACGGATCGTACGTTAACCGGCGGCGGCTTTGGCTGCGATCGCCGCAAGTTGTTCAACGATCTGGGCGTTAATGTGATGCGCCTGCATCTCCATCGCCATCTTCAGTGCGTTGCGAATGGAATCCGGATCGCTGGATCCGTGACAGATCACGCAGCTTCCATCAATTCCCAGTAACGGAGCTCCGCCGGATTCCTGGTAGCGATACTTCTGACTGAGCTGCTGCAGCACCTGCGCGGCCTTGTCTCGTTCCGTCGACAACTCTTCAAGAAGTGTCTTCCCGACGGTTTTCATCATGAATTCAGCCATGCCTTCGCTGACTTTCAGAATGATGTTGCCGACGAAGCCTTCACAGATCAGCACATCGGCCTCGCCATGATACAGCCCTCGACCTTCCACGTTGCCGATGTAAGAATCCTGCAGCGGCGAGTCCGACAGAAATCGATGAGTGTCCCGGTACAGCTCGTTGCCCTTGCCTTCTTCGCTGCCGATGTTCATTAATCCGATACGCGGACTCTCGATCCCCAGAATTTCGCGAGCGTAAATCCTGCCCATCAGCGCGTACTGAAACAAATGTTCAGGCCGAGCGGCCGGGTTTGCACCGACGTCAATCAGCACGCTGCTGCCCTTCAGGTTTGGCAACGTCACGGCAATCCCGGGACGTTTGACGCCCTTCAGAAACAGCCGTGTCCGCAGTCCTGCAGCCACGACCGCCCCCGTATTGCCGGCACTCACGACAGCGTCCACCTCTTTGGCGGCCATCAGTTGCCAGCAACGGGCAATCGAGCAATTAGGTTTCTGACGGAGCGCAACGGTGGGCTTTTCCTCCATGCCAACGACACCGTCTGCCTCGACAATCGAGATACGACCCGTGGGGTCGCCGCCGGCGTCCGCCAGGCCCGATTCCAGAACAGCGGGGTCGCCGACCAGCGCAACGCGAAGTTCGGCTGATTGAGCGGTTGCCTGCAAGGCACCCGAAATGTTGGGACTCGGGGCGTTATCGCCCCCCATCGCGTCAAGCGCGATTCGCATCACAATTAATCCTCGTCGTCACCCGTCATGGTCCGACCCTGGTAATATCCACAGGTTGGGCAAATAACGTGTGTGGGAAGCGAAGTGCCGCATTGCGAACAACGGGCCAGCTGAATGGGCTTTACGGCGTTATGACTACGACGCTTCCGACCACGGGACTTCGAGATTCTTCGTTTAGGTACGGCCATGATTTCATGTCCAGATTGGCAGGCACCAGTATGGCAACCGAATGTCGGGAACAATATGTTCCCAGGAAATTTCTAGTGATCGTCCTGGCGGAGTCGCCAGATTGAGGCAAATTCGTCATCAACTGCGACGCAAGCCGTTTCAAGCAGGCGACTTGTGCGGTCGGACGGGCCGGAAAAGCGGCGAATGGTGTCAGACAGACCTCTGACTGTCAAGCACGGCTTCCCAAGCTTACACGTAACGTCGCGAAATCTCTGCATACGAGTTGTGAAAACGGCCGAAATTCGGAAAGCTGCCTGTTGTGCGTCGTGTAATTCCCTGGAATCAGTTGACCAATGGGTGTTATCTCTTTAGCGATGGTCCAGTCATCGTGGATGCGACCATACCAACGGTGCACCGCTCAGGGTCAGTGCAATCGCTCGCACCGACAGGACGTCTAATCGAGAATCTGAAATCAGGAAGCCCGTGGGATGACGATCATTGAGAAGCTTGGGCAATTCTTTCTGGGGAGAATCCATGATCTTGAAGATGGCGAAACGTCACCTGAGCCGCTGTTGTACGACGCCCGCGACCTGACAACCCACGCGGTTTGTGTCGGCATGACGGGCAGCGGAAAAACGGGACTCTGCCTGTCGCTGCTCGAAGAAGCCGCCCTGGATGGAATTCCGGCGATTTGTATCGATCCCAAAGGCGATCTCGGCAACCTGATGCTGACTTTCCCGGAATTGACCGCCGCCGAATTCCAGCCCTGGGTCGATCCGGTCGATGCCACTCGGCAGGGCATGACGGTAGAGGAATACGCGATACACACGGCCGACACATGGAAACAGGGATTGGCCGAATGGGGCCAGGACGCCGATCGAGTTCGAAAACTCCGCGATGCGGCAGAAGTCGCCATCTATACGCCCGCCAGCAACGCCGGTCGCCCGCTCACGGTCCTGCGTGCCCTCACCGCACCATCCGCAGACACTCTCAACGATGCAGAGGCTCTGCGCGAACGAATCATGGCTACGGTTTCGGGCCTGCTGGCACTGCTTCAAATCGACGCAGACCCCATCAGCAGTCGCGAATATATCCTGCTGTCATCGATTCTGGACACCCGCTGGCATCAGGGAAACGACGTTGAGATGGGATCGTTGATCCGATTGATTCAGGAACCTCCGTTTGACAAAGTTGGCTTTCTGGACCTGGAATCATTCTACCCGGCGGACGATCGCTTCAAGCTTGCCATGTTGCTGAACAATATGCTGGCGTCGCCAGGATTCGCCGGATGGCTGGAGGGCGAGACTCTCGATATTCAAAAGCTGCTCTATACGCCCGCGGGAAAGCCTCGACTGGCCATCATTTCGATCGCTCACCTTTCTGACCAGGAACGAATGTTCTTTGTCACGATTCTGCTGAACGAAGTGATCACCTGGATGAGAAGCCAACCGGGGACATCCAGCCTGAGGGCAATTCTGTATATGGACGAAGTCTTTGGCTATTTTCCGCCGACCGCCAATCCTCCTTCCAAGCGTCCCATGCTGACACTGCTGAAACAAGCCCGCGCTTATGGACTCGGCTGCGTGCTGGCCACACAGAATCCCGTGGACATCGATTACAAAGGGTTGTCCAACGCGGGCACATGGTTTCTGGGACGGCTGCAGACAGAACGTGACAAGATGCGAGTTCTGGAAGGCCTGGAAGGCGCCGCCGCCTCCGCAGGCTCGTCCTTTGACAAGCAGCGCATGGAACAGATTCTCGCTGGTCTGGGCAGCCGCGTTTTTCTGATGAACAATGTCCACGAAGACCGACCGGTTGTTTTCAAGACGCGATGGGCGATGTCCTATCTGCGCGGCCCCATGTCACGGGAGCAGATCCGGATTCTGATGGATCCGCTGAAGGAAAATGCTGACACCAGCTCGACTGCGTCCTTCGGCTTAACAACGGCCCGGGACGAGGCAGATGACACATCCCGGCCTGTGCTGCCGCCCAACATCCCGGAATTGTTTTTTCCGGTCCGTGGCATTGTCGATCAGCTGGTCTATCGGCCGGCCCTGCTCGGAGAGGCTCGCGTTCATTTTGTTGCCTCCAAATACGACGTCGATCGCTGGGACAAAGTGACATTACTGGTCGTCACCGGCGACGACATCCCGTCAGATTTCTGGCACGACGCCGACGAGTGGGACGAAGATGACTTCCCCACACTGACAGACGAATGTGAAGTGAATGCCGCATTTGGGGCTCTGGCAGCGGCCCTCACGCAAAAGAAATCTTACACGAAGTTCAAGTCCGTGCTGAAGGACTTTCTGTATCGAAATCGCCGGTTTTCGATCTGGACATGTCCCGCGCTGGATGAATCCGCCAATGCCGATGAATCAGAAACAGATTTCAGAATCCGGTTACGGCACTCGGCCCGGGAAGAACGTGACGTACAGGTGGCAAAGCTACGCGCCAAATACGCGTCCCGCCTGCGCACACTTGAACAGAAGATGCGCCGCGCCAAACAGAAGGTGGAACGAGAAAAGACCCAGAAGTCTCAAAAGACTGTATCCGCCGGACTTTCTGTCCTGACCAGTATTGCCGGTGCTCTGTTCGGACGAAAGCTGCGCAGCGTGACAAATGTCTCTCGCGCCAGCACGGCAATTCGATCGGTCAGCACCGCCGCCAAAGAAGGCGAGGACGTGAAACACGCGGAAGAAGCAGTGAGTGCATTAATCGAACAGGATGAGCAGCTGAACGCGGAAGTCGAAGAAGAAGTGCTTGGAATCCAGGACATGTTCGACCCGGATTTGATGGAACTCACCCAGAATGACCTCAAGCCGCGAAAATCAGACATCAGCGTCGAACGAGTAATTCTGGTCTGGCTGCCATATGCCGTCGACGAGGCAGGGAACACAAAACGTGCCTTCTAATCAGATGAACAGCATCGTTCCTTTGTGAAACCCGTTAGTTGCCGAGCAATGCACGCGATGCGACAGTCGTATCGGTACTTGCGTTTGATACTCTCTCAAACAATGCGAGTGGAAATGGGCCGCCGAAATTGCGTAACTCGACCAGTCTCCATCCGTAAACATCCTGCTTGCTGAGCCATTTCTTCTTGAACAGGTGCGAGTAAACCCAGACTCGTTGCACAGCACGATTGATGGATGCCAGCGGCAATCCTCTGTCGATAAGTCTCAGGCGTGACTGATGTGCCCCTGTCACTGTGGATAGGGGCGGTCATTGACGACATAAAAGACTGCCAGGGGAATCACAGGCAACGTCAGTGCAGCCATGCACAGATTGATATAGACGCATTTCCTCAGACTGAATTGTCGATTCCACCACAGCAACAGCCACACCAACTGTCCCGTGATAAGCACATTGACACCATAGAAATGAATCCACGGAAGAACACTGCCTGACAGCACAAGTGCTGCTGTGCGACGTAGCGAAGGATTCTCCACGAATCGCATCCATGCCAGGCAATGCAGGCTGCCGAAAAAAACAGGGCGGAATACGGCAGACACTGAAACGCCTGTGCCAGCCAGACTGGATTCAGTGCTATGGCAGGCAACAGCAGACAACGCAGAAAGCGCAGCTCAATCAGTTTTTTCAATACTCGCTGCCAAACGAACACACTGCCAATGGCAAACACAAGACTGGGCAGTCGCAACAGCCAGTCGGATGACTGCGAAGGATCAGCAATCAGACTGACAATAAGTCTCACGAGTGGCGGATGAGATGATCCCGGGGTCATCAAACTGTTCTGCAGACCGAGTTCGATCGCGTGCGCAAACAGCAGCTCATCACCAAACAATCCACAACTCAGCGCGATGAATGATGATAGCCGCCAACACGGTCGCAGTGGCCACGGTGATGAACCACTCAAATAGATGGGAGCGTTGTCGAATATTTGTGTCACACATGGTCTGCAGCTGCTTTTTTCCAGCAGTAATCACAGAAGTTCCAAACCAGCGTCCGAATCGCGCGGCTTCCCGGATCCGGTCAACAAATCACTGGTCCCAACATACAGCGGGCTGGGTAGCCCGGACAAAACCGTGTCCAGGCCTATTGGCACTCTACGCTGCGTAGAAACGCCAGGAGCCCACTCCTGTGATCACTCGCGTTCCGCAAGTAAACGGAATTCCAGATAGGCTGATCGTAACGATTCTGCATCCGGGACAGCTGAGAAACAATGGTTGCCAGCCGTGTCCAATCACAGAAACTCGGCAATGACGGTGTCCGCCAGGAACCGCCCTTCCAACGTCAGTCTTAGATGGTTTTCAGAAACCTCCAGCAGGCCATCTTCCAGATGTCGTCCCGCCGAGCCTTTGGCAATCTCGGCGACATCGCAGCCGAATCGATCGCGAAAACTGTCGACGTCAATGCCCGCCACGAGTCGCAGGCCCAGAAAGATCGCCTCGCGAATCTTTTCATCGGCCGACAGTTGCTCCACTTCCTGTAGTGCCGCTTCCCCTTTCAGCCAGCAATTGATCCAGCGTGAGACATTGCGGGCGTTGGTGCTGCGAACACCGTGGACGTACCGAGCTGCTCCAGGACCGAACGCAAAATATTCGTCTGCCTGCCAGTACACCATGTTGTGTCGACATTCAGATCCGGGTTGTGCAAAGTTGGAGATCTCATACTGCGGCACACCGGCACTGCCGAACTGTGAGATTGCGGCGGCATACATGTCGCGTTCAACGTCATCCGAAGTGGCGTTCATTTGTCCCTGTTGCAACCGCCGGAAAAAGTCCGTCCCCTTTTCGAAGGTCAGACCGTACGTCGAAACGTGCCTGATCGGGAGTTGGTGAGCGACCGCCAGCGTCGCGTTCCACGAATCAAACGTCTGGCCCGGCACACCAAAGATCAGATCCAGTGAGACATCGTCAAACGAATCGATGGCCCGTCGAACGACTTCATGGGCGACGGCGGGCGTGTGTTGGCGTTCCAGTGTCTTCAGCACTTCTGCGTCGAACGACTGTACTCCCAGACTCAGCCGATTAACGCCGATGCCGGTCAGCGTTTTCATAACGTCGTCACTCAGGCCGTCCGGATTCGCTTCGACCGAGAACTCGCCGCCGGAACTCAGCGTGAACCTGCTGTACAGGATCTCAGCAAGCTGTTCCAGCTGGCCCGTCGAAAGGTGTGTTGGTGTGCCTCCTCCGATGAAGATCGTGTCGACTTCATAGTCACCGTCCAGTCGGTCAAACTCGTTCGCCAGTGCCTGCAGGTACGATGGGACCAGATCGTCGCGGTCGGCCACGAGTGTAAAATCGCAGTAACCGCAGCGATGCATGCAAAACGGGACGTGAACGTACAGAGCTCGGGGCGGCACGCCGGAATTCTTCGGGGATGCATAGACGTCGATGTCGCTCGGTTTCACTTGGCAACTTCCATCGAAGTCCTGTCGCATCTGTGCCGGTATGAGGTCAGGCGGCCGGCAGGGCCGTCCGCGGAAAATTCAGCGATATCGACCGAGAATGGCCGCAAACAAAAGTGACCACGGCTAACATCCGGGAACTGTTGAAGATCTGCCAGTCAAATTCCAGTCATTTCATCTGCTTCATCAATCAAAACGTCGAAGTTATTCTATGAACTCCAATGTCTTTCGTGGTTGTATTCCCGCCGTAATGACTCCTTGCCTGCCCGATCGCTCGCCAAACTACGCCGCCCTTGTGCGCAAAGCCACAGAGCTGATGTCGGCTGGAATGAATGGCGTCGTTTACTGTGGTTCCATGGGTGACTGGCCATTGTTGTCTGATGAGCAGCGTCAGGAAGGCGTCCGGCAGCTGGTCGAAGCCGGAATCCCGGTCGTCGTCGGGACGGGCGCGCAGAACCCCAGACTGGCGGCAGAACATGCAGCGCACGCTCAAAAAGTCGGAGCGGCAGGGTTGATGGTCATACCGCGTGTCTTGTCGCGTGGCACGTCCGCGGCGGCCCAGCGATCACACTTTGCCGGGATTCTTTCCGCCGCACCGGATATTCCCGCTGTTATCTACAACAGCCCGTATTACGGTTTTGAAACAAAGGCTGAACTGTTTTTTGATCTGCGTCGTGAGTTTTCGAATCTGGTGGGGTTCAAGGAATTCGGAGGTGCCGAGGCGTTAAGTTACGCCGCCGAACACATCACCCACGCCTCTGACGACGTCCTGCTGATGGCCGGAGTGGACACACAGGTGGTCCACGGTTTTGTGCGCTGCGGTGCAGTCGGAGCGATCACGGGCATCGGCAATTGTCTGCCTCAACAGGTCCTGAGACTGGTGTCGCTGTCCGAAGCAGCCGTCCAGGGTGATGTCGAAGCCAGGCGATTCGCCAGCGAATTGGATGACGCCCTGATCGTGTTGTCCACATTCGACGAAGGACCGGACCTGGTACTGTTCTACAAGTACCTGCTGGTGCTGCTCGGTGACAAGGACTTTGAGCTGCACTTCAACGAATCCGATGAACTCAGCCCCAGCCAGAAGGTCTTCGCGGAAACTCAGCTGAAGCGGTTTCTGGAATGGTGGGGGAACTGGCCGGGCAAGGACGCAGCGCAGTAAGACGGGCGGTCGAGCAAAGTCTATTTCGTCCGAAACACACTGCTGGCGACCACGGCCTGGATCAGCGACCGCAATCCGTGCTGATTCCATGCGGTGCGTTTCACAATTCAGTCAACGACTTCACGATCCACGAAACCACACGGAGCTCCGGTCGCGTAGGTCAACAACTGCCGAGCAACATTGGCGGCGATTGCATCGTCGTCGGACACGATCAATCTCTGAAATTCCTTCAGTGATGAAAAGTGCCGCCCGTCGGGCATGTCGATTTCCGGATTCACTTTAATGCCCTGACCTCGCCGTCCCTTAACGATGGCGATGTAATGGTCACGCCATCGTCCCGACGGATCAAAGTTTTCCAGGGCAAAACCAGGCGGATCGATTTTCACGTGACAGGCCGCACACGAATCATCGGCCTTGTGTCTGGCCAGCATTTAACGAATGGTCTTTGCCCCCCGAATATCGGGTTCAATAGCCGGAACGCCTTCCGGCGGCGGAGGTATCTCGACACCCAAAATTCGTTCAGAAATCCAGACGCCACGTATCACCGGCGATGTGGTTGTTCCGTTGGCAGTCACTTTCATGATGGAACCATGTGTCAACAGGCCCCCCGCGTTTGTCTTCCGCACGAAGACTGACGTGTCGTAGTCGGTCACCGCTGACACGGTCAATATCGTAGTAGCGGGCAAGACGGCTGTTCAGAAACGTAAAATCGGCATCGATCAAATTCGTGACGCTGATGTTGTCTTTTACCATCTTCTTAAGAAATGCATGCGTTTCGTCCAGCATCGATTGCTGCACAATCACATCGAAGCCTGAATACAGTTTACGGTCCGGTTCGGTGAAATCGATTTCGCTTAGGTCCAGCCACTCAGCCGCAAAGTCCTTCACAAAGTTCTGGCCGCGGTCGTCCTGCAACATCCGGTTGAGCTGTCGTAGCAACACGTCCGGCTGTTGAAGCTGTCCGGCGTCGGCCAATGCCATCAATCGGGCGTCGGGCATGCTGTTCCACAAAAAATAACTCAGCCGTGATGCCAGCGCATAATCATCAAGCAGCCCGGGCTCTTCATGAAAATGAAGGAATCGTGGCGAGCACAGCAGAGCTCGATATCCACCTCGCAACGCCTGCTGAAAAGGAACGCCTTTGTTCAGATCCTGCTGCACAAGATCGATAAAGGGTGCCACGACGTCATCGGAAACCGGACGACGAAACGCTCGACCAGCGAACTGCTTCATCTGTCCTGCGATGTCCTCATTCGGTGTTTCGGAATCCAATCTCCATGTCTTCGTCTTCCGATCCCACCGGCTTTTCAGCGCGCCGAACAATCGACGACGGACTGTCTTATTCCCAACCCCTCGAGGAAAGCGTTCCAACGTCAGCGAGTGCATCGCCAGCCCGGCAGATTCTGAGGCGTACCTTCACCATCTCCGATCTGGCCGGCCTTGAACCGCCCCTGTTTCAGCGTGCTATCGCCAGGGCGAATCTCAAACATGTGTCCTCTGGGCAACCATGCTTCAAACGTCCATTCCTGCGGTTCATCGGTCGCCTCGAATGCCCCCGACCAACCCAGTAACGGAGCGCTACTGACGCATGGTCCAGTGCGAACGGTACACCAGACGCCACGATCCCGTGGCGTATTCAACGCAGAGGCCTTGATCCTGATGCGGTACCAGCCGTCGTCTCGGGCTGTCGTGGCAGGCAGTCTGCCGTAAAATGTCGTTCGACACGCCCACACGACGGCCTGACCATTCAGCATTTCCGGTTCACGACAGCGACGCCGGGGATTCCTGCGAGCGATTTCCTGGGCCGTGAACGACGTTTCCGTTTCATCCGGGTCAGAGGTACGGCGTCGAAATGCTTCGTCCAATGCCGTGTCAACCACAGACAGATGCGTCTGCAGCTGAAAGTGAGACATCGGTTGGCCGGAGGCGACTGTGGTAAAACCGTTGGTCCGAGGTTCGTCCGGCATGTGAGTGGCCAGAGGAATATCAATGCCCAGCAGATCCTGCAGCGTTCGTTCCAGCTGAAGATTCGTCAGACGCCGGGCACGTACGCGCCCCAGAGTCTGGTTGTCGTCACGTTCGTGATGCTTCAGCCACTGTCCGATCGAATGTAGAAACTCTCTCGATTTCTTTGGAGCGACGGATTCAGAATCCTTCGGTGGCATCTCACCAGCGGCAACACGATCAAAGATGCGCACCCAACTTGCAAAGTTGGCCTGTTTGCTCAGATCGTCAGACAGTTGTTTCAGGTCCAGAGCTGCTTCTGCATCGGAACCACTGTGGCAGTCAAAGCATCGAGCCTTCAGGAACGACGTCGCAGTCGCGGGCAGAATATTCTCGGCAGCAGGCGAATCAACACTCGTCAGACCGAGGAAGCAGATAAACAGCAGGACACGCAGACTCATGGCAGCGACAACTTTGGATTCGTGACCCGGGATCGAGTCGTTTGGGCGGCAGGCAGGCAACGGAGGGACTGAAGACTCTAACCGATTGTGGGGGCGATGTGCAGTATTGAACCCGCCGGACCGGCGTCCGGCGAATAGTGGAAGTTGGGACAAGCCTTAGATATCTACCTGACCGTCCCGCGGGAAGTGCGCAAGGAGCGGGCTGGGATAGGATGTGATGGGTGTGAAAGCATCGGATCCTCCCCTCGCTTAGGCTCGACCCTCCTTAAGAAGGAGGGTGAAGGGAAGCGATGCATTCGTTACTGCGGAAGGAGAACGCAATAGATTCAACGAGGTCTGGAAACAAAACGTCATATTGATTCCGGACAACCCTTCGACCATGAATTCAACTTCACTCTCCCCTTGGGAGAGTCGAGCCTCAGCAAGGAGAGGGTAACCGCGCTGGAAACTCCAACCGGAAGACGCACCGGATCGCAGGTCGCCCCAAAACACTGCTGAACCTGCCTCTGTTACGTCTGGTGTTCCACCGTACCCTGATTGCTCCAAAACCGAGGACATCGGCAACCAAACAACCGGTGATAGCAGGAAGCAACTACTTCTGCGGTTCCGTCATACTCATGGGATCCAAAGCTTCTTTCAAAGCGTCAGGCGGCAGGATGCCCTGTTCCGTACATAATTCACGAATCGTCTTTCCGGTCTTGAACGCCTCCTTCGCCAGGGCCGATGCTTTTTCGTAGCCGATGTGCGGGTTAAGACTGGTAACCATAGACAGGCTTTTCTCAACCGACGCCTCGCAGGCTTCCGGATTGGGCTCCATATCCAGCAGACAGAATTCGACGAATGCGTTCACCACGTTAGACAGCAGCATGATGCTTTCCAGAGTCGTCTGCCCCATCACTGGCATCATGATGTTCAGTTGAAACTGGCCACCCGTCGCCCCGGACATCGTAATCGTAGAATCATTGCCGATCACGCGAGCACACACCTGCATCATGGATTCGCACATGACGGGATTCACTTTGCCGGGCATGATGGAAGACCCCGGCTGCAGATCGGGCAGTTTCACTTCATAAAAGCCACACCTTGGACCGGATCCCAGCCAACGAATATTATTGCTGACGTTGAATAGCGTCGTTGCAACGGCCTTCAGTTGAGCATGACATTCGACCATCCCATCACGCTGAGCGTTTCCTTCAAAATGATCTGCGACTTCAACAAAAGGAACTTCCGTAATTTCGGCAAGTACGGCAGCCACGCGACGGCCGAACTCGGGATGAGTGTTAATCCCGGAACCGACAGCGGTCCCACCAACCGGCAACTCCAGCACGGCCTCCGTGGCACGTTGAGCTCGTTCAACAGACAATTGCAGTTGCCGCGCGAAGCCTCCGAATTCCTGCCCCAGACGCAGCGGAGTGGCGTCCGCCAGATGGGTGCGACCAATCTTGATGATCTGATCCCAGGCAGCCGCCTTGTTCTTCAATTCATCAGCAAAACGCTGCAACGCGGGGATAAGATCGTTGTGAATGGCCGTGCCGACGCCAACGTGAATGGCCGTCGGGAACGTATCGTTTGTGCTTTGCCCCATATTCACGTGATCGTTGGGATGGATGGTTTTCTCAGGTGCAAAACGATCACCGCCAAGTATTTCGATGGCGCAATTGCTGATGACCTCGTTCACATTCATATTGCTGGACGTGCCGGAACCGGTCTGAAACACGTCGATCGGAAACTGATCATCCAATTCGCCGTCCGCGACTTCCTGGCAGGCCTCCAGCATTGCCGTTACCTGTTCATCGTTCAGCGGCTTCTTGCCCGTCCCGGTCAGTTTTCCCAGATCACGATTGGCCACGCCGCAGGCAAATTTGACACGCCCCATGGCGTGAATCAGGTCAGGAGGCAGCTCCCAGCCGGATATTGGAAAGTTTTCGACAGCTCTTTGTGTCTGAGCTCCGTAGAATGCATCGGCTGGCACCTGGACCTCGCCCATAGAGTCGCGTTCGGTGCGAAATTCTGACATGACTATCTCTCTGTTAATGGAACCGTCCCACTTCATTACTGCCGTATCCGGTTGTTATAGTATAGTCGGGCCGATGCATTTCCCGCCTCAACACAAATCGAAAGTCTCAAATATGACCAGCCGACGTCCAACATCGATTCTGCTGCTGTTCGTGATGTGCGCGGGATGTTCCGATTTGGTGGAACCGCAGTCTTCGGAACAGAAACAATCTGCGCAGTTAAAGACCACGGATGACATTGGCGAGTTCAAGGCGGAAGACGGCAAGAAGACCGTCAGTTCTAAGGTGAAAATATCAAACCCGATCACCGGTGCGTTGGAAGCCTATGCACCGATGAAGCAAAAACTCGGCGAATTGAAGATCCAGCAGGCGGTCGGTCTCTTTAACGCCACCGAAGGTCGCTATCCGAAAGACCACGAGGAATTCATGACGATGGTCATCAAGGCAAACCACATTCGTCTGCCGGCACTTGGTCCCGGTAAGCAATACCAGTATGACGTGGAGGAACACGCGCTAATGGTCGTTACTGAAGCTGTTGCCGAGTAGCTGCCTGAGCGGTTTCGATTTGATCTCGCAGCCATTCTGTACTTTGATGGTATACGTACGTGGCCAGTGATCGATCAGACCGTCCCAGACAAATGTAACCTCTCTCGCCGACCGACTCGTCCGAGTCAAGGCCCGCCGGAAGCTCAACGATCGCGTGAAACCGAGGTTCTGTGAGCCTGAGTTCTTCATCGGAATCCGTCCTGGCTGCAACGACCGCAAGAGATCCACCCGCGGAGGCCGCCAACGAAGGTGATGGAAGCCGCGTCGATGCCCGTGGGGTGACCCGCTGAAGAATACCGGACGAACGCACTCGTGTACCGATCCGCAGGTCGACCACAGTTCCGGCATTCTGCGCAGCAACACTGAAATCTTCCTGTGCAACCGAAACAATCAGTTCCCGCGGTCGACCGTCGTCAACGACCAACAGGTCGTCCCCTTCGTTCACGAAGGTGTCGACCAGATGATGCAGGTTGCGAGCCATCACACGTCCCGATGCCGTAGCAAATATGGACAGCCCGGCCACCTGTTCCTGGGTTTCGAAATGCTGCGTTCGCAGCGAAGACAGATTACCCTGTGCCACACGAGCCGCACCGGCATCGTGTTCCGTCATCGCGATCTGAAGCCGATAGGTTTCCTGCTGGATCTGCAACTGCAGGTCTTTCATCTGTGTTAACACTTCATCGTTTCGCAGGGTCATCAGCAGCTCGCCTTCGGTGACAAGCTGTCCATCGGCAATCAATACGGTTGTCACAAAACCATCGACACTGCTGCGAATTCGACAGCCTTCGTGGAGTGCGACCGTTCCGGGAGCCGTCGATGCAAAGGGAACTGGAAGTCCAAACAGGATGCCACCCGTGAATGCGAACAACAGGCTGACGACGACTCCGCCTCGCAGTAAACGTGCCGGATTTGATTCCATCAGTCTTATGCCGGCCTGAATCACCTTCCAGACAGGGACTCCAAACCAGGCCACCATTCCCGCGACAGCCAGCAGGACACCGGCGCCATGAAAGAATACGGATGCCGCAATCATCAGTGTGCCACAAATCAGCAGGCGCCAGAATGTCGCAGCGATTCCATAGATTCGCAGCGTCCACAAATGGCGACCGGTCACAGCGGGTGGGCAACTTCGTGAACGAATTTCAACACAAGCCACGCCAGCAGCAGCCACAACCAATTGTCCGGCGCGAAGACCGTCCCTGCGGCCGCCTGAAATCTCTGCCAGTCGTTGCCCAGCTGCAGGGCAGCCAACACCATCACGCCTAACGCAACAACCGTGGCGGCGGGAGAAAACAGCCAGCCAAATACCGGCAGAAGACGCTTCAGCATGTCGTTAGGACTCCCGAACGGAATCCGAACCCAAAACGGATTACATTTCTGCAACACGTTGCCCTATGATTATTTCTTTGCCGGCCTGCTCTCCCCAACCCCCGCAGTGACGCCGGCAAACTCTACAATCCCTCGTTCCAGCAACCATGAATACAGCGACAGAGCCTGTTGTTGACTGAACGCGGCCGCACCCTGAGTTCTGGCCGTGATGGCGAGCCACTCGCAGAACGTCGTGCGACCGTCCAGCAGCGACAGAAAGACCTTTTTCGCTTTCCTGTAACGCGTGTTCATCAAACCTTCCATTTCGGCTGCCCAGTCAACTTTGGTGCGTTGATCACGGACGCTGACTTGACGCCACCCGACAAGAGGCTCAGTAAAC
>JBDONA010000523.1:0-5605 GCA_039831575.1 Fuerstiella sp. | reverse complement strand
GCCACCTATCTGCACGAAGCCGATATGCCGCTGGTCTATGGCATGAGCAACACCACGTGTGAAGCTCAGAAACTTTGTGTCGCCATGGCTGACCAGCTGGGAGGACTGCTGGACAGTCATACCTCGTTGTGACACGGTCCCACTGAAATCGCCGCCCAGTTGGGTGGTAAAGTTACCTGCACGCTCGGCGAAGTGAAACAACGAGCCGACTTCATCGTGTATTGGGGAGGCAACCCGGCCGAATGCCATCCTCGCCATTTCACGAAGTATACCATCATGCAGAAAAGTAAGTTTCTGCCACGTGGTCGCAAGGACCGCACGATGGTCCTGGTGGACATACGTGAAACCAAAAGTGCCAAAGCCGCGAACATCTTTCTGCAGGTGAAGCCCGGCAAAGATTTTGAACTGATCACGATTCTGCGAGCTCTGATCAAAGATCAGTACGTCGGAGATGAGCAGATCGCCGAAACCGGTCTGACGCGCGAAGCACTGGACGATCTGGTCCACCGCATGAAGACGTGCAAGTTCGGCTGTTTTTTCTTTGGCATGGGTCTGTCGATGACTCGTGGCAAGCATATGAATTCTGCCGCCCTGCTGACGCTGGCAGCAGAAATGAATGTGTTTACCAAATTCGTCGCTATGCCGATGCGAGGCCACGGCAACGTCACCGGCGCGGATGTGATCATGCGCTGGCAGACGGGGTATCCGTTCGGAATCAGTTTCAACCGAGGCTACCCGCGTTACAACCCGGGCGAGTTTTCGACGGTGGATATCCTTGTGCGTGGCGATTGTGACGCCGCATTCATCATCGGCGCCGACCCCGGTGCCACGATGCCGCAACCCGCCATCGAACATTTGAAACGCATTCCGACGATTTGCCTGGATCCGCATATCACTCACACCAGCAAACTGGCGCGAGTGCATATCACCACAGCAGTTCAGGGCATATCGGCCCCCGGGACGGCCTATCGAATGGACGAAATTCCGATGCCGCTGAAGCCGGCCTTAAAGTCGCCGTACCCGACGGACGAAGAAGTCGTTCGCCGTATCAGTGAAGCGATCGCGCAGAAACCATTCTGGTTACCGGAAGGCAGCCAGCCGCAGATGATTGCTGCTCAGGTGTAAGGGCGTTCGGCCGTTCTTCAGCTGATCACCGCAGACAACGATAAGACGGATCCCAGGGATATGCTCAAAATCACGGGTGGAAAAATCTACGATCCCGCCAACGGCATCGACGGCCAGGTCAAAGACCTGTTCGTCGATGACAATGGCACGCTGGTGCCGTCCGTCGACGGTGGCCGAACGATTGATGCCACCGGGATGATCGTCTTCCCCGGTGGCGTTGACGTACATACTCATGTGGCTGGCGGGGCGATGAACTTTGCTCGAGCCATGATGCCGGAAGATCATCGCCGAACTCAGGCCTTTATCCGCACTCAGTCGCGCCGCAGTGGACTTGGCGGGATGGCTCCCACCACATTCGCCACAGGATACTTGTACGCCGGCATGGGCTTTACGACGGTGAACGAAGCCGCGGTGCCCGTATTGTCAGCACGTCATACGCACGAAGAGCTGGCCGACATCCCCATTGTCGACAAGGCCACGTTGACGCTGATGGCGAACAACGAAATTATGCTCGATCAGATGCAGGCCGGCGAATACGAGCGAGCCAAAAACGTGGTGGCGTGGTATCTCCGGGCGGCCAAGTCCTATGGCGTTAAAGCCGTGAACCCCGGCGGCGTCACCGCATGGAAATGGGGCAGTGATGCCAAACAGCTGTCGGATCCAATTGAAGGTTACAGCAGCCTGACGCCCGGGAAAATTGTCTCTCAGCTGGCTCAGATCTGCGATGATCTTGGTCTGCCGCATCCCATGCATCTGCACTGCAATAACCTGGGTGCGCCGGGGAATATTTCAACGACGCTGGATACGTTGAAGCATCTGGAAGGGCATCGAGCCCACATTGCTCATTCGCAGTATCATGCGTATGGTGGCGATGACTGGGATACCATGTGTTCGGCCACCACTCAGCTGGCCGACTACTTTAATACTCATCCCAACATCACAACGGACGCCGGTGCGGTTCTGTTCGGCGATACGGTCACAATTACGGCCGACGGCCCATGGCAGCATTTGCTGTATAAGCTGACCGGCCGCAAGTGGGGTAACCTGGACGTCGAAAACGAAACCGGCTGCGGCATCGTTCCCTACACCTATCGTCCCAGCAATCTGGTGAACGCCGTGCAATGGGCCTGTGGTCTGGAACTGATGCTGTTAATCAAGAACCCGTGGCAGGTGTTTCTGTCGACGGACCATCCTAATGGCGGCTGTTTCTGGCGGTATCCGGAAATTCTGCAACTGCTGATGTGTGCGGACTTCCGCAACGAGTGCATTAAACAGCTGCCGGACAAAATCAAAGGCAGGATTGTTCTGCCGGAAATCGATCGCGAGTACACGCTGTACGAAGTCGCGACGTCGATGTCTGCCGGCCCGGCCAGGGCTCTGGGATTAACTCAAAAAGGCAACCTCGGAGTTGGCTGCGATGCGGATATCGTGATCTACGAAGAGGAAGACGACGTGGCTCGGATGTTTAGTCATCCTCGCTACGTCATCAAGGGCGGAGAAGTTGTGATTGAAGACGGCGACATTAAAGAAACACCGAACGGTCGCGAGTTTCTGGTGCAACCGTCGTACGCACCCGAAACGGACGAGTTTATGCGGCCGCTGTTCGAAGACTGTTATACCATGTCGTTCGACAACTACCCGGTGGAAATAGAACGCATCGAGAATCCGATTATGCAGGATTGCATCAACGTGACTGACACACCAAACGCATGACCATTACCTTACATCTTAAGCAGCCGCCATCCGTTCCTCTGGAAGCCGAAGTGCTTTCACCGAACACGATGGCGGAGTTGTCCAACTCGGAAATCCGAGCACTCATCGTTTACCACGGCAAACGTCAGGTGCCACTGGAAGAGTTTTTCGACGTCGACGGTGAACGCAGCGATGACCTGGTGATCCACGGTGACCTGAAAAAGGTTCGCTGGATCGGTCGAGCCATGTCCCAGGGCAGCGTTACGGTTCACGGCAGCGTGGGCATGCATCTGGGCGCCTACATGAAGGGCGGCCGCATCGAAATACACGGCGACGCCAGCGACTGGATGGGCGCGGAAATGAAAAATGGATTCATCCGCGTGCATGGCAATGTCGGCGGGCAGATCGGCGCCGCCTATCGAGGGTCTTTGGCCGGAATGAAGAACGGCACCATCATCGTGGATGGATCAGCGGGTCTGGAAGTCGGCATGCGGATGCGGCGTGGGACGATCATTCTGGGTGGTCCGGCGAAAGACTTTACCGGGCTGCAAATGAAGGGTGGCACAATCATTCTGCAAAGCGGAGCGGAGATTCGCACGGGAGCATGGATGAACCGCGGTACGATTATTTCCATGAAGCCGGTGCAAATGATGCCTACGTTCACCGACGCCAATGAGTTCAATCCGACGTTCCTGAACGTCTACGCGAAGCAGTTGAAACAGTATGGCATCGACCTGCCGTTCGCTGCTTCCCAGGGAACTTATCAGCGATACGCCGGAGACCTGTCCGTACCAGGGAAGGGCGAGATTCTGGTGTGGCAGCCCATCTGAGGCAGGGGCCGCAATACAAGCTCGACGCGCCAGCGAGTGGATCTGGTTCGTTTGAGAAACTCACTTGTGGCGCAACGTGCCTGTATCAAAAACAGCAAACCCTCATGAGTGCTCCGCAGCAGAGCTGGCGCGTTAGCGCCGTTTACTTGTTGTCGTAGACGATACTGGCTCGTGGGAGTAACGAAACTGCTGTCGAAGAGCGTTCTTCGCGGCCACAAGTCAGCGTCAAACGCTGTAAGGTCGAGAATCAGTTCAGCGCAACCGGACATACAAAATCGTCCGGCTTGATGGCCAGTATCGAACACGGCAGCTCCGGCAGCAGTCGTTCCGCTGTGTTGCCAAACAACATTCCCGGGATTCCGCCTCGACCGGACGTGGCCATGATCAGCAGGTCGATGTCCAGTTCTTTAATGGCGGACAGGATGCAGCCGTCAGCGGCGCCTTCCGCGATATGCGTTTGTACGCCCTTGGCAACCGTGCGGTAGTCCGTCACTGACAGCTGTTCATGGAGCGTTGTCTCTGCAAATTCTTTGGAATTGCGGCGGTATTCCTCCAGCTCTTCTTCTGAGACGCCGGTGCGGGCCATGTGGCGATCGAGGTCATCGTTGACGACATGCAGGACGTTTAATCTCACGGGCAGCGATTGTCCCAAAGCCACTCCGGCGCGCAGCACGTCTTCGCCGACTTCGCTTAGATCGGTGGCGGCCAGGACATCCAGATCGGCGTCATCATCAATGCGCGGCTTCAACAGCCAGACGGGGCAGGCCGCGTTGCGCAGCAGTTTGCGGCCAGTGCTGCCGAACAACAGCCGAGTGACCGTTCCCTTTTGCCGCGTGCCGCACACGATCATGTTGTTTCGGTCAGTACCTGCCGCTTTCAGAATCTCAAACCATGCGTCGCCGGTCGCCACGACCGACGAAACATCAATCGCCCGACTCGTCGTTTCCTGATACTGCACTTCCAGATCGGCCAGTACTTTCATCGCTGCCGTCCGATCCGTTTCGGCCTCAGCCTGCGCGTCTTCTTCTGACCCGAAGATACCGGCGGACACTTCCGGCAAAACGCAGACAAGCCGGACAGCGGCGTTCATTGCGTCAGCCACATCAAATGACTGGCGCACCGCCAGCCGACTGGTTGGGGCAATATTTGCGGCGATCCATGGACGACTTTCCGGCATTTCGACGCCGACCACGATGGTTTTGATGGAATGCATGGGGGCTTATCCGACACGATGTGAACCGGCTAACACTTAAGAACGCACAGCTGTGCCAGAATCATGAACATCGGAATGCGATTCACAAGCTCCGATGGGTAATGATTGCGCCATAAAATCGCGGATTGTTGAATCTCGTAAGGAAATTGCGAGCGGCGTCGTCAAAAGGACAGGTTGTTACTGTCGGCGGGCGTAAGTGCGCTGATACTCTCAGGGAAGATCAGGAGTCTCGGTATGTATCGGTTGATTGTCGGCAGTATTGCGACGGCGTTATTGATTGGTGTCGCCTACGCGGGCAGCGAAGTCTTCGTCGGTCGGCGAGTTGCCGCGACCACGTCGCTCGACAGGATTGATCACTCGGCGTGGGACACGCTTCTGAAAAAGTATGTCGACGCCGACGGCATGGTGGATTATCGCGCATGGCATGCCAGTCCGGCCGATACTCGAACGCTGGATCAATACCTGTCAACACTGTCGACGGGCAGGGCCAATCAGGCCACGAACAACGGCAAACTGGCGTTCTGGATTAACGCCTACAATGCGACCACGATCCGCGGAATTCTTAAAGAGTACCCCACCACCAGCATTCGAAATCACACGGCAAGATTATTCGGCTACAACATCTGGAAGCAACTGCAGCTATACGTTGGCGGTAAGCCGCATTCACTGGAAGGGATCGAACACGACATCCTGCGAAAGATGAACGATCCGCGGATTCACTTTGGTATTGTCTGCGCCTCCATTG
>JBDONA010000229.1:0-24782 GCA_039831575.1 Fuerstiella sp. | reverse complement strand
CACGCCAGGAACCCCCCAATCGTACGCTTCCTGAACACGTAACAATTCCAGACATTTTCTCAACTCAACACTTGAAGAAACCTCAGATGTCTTCGTGCTGGTACTTGTGGCGCCTTCTTCAGACCACCGGCGCTGCCGGTGGTCCTGGTTCGCCAATCCGCCGACGATGACGGCAGGTTAACCAATGCGGTAGCGCCCGCAGCCGTTCACGACTTCTTTTTGGCGTTGGGATCCACTTCCCATGGCTTTGACTTGCGTTCGCGAAGTCGAGTGGCTTTGCCGGTACGGTCTCGCAGATAGAACAGCTTTGCTCGGCGAACGCGACCGTGTCGTTTGACTTCGACCTTAGCAAGCTTAGGCGTATTGAGCGGAAAGGTTCGCTCAACGCCTTCGCCGGCAACCACACGGCGAACCGTGAACGTTTCGCCGGTCCCCTGGCCTCGGCGAGCGATCACAACGCCGGTGAATACCTGGATGCGTTCTTTGTTGCCTTCCAGAATTCGATTGTGAACGTCGACGGTGTCGCCGACTGTAAAGTTCAGTGGTTCTTCTCGCAGACTTGATTGTTCTGCAATATTCAGAAGTTTATGTCTCATCTCGGGATTCCTTTATTACTTCTCTACCTGTCTGTATTCGGTCGTCAAGCGGTGATTGAGAAAACAAATGTGGTGTTCGATTCCAGTGTTTTCTAATCCGCGTCATTGTTCAAATTGGTTGTGGCGGGGGGCGCCAATAGGTCACTTCTTCGTTCTGCCGTTCGTATTAAACTCTGGTCACGTCGCCATTCTGCAATGGCCTCATGATTGCCGCTTAACAGAATTTCCGGAACCGTCATTCCCCGAAATTCCCGAGGCCGTGTGAATTGCGGGTGTTCTAGTAATCCTGAATCGCTGAAGGAATCATATTTACTGCTGGTTTCGTCGCCCAGCACGCCTGGAATCAGGCGAATCACTGTATCAATCAACAACATCGCCGGGACCTCTCCGCCATTGCAGATAAAGTCGCCGGCCGAAATCTCCATCGGCTGCAGGCCTTCCCGGATTCGATCATCGAATCCTTCGTATCGTCCGCACAGCACAACCAATCGTTCTTCCTGTGCCAGCTCTTCCACCAGCTTCTGGTCAAGTTGACGTCCCTGCGGACTCATCATGACCAGCCTGGCCGGTGTATCACTTCTGTCCATAACCGATTCGACACAGTCGAACACGGGTGGACACATCAGCAACATTCCGGGACCGCCGCCGAACGGCTTATCGTCCACCTGTTTGTGTCGCCCTTCCGCAAAGTCGCGAAAGTTGTGAGTCTGAACATCAACCAGTTGACGTTGAATCGCCAGTTTCAGAATGCTTTGCCCGAGATAACTCTCGAACATCTCCGGAAACAGGGTGAGAACGTCAAACCGCATGAGATCAGATTTCACATGGTGTGGCGTTCAGTCGCACTTGCGTGAACTGCTCGCCACGGTACTGCGGCTTGAACCACAGCCGACTATTCTCCGCCCTCGGCAGCCGGAGATTCTTCCGTGGCAGCTTCCGTTGTTTCCGTTGTTTCCGTCGCTTCGGCAGCTTCTGCCGGTGCTTCTTCAACAGCCGGAGGATCCGGTTGCTTAGGAGCCTCCATCGGCGGAGGTGCCGCAGCAGTTCCGAAGTCACCCTTCTGAACCTTCTTGATCAAAGCATTGACCTTTTCCGATGGTTGAGCACCAACGGACAGCCAATAGTCAATGCGGTCCATCTTCAGACTGACTCGCTTTGACTTGTCTGCCACTGAGGTGTCGTAAAAGCCGACTTCTTCAATGGCCTTGCCGTCACGAGCTCGCTGACGATCCATGATGCAGATGCGGTAGAAGGGACGGTGCTTTCGCCCCATTCTTTTCATTCGAATTCGTACTGACATTTACAACTCCCAATAACCGCAACGTGCGGAGTGACTGAGGCTTCTGCCCCGTATGATTGTCCAGTGTACAGCACAGAACGGCATTCTGTCCTGCTGTCCATCAGTCCACGACTGATGGAGTTACTTTCTTCGGTTTCGTTTCTTCGCCTTCCGTGCGTCTTTACGCTGTTTCTTCTTCTTATCCCGCAATTGGATGGAATCCACGGGGCCGCGTTTACTTCGCATTTTCTTTTCCTGAATGTTGGCGTTGGGGTCCATCATCCCACCGTCAGACATCTGCTTGACCGCATTCATGCGGTCCTTCAGGCTCATGTTTGACATGTCCTGCATCATCTTGCCCATGGAGTTGAAATCCTTGAGCAGCTTGTTGACCTCAGCGGGTTCCACACCACTTCCGCCGGCAATTCGATTACGTCGGCCGCGGTCGATCCTGTCCGGGTTAGAACGCTCATCCAGCGTCATCGAATTGATGATGCCTTCAATCCGCCGCATGTCGTCTTCCGGGTTCATGTCGCCCATCTGGTCGACGACTTTGCCCATCCCCGGAATCATTTTCATGACTTCACGCATGGAGCCCAGCTTTTTGATTTGCCGCATTTGCTTGCGGAAATCATCCAGCGTGAACTTGCCCTGCTGCATCTTCTCCTGCTGGGCAAGCATTTCATCTTCGTCGAACTCCTGCTGAGCTTTCTCAACAAGAGACAACACATCGCCCATGCCCAGGATTCGTCCGGCCATGCGGTCCGGATGAAACTGCTCCAGGCGATCCAGTTGCTCACCAACACCGATAAACTTGATCGGCACGCCCGTGACAGCTCGGACACTGAGGGCCGCACCACCGCGAGTATCACCGTCCAGTTTCGTCAGAATTACGCCGTCCAGCTCCAGTGCCTCGTTAAAGGCCTTGGCACTGTTGACCGCATCCTGCCCGGTCATTGCATCGCAGACGAATAAACACATGTCCGGAGCGACGCGGTTATCAATCCGCTGCAGCTCCTTCATCAGCTCTTCGTCGATCCCCAGTCGACCTGCCGTGTCCAGCAGAACAACCGTTGCACCGTTGGCTTTGGCCTGTTTCACACCATTGCGGCAGACCTGAACCGGATCACTCTTTGCCGGATCTTCGTGATAGACAGTACAGCCAACCTGTTCGCCAATGATTTTCAGCTGCTCAATAGCGGCAGGCCGCTGCAGGTCGGCTGCCACCAGCATGGGAGTGTGGCCGTCTTCCTTCAGCAACCGAGCCAGCTTGCCGCAGGTCGTGGTCTTACCACTTCCCTGCAACCCACACATCATCAGAACGGTGACGCCGTCACGTTTGAGGGGCAGCGTATGATCGCCGGCCATCAGGTCGATCAGTCCCTGATGCACAATACCGACCAACTGCTGATCCGGCCGCAGCGACTTCAGCACGTCTTCGCCGATGGCCTTTTCCGTGAGGTCCTTAACAAAGTCCTGCGCAACATCGAACGCGACGTCGGCTTCCAGCAGTGCGGTGCGCACCTGCTTCATGCCGTCGCGGATGTTCCCTTCCGTAATCTTCCCACTACCGCGGAAAGCCGAAAAGGCGTTGGTCAGACCTTCAGTAATACCTTCGAACACGAAATCAGCCAGCCAGGAAAAACAACCTCAATGAGCATCAGGGCTCGACGATCTGCCAGCCACGGCAATCGTCGAAACGTAAAGCACTGTCACCAAAGGGTTTATTTACGCGAGCGTTAGTGCCGTCGCACTGCGAACGCTCCAGCGTTTTTGAAAACCCCTGCAAAATCGAACCGGGGATGATATCGTCGGACAAAGTCCCTGGCAACCCGTTCACTGACATTCGGCCACCGTTCACAGGAATGCCGTCACCAAATGTGTCGAGTGGTACAAATTGCCCAAAACACTGGACTTATCTACGGTCTTTCCCAAAATTCAAAAACTGTTGCAGGCTCCTTTCCAGCCTCCAGCGGCAGCAGACCACCTGGTTCAGAGCGTTAGCTCGTGTAGACCGTCGAAGATGGCTCGAACGAACCGTCTTCGACGGACTGCGTCATGGTTGCTGAACGTAGAGTTTCACGTTGTGAGTAGCACGCCCACCGGCCACGATGTCCGGTTTTCCGTCACCGGTCAGATCTTCGACAATCAGGTCTTCCGTGGCCATGCCGCCGGTATCAACAACGTATTTGGCCCAGACTGATCCATCCTCGGAGGTACAGTTGTAGACGATTACACCAAATGTGTCCGGCGTGTCACTGTGACCGAAAGCAATTTCGTCGCTACCATCGCCGTCAATATCGGCCGTCCACAACGCATGGCCGCGTTTGAAACCTGTGTCGATAACGTGCCGAACCCACAATCCGTCGGCTGAGTCCTTGGCCGGAGCCGTATAAACCGCAACGCTGTGCCCGTGCATAGGCTCCACGGTTGTAATGAAACGCCGACCGGTGGCCAAAGTGCCGACTTTGATTTCCCCGGCACCATTCTGGTTCAATTCCCCCGCTGTGACTCCTGCACCAAGCCGGGTGCGCTGCCAGCCACCCACAGTACGACGAACCATGTTCACGCCTTCTCTGCTTGAAGTCAGCGTGTCCAGCACAGCGTTGCCGTCAAAGTCGATGTGCCAGTGATTGTGCATACGATTGAGTTCTGCGTTCAACACGGTCGACGGCCACCGGTCTTTGCGAGGGTCGGCAGGGATTTCGAAGGCGGTCAGACGCACGCCGTCACCAACGGTCGCGTTCAATGGTGACACCACAAGCTGCGGTTTGCCTGTGCTCAGCACGTCCGCAAACCTCATGCGATGCGTCCATTTTTCTTCGCCGATCGAATGCACGGTCCACTTCTCATCCAGCGATGAACCGCGAGTCAACCAGTGGAGTGTGCCGGTTTTGGTCCAGCCGGCCCCCAGGGCAAAATCAATATTGCCATCACCATCAATATCCAACGGCGCGATGCAGACGTTGTCCAGCGGTGTTTGATCTTCAATGATCACGTGCATTTTCCACGACGGGTTCTGGTACCACAGAACTCGATTTTCCGTGACGGCCACAATATCTCGCTTGCCATCGTTGTCCACATCAGCTGTCGTGACGGCGTAACAGACTTTGCCGACGTTGCCATCGATCGTTTTCGCCACAAACCACAACGTGGGCTCGTCCGCGTTTGCAGCGGCAACAGGCACCAGCACAGAAATAACGCAGAAGATTGAACGGATTTGATGCATCAGCCACCTCCGAGTTTGAAAACAGAGGTAATATGATCAACACTCTGTTTCAGAAATGCAAACATACCCCTTGAAACGACTCAAATGTCTTCGGGCTCAACTGCAGTCATCCTTCTGGCCAACGATCTGATGCTCAGCAGCACTGTTAGCGGATTTTCCGCGCAGGCCGGGCGACAGTTTCGCAGCGCCGGATCGATTTCGGATGTCGTCGCAGCCATCGGTGAAGATCCCACCGCACTGTTGCTGGTGGATCTGGGAATGCCTGGCCTGGAAGTCGCCGGTCTGGCAGAGTCCATTCCCACCGATGTGCTGCAGCGAGCTGTCGCGTATGGTCCGCACGTTCACACCGAGAAACTCGAAGCAGCCACGAAAGCCGGGTTCGGAAAAGTGTTGAGTCGCGGCCAGTTCTCTGCTCAGGTGGGCATGCTGATTTCAGATTCGTGAACACGTGGCAGGGCACGGAAGTCAACAACGTCAGGACAGGTCCTGACCTACAACCAAAGCAGCAATCAGGCCGTTTAGCCGTCCGACGCCCAAGAAACGAACGTTTTTTGATGCAGGCAGCCGAGCGGAACAGAATTTCGGTATTCGGGTATCCTGTTTCACCGATGAATAAGTCATACTGTCGTGCAGCTGAAACCCTGCCTGCGAAGTCCGCAACCGTCCTTCCCGCCGTGTCCTGAGGACAACTTCTATGAAGCACCGACACCGAAACTGTCCCGGGCCGATGAACCGCCGGACGTTCATGGAACTCGGAGGATTCAGCGTTCTCGGCATGGGCATGAGCGACTACCTGTCGTACAAGGCACAGGCGGCTGCAGCTGGCAACGATCTCAGCGATACATCCGTCATCTTTGTGTGGTTGCCGGGAGGACCGCCGCACATGGAAACCTACGATATGAAGCCGCATGCGCCGGCGGAATATCGTGGCGAATTCAATCCGATTCAGACCAACGTGCCGGGCATCGACGTCTGCGAACTGTTGCCGCTGCACGCAAAGATTGCTGACAGGTTCAATCTGATTCGATCGATCCATCACGAGTTCGCTGATCACGGTGGTGGCCACAAACGACTGATGACCGGTCGCGTTCCGGCAACGCCCACCGGGACCGTCAATGACGCTCCGGCGGTCAGTTGCATCATCAAAAAAATGCTGGAAGACGGCACCAGCGAAATGCCGGTGTGCGTGAACGAAGTGGACGCCAGCCGAGCTGGCATCGACACGTTTGCGATGGGACCCGCATGGCTGGGGCCATCCACAACGCCATTCATCGTCGGTGGAAACCCCAGCGATGATGACTTCAAGGTGCAGAACATCGGTGTCAGGAAGACGATGGAAGGTCGGCTGGATGATCGGCTGGCGATGCTGGAAAGTGTCGACCAGTTTCGCCGCGATGTCGACAAGAGTGGCACGATGAAAGCGATGGACAGCTTCAACCGCCAGGCCATCGATATGCTGATGAGCGACAAGGTTCGCAACGCCTTCGATCTGTCGCAGGAACCACAGGAGCTGCGGGACCGGTATGGCTGGCATGCCTACGGACAGCGAGCCATTCTGGGGCGTCGCCTTGTCGAAGCCGGTGTCCGTTTCGTCACGATGGTCTGGGAAAATCCCTACATCAAAGGAGGGGCGATGCCCAAAGAGGGCGCATACAACTGGGATTCGCACGCGGTCAACGCCCACATTTTTAAAGACTGCGAATGGCGACTGCCGGTGTACGACCAGGCTCTCACAGCATTGATTGAAGATCTTTACGAACGCGGTCTGGACCGCAAGGTGCTGCTGGTGGCGACGGGAGAATTTGGACGCACACCACGCATTACCGTGCGACGTGGCACAAAAACGGGCGTCGAACAACCCGGTCGAGACCACTGGCCCAGGGCAATGTCGGTGCTGGTTTCCGGCGGCGGCATGAAAACCGGACAGATCATCGGAGCCACGAACAGCAAGGGCGAACATCCCGTCGAACGCATCCTGACACCCAATGATCTATGGGCGTCGGTGTACCGTCATCTGGGCATTAACCACAAACATACGCTGCACGATTTGCAGGGGCGACCAATACAGATCCTGCCCTTCGGCGGTCCAATCGACGAAATCATGCCGGTGGCGTGACAGGTGCCTCAGTTTCATCAATGACGTGAATCTGTTTCCAGCGACCACTGCGATACCGCAGCAGCATCATGCTGCCCATGAACACGATATGCACCGTGCAGGTCAACCACAGTCGCTGCGGCGTGGCATGGCCCGATGACAGAATCCACCACGCAGGCAGCGTCATCACGAACCAGCTGGAAAACATTGTGATCAGCATGGGAAACACTGTGTCTCCTGCACCACGTAGTGCTGACGCAAAAACAACGGCCAGTGCGTCAAAAACAGAATAGACAGCCACGAACTGCAGCAAAATTGTGGCCGTCGGCAACAGCCGTTGCAGCGACTCATCGGCCGCCGAACCATCAACAGTGAATGCCACAAACGGCATTAAGCTGACCGCCGGAAACAGGATCAACAGCAGCGCCGCCGCCCCCGTCCAGACGACCGCCATGCGGACCGCATTCCACGTCGTCCGCACCACGGCAGGCAGCAGCCCCGCTCCGATGTGGTGGCCGACCAGAGTCTGAACAGCCGTGCCGAAGCCCAGCAACGGTACGAAGATCAGACCATTCACGCTGAACGCCAGATTCGTCGCGGCCAGTGCGTCTCGACTGAGACTACCGACGATCAACAGAAAAACCGTAAACCCGGAGTTGTCGACAAAATAATGCAGCCCGCTGGGCAAACCGAATTTCAGGTACTTTTTCATCAGAGAACGATCGATGCGCCATGATTTCCGAAATGGAAACATGCCCGATCGATTCGCTCGTTTCATCAGAATGATGTAAGCGGCAATATCAAAGAAGCGTGCGGCAACGGTGGCCACTGCGGCACCACGAATACCCATTTCAGGAAACGGACCATTGCCGAAGATCAGCAGATAATTCAGTCCAAAATTCAGCACAGTACTGAACAGATTGACGTACATGACAACCTGAGTCTGTCGTCGACCGCTGAAAAAACAGCTGAGCGCCATAGCCAGCAGCAGCACGCTGCTGCCGCTGCACAGCGTATTAAAATAGATGGTCTCTTCCGCGACGACTCCTGCCTCATGCCCTGTCAGGGACAGCAAATCGTGAGTCCACGGTGTCAGCAACGTCAGCAGTATCCCGGAGATCACCGCCAGCCAGATTGCCTGGAACAACGACGCCGTCAGGCGACCTGTGCGACCAGCCCCGTCGTACTGCGAAATAAATGTGTTGGAGTACAGAATCGTACCCAACGGAATGCAGACAATCGTCCAGTGCAACATTGACGCGGGAGTCACTGCGGCCAGCGCGTCCGCCGAATAACCGGCCAGCATCATGCGGTCCACAGCGCTCATCACCGATAGCGACCCGGAACTGATAATCAGCGGCAGCGCCACCTGCAGCAGTTCACGAAAACTTCCCGGTTCGGCGACGTTTGACTGCGCGGAATCGTGTTCCGCGACCGAATTGGTTTCACTCTCCGACATGCTCGCAGGAACCTAACCGTTTGCCGAGACGTCGGACAGAAAAAGACCGGCAACCTGAATGCCCAGCCACGCCAGCACCAGGCCGGCCAGCAGATTGGCGCTCATGTGCAGCACGGCAGCTCCGAAACGTCCCGTCTGCATCAGGCTCAGCGATTCAAAGGCAAACGTTGAAAATGTTGTCAGTGACCCCAGCAACCCGGTAATCAGACAGGTCTGTACCAGCGGCGAAAACACGTTGGCCCTGGTAGCGATCGTCGCCAGGATTCCAATCGCAAAACAACCGATCAGATTGACGGACAACGTCCCCAGATATGCAAGGTCTTCGCCGCAGGCTTTCGCCACGCCGCTGGAGACATAGAATCGTGCCACAGCGCCGACGAATCCGCCAAGGCCAATGGCAACTGGTACGCTGAGATCAGACATCAGGAGGATCTATCGTTGCTCTGCGAACTTCCACAAATGACCATCGCTGCGCACATACAACGCATTGTCGGAAGCCGCCGGACTGCACAGAATAGTTTCCGCCAGATCCAGTTCAGAAACGATTTCGCCTTTCTCCCTCTCCGGCCGCACAACAAAGGCGTACCCTGCCTCGTTGAAGAAGAACAGGTGACCGTTGGATGCCAGCGGCGTGCCGCTGAATTTTCCCTTCAGTCGCAGTTGCCACAGACGTTCGCCCGTCGCCATGTCTCCGGCAGACAGTGCACCGGCCGAATTGACGGTAATCGTCAGGCTGTTAATGACTACCGGGCTGGGAGTGGATGGACCCAGATTTGACGAGTTCCAGACGGCTTCGACTTTCGTGCCGTCCGCAGAAGGCCTGACCGTTGTCAACCCGTTCGACGGGATGACAACTGTTCCGTCGACGACCAATGATGACGGAATCGTTGATGCACCGTCGTCAAACGTCCACACCACGTCACCCGTTTCCGGATCCACGGCGGACAGTCCGGCGGAAGACTGCAGCAGCGCCAGTGCGGGCCTGCCGTTGGTCGCCGGCAGAATTGTGGGAGACGTCCAGTTCGCTTTCCGTGGGCGATCGATTTTCCACTTTGTTTCGCCCGTGACAGTGTCAACACCCGCGGCAAATGCTTCGGCTTCGCTTTCCGCCTGCACAATCACCGTTGATCCGATCACGACGGGCGACGACGACATGCCCAGACTGTTGCTGGCATTACGATATTCGGCACCAAAACCACGATACCACTGCAGGTTGCCGGCGAGGTCTGTGCAGATCAGATCGCTGCTGGAATAAAAGGCAAAGACTCGTTCGCCGTCGCTGGCGGGCGTCGGCGTGGCCATGCACATCTTCGGATGGCAGCCGGTGCGGCCGGTGGCTTCGAACTGGCGTTCCCACTGAGTCTCACCGGTTTCGGCGTCGATACTAAGAATGTGCAGCCGATCCTGTGAATACCCGGAACTGGCAGTCAGGAAAACCTGCTGGCCAACGGCAATCGGGCCGGACAGACCGCGGCCTGGCAATTCCACCTTCCATGCGATCGAACCGCCGCTCAGTTCAGTCGGCAGGTTTTCTCCCTGAGCGATTGAATTTGCGTCGTTGCCTCGAAACTGTCGCCAGTCACCGGAATACGTCGGCGACACAAAACCCATTAACACAAGTCCTGCCAATGCCAGGACGGCACGGCGATGGTTCGTTGTTGCTGTCAGGTGTCTCATTATCGAATCTCCTTTCGCGGAGTATTATTGGCGGCTGCCTGAGTCACGGGAAGTACCGCCGCGCCTGTGCGATCACACACTCTCAATTGAAACTGGTAGTCCTGCGCCCAGTCCTGTTCCTGTTCGTTCTGGCAGATCTTTACAAGTATCGTGTTTGGTCCCGCTTTGAATGAAACGGGCACCTTGTACTGATCCAGTCGAGTACCCCGATGATATTCCTCGCGTTCAAACATCAACGCGCCGTTGACCCACAGCTTCCAGGCATTCGGCGTGCCCAAACGAATCTCAACCGCTTGATCCTTTCCGCTTTGGTAGGCCGTAATCGTATACATCAGTGAACCCTTGTAGTTCTCAATCTGTTTGCCGATGTCCAGGACACCATAGTCGTCGTCCGTGGCGATGGACTCCCATTTCACTTTGCCCAGCTGACCATCGTATTCGGCCGTCAGGTCGACTGCAGTTTCCGGAGGATAGACAACGGGAAAGCCCTTCTGGTCCTTGTTGTCAAACGGACCGATGATTTTCCACTTCGTCAAAAACCCGAAGTGACGCGATATATTGACTTCTTCGCCGGCCTCCTTCAGGGCTTTGGCAATCGTCTTGACCTGATCTTCGTGTACGGCGCCTGTCATCGCTTTGGCGTACAGTTCCACGGCTGCGTCTGCTTTTGCGGCCGCCGCCTGATCAATCAGTCTTCTGACGGCGTCGCGCCGAAAATCCGGACTGGGGTCCAGCAGCATGTCGGGAATCAGCTCGTCCTCAAGTTGTGGACTGCGCTTCAGCAGCCATTCGAATGCCAGTCGCCGAGCGGACGGTGATTCCGACGTATCTTTGACGAACGCCAGCAGATCCCCTTTGGGCAGTGCACGTCCAGCTTTCTGTTCAACGTCGGCGATCGATTCAAATGTGCCGCGCAGCCAATTGGCGGCCAGCAGAGAACTGCCGTTGAAGGCCTTCAGGACGGGCAGCAGATTGGTGGCGCCACCCTGCTTCAGAGTCTGCAGCGCAGTCCGGGCTTCTGCCGCACCCGTGGCATGCTCACCGACAGACTGCAGCGCACGGATGGCGTCTGCCTTGTCGTCGGCAACTGCAGGTGCGAGCAGACACAGCATCGCAAGGGGAATCGTGGTATTGTGCATTTCAACTCCGTAAGTCAGGCTATCCCTGACGGTTCTTTAGTTTTGAAGTGTGACCTGAATTGTGGTCGGTAACGGCGACCGACGATACTGACGCGGCGCCCGATATGCCGGAAGGCGTTTCGAACACTCTGCCGCCCACGTCTATGAGGCCCGGCACCACAAGCTGAGCAGACCCCGGACACTGAATTGTACGTTGCGCTATGCATCGTACATCATGTTGCTGTTCAATCGCTCGTGACACGAATACCTGAGATTGTGTGCCACTGGCTCTGCCAGTGTATTTCGAGAGCCGACAGGCACTGGCGAAGCCAGTGGCACACGTCAACTCAGTGTTGACCCTCCACTATTTCACCTTGCGAATCACGTAGTGACGCGTTTCCGGCTGGTTGGTTTTGTAAATCTCGTCTTCGATTTTTTTTGCAGCCGCCTCGGCGCTGGCAATGTTTGCTTCCAGACCTTCCAGCCGTTCCCGTCCTTTCGCAACGGCTGTTGCAAGTTGAGCATTGTTCGGTTGATCCTTCAACTGGCGGGACTGTCGAGCCCATCCCTGGAAGACCCTCCAGCCGTCTCGCAGTTGCCTGACAGGACCTTCGTTTTTCTGTTTGTTCAGCATCGCCACTGCCAGCGCCTGTTGATACTGAGGCGTCTTGCTGTTGTCCTGCAGTTCGATGTGCCGTGACAAAGCAACGTCCGAGTACGTGCCGACCACAACATCATCGATGACAACCTCATATTGTCCTGCCGCCAGCCCGTGAACTTCAAGACCTTCCTTGCTGGCACGATGCCCCAGGTGCAGCAGCTTGGCACCGGGTTGAGCTTCTTCCGGCAGCACCCACGGCAGACTGTTGGCCGTCCAGTCGAATTCAACTCCGTCAGCCGCAGCGCTGAGGTCGCCGGCCTTGCCGCCGGTCGCCGTGGCGCGGAAGCCGTTCTTCGCGGCAGGCAAAATTAGGATATTCGACACAGGTCTGCGAAGACCCAGATCATCAATCATCGCGTAAGCCATCACCAGCTGCCCCGGTGGGCCCGGATGAATCGCATCCTGGATCAGAGTGAACGTCGGATCCGTTTTTCGAGCTTCCACCGTCAGGTCATTCAGCAGGCTGAACATATCGACATAGGAACTCCCTGATTCGATCGCTCGGTCCTGCAGCCACCGACCGTAATACGCCAGTACGCTGTTGTACTGCGACAGCATTGCCGAGGCCCTTGGCCGTTTCGGATTCTGACGCAACCGAGCGGCTCGGGCATCGAACATCGTGGGAGACATCAGCACGGGCGTCGCGCCGCCTTCGCGAAGCCTGGCCACGATTTCCGTCATGTCCTTCTGATAGGTCGCAAAGATACTCGGATCAAACGGAGTGTACCGGCCGTCGTTCATGCCCAGCAGAATGGTGACATAACGAGGCTTGTAGTCGAGCACATCCCGGCTGACTCGCTGCAGCGCATCCCACGCCTGTGCGCCGCCAATACCGGCATTGTGGAAGTGAATGCGACGCTCCGGAAAACGCGTATAGAAGAAGTCTTCCACGTATTGTGTGTACAGTCGCTGATGAGTAATGCTGTCCCCCAGAAACACCAGCGTGTCACCGTCCTGCAGATCAATCTTCGCCGGTATCGCTGGCAGCGGAGACGCGTCTTCAGCCCGGGATGATGCGACGGTCAGCGCCGTCACCAGGAATACGCATACGGGCAGAGCAAGAAACGGTCGACGTTGCATACGGGACTCCGTGGTTCGGCAGGAATTGCGGAAGTTGGATGTGGTTGCGGAACGGTCATGCCATTCCGGACGGAATGATGACCGCCTTCGTGTTATGGCGAGCATTCGTGGCGAGTAGTCTTCGTCATATGACAGACGCAGCAAACTCAACCGGGCCTGCAATGGTGGCCGATTCGGCGACATTTTTCCAGCGAACAGCCGCACTTCACTGCGAAACTTCAGGGACAATCACGATGAAACGACTCGCCTGCGCTTGCCTGCTTCTGATGAGTGCCACCGGATGCCAGACCCTCATGCACGAATTACAGCCTCATCGGCTGTGGCGAATGAACTACCAGGAACCCCTCGGACGAACAGACGGCGTCTATTTTTCAGTCGACGATCCGTTGGATGAGCCGGTGGCCGCCAGTGCAGAGAACGAATTCCACAAGGACAGCGTCAGCTCAGAATTGAGCGTGTGTCGGTAGCAAGAAAAGATCGTCAATCCACCGACGCTGTGTCGGTGGACGATAACACCTGAAAGCCCGGTTAACCCAACGTCGGTGAAAACATGCCTCGATAGCGCCGGCACGGCAGTTCTGAGTGGAATGACGAAATTGGCTGCGGATCACCTCGTCTCACTCGCGCTTCATCGTTCAATCACTGAGTATGAGGTTTTCCTGCCGGTGACGCGCTTGCTCGCCTGAACCGGATTTACATACAGTCAGCGGTAATTCCCGCTTCTCTGCTGACGGAATCAGAACCGCATGACCACGGACCGTGATCTACGACTGCACTCGCAGGATGCTGAAGCCGTCCGCCCGCTGGAACCCGCCATTGATGCGTTTGCCAACGAGCACCAGGCGGCATGGATCGCGTATCGACGAGAACGTCATTGTTCACCGGAAGCCAGCGGCGAAGAAACCGAGACCAGTCATTCCGTCTGCGAACGTCTGAAGAGCTTTGGAATTCCCGCCTTCATCCCTGACCGAGGTGTGGGCGTCGTCGGCGATCTGCTGTTCGGCGATGCCACAGCGGAAACACCGGCTATCGCCATCCGCGCCGACATTGATGCGCTCAGGATGACCGATCGCAAAACGGTCGGCTACGCATCCATCAAGGATGGACTGGCTCATGCGTGTGGGCACGATGTGCACACGACAATCGTGCTGGCCGTCGCTGAAGTCCTGACGCACCTGGGGCAGTCCGAATCCACGGACGTTCCGTCAGCACGAATTCGATTTCTGTTTCAGGCCGCCGAAGAAACCTGCGATGGCGCGACGTGGATGATTGAAGACGGTCTGCTGTCCGGCGTCAGGTCGATTCTCGGAGTACACGTGGAACCCAACCTGCTGGCCGGACAGATCGGCCTGCGCTACGGTGTCTTCACGGCTCAGGTTGACGAAGTTTATATCACAGTCGCCGGTAGAGGTGGGCACGGAGCGCGGCCGCACAGCACAACGGATCCCATTCAGGCAGCGGCCATGCTGACGTCCAACCTGTATCAGATGCTGCCCCGCAGCGTCGATGTCCGAGACGCCTCCGTCTTTACCATCGGCCGGATCAACGGCGGTAGCGCGTCAAATGTGATTCCGGACGAAGTCAGCATTGCTGGTACTCTGCGTACAACGGACGTCACGGGTCGCAAGCAGCTGATGCAACGAATCAACGACATCAGTCAGAGTGTCGCGATCGTCACGGGCAACACCATTGACGTGGAATTCCGCCACCCGCTGGGTTCGGTCATCAATGCCGTTCACGAAACATCGGCGATTGAAGTTGCGGCGCGACAGGTTGTGCGCGATAAGGACGTTGTCCTGCTGGACAGACCCAGCATGGGCGGCGAGGACTTTGCGATGTATCTGGACCACTGCACCGGATCCCAGATGCGTCTCGGATGTGCCACCGCGCAACCGTGGCCACATCTGCATTCGCCGGTCTTTGACATTGACGAATCCGCCATCGCCTGCGGCGTCCGAGTGTTGGCACGTGCGACTCTATTGCTGGCGATGAAATGACATGCAGGCTTAGCAGGACAGCGCCAGTATCCACTTCATTTTAACCCAAAGCGTAAGGTTTGAAGTTGCGCACTTCTAACAATTCTTCAACACCGAAGGTGTTTCACAACATAGCCCGGGGTAACCGAGTCGAGCGTCAGCGAGATAAGGGCCACCCCGGGTCGGCTGGCGCCGACAACACGCAATAGCGCAACTTCAAAAAGCGTAAGCGAGGAAACAGGTTGCGTCGATCGCCGCGCTTACGCTTCGGGTTGCAAAAAACACTGTTGCGACGATTCGTGTTTCAATGCTCATTGAGACGACAAGATAGATGTGAACATGAACTAAGAATTGTCACTGTCCCTCCGGGCATGGGTCTCTACATATCTTTACCCTCCCGTCTTTACGGGAGGGTTATAAAAAAGTGCAACATCACAGAACCCAGCCCCCAACTCTGAACTTCAAAAAGACAGTCGTATCACATGTCACAGCTTCTGTTTACGCCGAATCAACGCCCCACGATCGGCGTCGAAATCGAATTGCAGCTCGTCGATTCCGAGACGATGGAACTGGCAAACCGCATCGAAGACGTACTGAAGGCGCTGCCGGCAGAACTGCGTGATGCGATCAAGCCGGAGCTGATGCAGAGCTATCTGGAGATCAACACGGGCGTTTGCAACACGGTGGGGGATGCCGGCACGGACCTGCGACAGAAGTTAGCTCTTGTCGACGGAGCGGCAAAATCTCTGGGACTGGAACTGTTCTGGGCTGGTTCTCACCCGTTCTCTTCGTGGCGAGATCAGAAAGTCACGGCCGACGATCGCTACCATCGACTGGTCGAACTCATGCAGGATGTTGCTCGCAGACTGGTCACTTTCGGACTGCACGTGCACGTCGGTGTGGAGACCGGCGACAAAGCCATCATGGTTTGTGAAAGGATGATGAAATATCTGCCGCTGCTGCTGGCGTTGTCGTCGAATTCGCCTTTCTGGGAAGGCCGCAACACAGGACTGCATTCGAATCGTTCGAAAATCATGGAAGGTCTGCCGACCGCAGGACTGCCGCACCTGATGCGCAACTGGTCAGAATATGTCTGGCTGATCAATCACCTTGTCAACACGGGCTTCATCAACAGTATTCGGGAAATCTGGTGGGACATTCGTCCGCATCACAACTTCGGCACTGTTGAAGTGCGAGTCTGTGACATGCCGGCCAGTCTGGACCATGTGCTGGCGATCACCGCTCTTGTCCAGTGTCTGGTCCAGGCAATTTCACGCGAAATTGACGAAGGCACATTCCAGTCGGGATACCATCCGATGATGGTACAACAGAACAAATGGCGAGCCACCCGATATGGGTCCGACGCCGAACTGGTCAGCACGAGAGATTTTCAGCAGCGATCTGTTGCCACAGTCACCAACGAGCTGGTCGATCGACTGCAGCCGATGGCCGATGAGCTTGACTGTGCAGACGAGCTGCAGTCAGTCCGGTCACTGCCAACAAACGCGGGAGCGAAACAACAGCTCCAATACTTCGAAGAAACGGGCAGCCGAACAGAAGTCGTGCGCCGCATGATTGCCGCGAATGACTGGCGAAAATGATCCGCCTGAATCAAGGCGACGTCATCAAACCGGCGCCACTTCGTGCGGCAATGCACGGCCTTCCAATCCGGCGATCAGATTATCGACCGTGATCTGCATCATGCGGCGTCGAGTGACATTCGACGCGCTGCCCAGATGCGGTGCGACGATGACGTTATCCAGTTGCAACAACGGATGATCACGCGGCAGCGGTTCAGGATCCGTGACATCCAGTCCGGCCGCTGCAATCTGTCCGGTCGTCAATGCTTCATACAGCGCGTCAGTCTGAACGACAGGACCGCGAGCCATGTTGATCAGAATGCCGGATGGCTTCATCTGCTGAAACTGTGCGGGCCCGATTAAACCATGCGTTTCTGCAGTCAAAGGACAATTCAAGGTGACGAAATCTGATGCACCAAGAAGATCATTCAGCGTCGCAAACTGCACACCAAGTGAAGCATCGATGTCCGGTCGAAGGTTGCGGTTGTGATACAGAATCTGCATGTCGAAGGCTCTGGCCCGCCGAGCGACCTCAACCCCGATGCGGCCCATGCCGACAATCCCAAGTGTACTGCCGGTCACTTCCTGGCCGATCAGAATTGACGGATCGTAATGCGTAAATTCCGGACCGCGAGCAAAGTGATCGCCGATCACGATGTTGCGAGCCACCGACAGTATCAGGGCCATTGTCATGTCAGCTGTGGCCGCATTCAGACAGCCCGGCGTATTACCTACCAATACACCACGCTGCTGCGCCGCGGCGACGTCGATATGATCAACTCCCACACCGTGATTGCTGATAATTTTGACCCTGGAGCAGCGATCCAGCAGCGGGCCGTCGACAGTCGGATGACTGTACGCCACGACGGCAATGGCCTGAGCACAGTCGTCGTCAGACGCTGGTTCCAATGGCCGAACTTCGAAACGACCGTTCGAGAGTTCGTCGAACAGTGCCGGCATCGTATCGGCCAGAATCACTTCGCTCATGATCGGATCAATACAATCTTTGGTAGGGCCCGTTCCTACCGGCCACGTCTCTAATCGTCGCTCGATCGGCCGGTAGGAACCGGCCCTACGGCTTTTGTGATGATTCTACGCACCTGCACGAAACCCGATTCAGGCCAGCGGGTCAGGAGGAGTGCTGGGGCGGAACTTACAGAGCTGAATGCCGACGACGTAAAGAATGATCAGCGGAAACATCATCAGCACCATGCTCTGAGGGTCCGATGGAGTGAGCAACATTGATGCAATGGAAATGACCAGGATCGCCATCCGCCAGTTTTCTGAATACCCTTTGACGGTCACGATGCCAATTCGTTCAAGGAACAGCATCACCAGCGGCAACTGAAAGCTGATGCCAAACATCACCGGCAGCATCAATGCCAAACTGATGTATTCCGACAGACGTGGCTGGATCTCGATGCCCAGCCACTTGTTGAAACTGATCAGGAAATCCAGCACGATCGGAAAGACAAAGAAGTAGCAGAACACAGCTCCCAGCAGGAACAAACCCAGGCTCATTGGCAGATAGATATAGACATGCTTTCGTTCGTTAGGAAACAGCCCTGCTGCGACAAACAACCAGATCTGATAGAACACCCAGGGTGACGTCAATACGAAGCCAGCCACCACGCTGATCTTGATATACGTCATAAACGCTTCTTCAACTTTGTATGTCACGGGCCGATTGAAACGATCTGCCGTCCTCTTGAAGAGAGCAATCTCTTCTGACCTCAGAATTAGTGGCACCGAAATCTCTTCGGCAGCCTGTGCGACGTCACTCTCGCCTGCTGCAGCATCGCCCGTGTCCGGCGCAGCATCGCCATCGTCTGCCGCAGCATCGCCATCGCCTGCCGCAGCGTCAGGATCAGGATCAGGATCAGGATCAGGATCAGGATCAGCAACGTCCGGTTGAGGCACGTCGATCACGATCCCCGGAACTGCGGCCATGATGGCGCTGCGAAGACTTGCCAGAGGAACTTCGACGATCAGTTCATCCTCAGCAAGCTCAGGTTCTTCGATGACTTCAGGAACGTCCTCTTCTTCTTCGTCAGAAAACAGTTGTTCCAGAAATCCGGTGAAGTCCATTCCACCAAGGTCGTCGGCAGCGACCGGCTGGTTGTTTCGGCGAAGAGCGTCGTCGATGGGCTGTCGCAGGACGCCAATAATCTTGTCGCCAAAGAACAACGCCGCAATGACTCCAATGACCAGACCGACAAGTGCTTTCCAGACGTGCACCCGCAACACCTCGAGGTGTTCGCCAAAGGTCATGGTGGAATCGTCAAAGAGATCGCGATTACGTGGCATCTGTTTCCTCGCCGGCGGCGGCGACTTCAGCGGTTCTTGAATTCTTTTGAAATACGTCTTTGTGTTTCGGGCGTTTTTTTTATTCCGAGCGGCAGCTCGCACTGGCTGGCGGGCCTCCCGCCTCAGGCGGTTGTCAGGTTGCGGAAGCGTTCCAGTAGATCGCTGGTCACCGGACCTGGTCTTCCGGTGCCAATAATTCGGCCATCAAGGCTGACAGCGGCTATGACCTCCGCTGCAGTTCCTGTCAGAAAACATTCGTCCGCGACAAAAATGTCGTGACGCACCAACGGCACTTCCTGAACTTCGATCCCCGCCTTGCGAGCAAGTCCCATAACGGCATTCCGCGTCAGTCCTTCCAGGATGCCCGCTTCCGGTGGCGGTGTTTTGAGGACACCGTTTTTCACGATGAAAATGTTATCGCCCGTACATTCGGCAACTTCGCCTTTGTGGTTCAGCATCAAAGCTTCGACGGTACCTGCGTCGGTCCCTTCGATCTTGGCCATGATGTTGTTCAGGTAGTTCAAAGATTTGACACGTGGGCTGAGCGCTGCGGAATGATTGCGAATAGTGCTGGCGGTGATCAGCTTCAGGCCGTTGTCGTACAGTTCCTGTGCGTACAGAGAAATCGAATCTGCAATGACGATCACTTGTGGATTGCTGGTGCGCTGCGGGTCGATTCCCAGCGTGCCCGCACCACGAGTCACGACAAGACGGACATAACCGTCATCAATATTATTGGCGGCGACGGTATCGCGCACCGCCTGAATCATCTGCTCCGGCGTCAGCGGGATTTCCAGACGAATCGACAATGCGCTTTCATACAGTCGATCAATGTGCTCCTGTTCCAGAAAAATCTTGCGGCCGTAGACGCGAATGCCTTCAAATACGCCGTCGCCGTACAACAATCCGTGGTCAAAAACACTGACAACAGCCTGTTCCTGAGGAACCAGTTTTCCTGACAGATATATCTGCAGAGACATCTTGGGAACTCACAATTATGACACAAAACGAACGGAGACCGGGTGGCTGGTGCCGTTCGGTAAGACAGTTCACAATACCGGGTGCATTTCCGCAGCGACCAAAGCCTCCGAGCGGTCACTCGAACGGCTTACAGGCCATTCCGCAGCAGCGCCTGCACATGATGACGTCCTGCACACCGAATATGTTCGCCGCTTTTATAACAATGCCCTGTGGCGGAAACACTGAGAGGTGCGGGCAAATCCGTACTGTGTTCGAAGTTGTGTGGCCTGCAGCGATTTACGCTGATTTGTGGCCCCGCACGACGCGTTTCCGCCGGCGAAGCGGGTATCCCCACAAGCCGGAACGGCAGGAAAAAACGTATAGAATTCCCCCTCAGCGGGCGTCAGCAGCGCCGACGGTCGCTCCAGCTCCGCCCCCCTCTCCCACTTCACAACCGCTTATTGCTGCGACCACGTAAGCGAAAGGTTGGTGCGAACCGCCTGGCGCGTCCGCGGTCTTCGTTGAGTCCGGATTTTGAGCTGATCGTGGCGACACAGAATGATATAGAATCCCAATCATTCGGATCCTCGACCGTAAGCCAACAGTTCTGCTGGTGAGTACTCATGCGGCTTTGCTGTTTTTGATACAAGCACGCAGCGCAAGCAAGTGTGTTTCAAAAGCGCACAAGACCCACTCGCTGGCGTTTCGAGCTTGTATATGGGCCCTTTCCACTGGCCTGCCTTTGACCACCGACTCTGCCGACTCTGCCGACTCTGCCGACTCTGCCGACTCTGCCGATTCAGCGACCATGCCACGGGGCGTGTTCACGTCGGCTGTGACATATCGATCCGCTGCGACACCATGGACCTGGGAAGAAGACCATTGAGTGACATTGCGTTCATCAAGATGCATGGGGCCGGCAACGACTACGTCTTTATTGACGGATTCGCCACTGAGGTCCCACAGTTTCCTGCACAACTGGCTCGCGCAGTCAGCGATCGACACTTCGGCATCGGGTCTGACGGACTGATCGTGATGTCGCCAATCGACCACGCTGATGTTGAAATGCGAATGTGGAATGCAGACGGCAGCGAAGGCGCGATGTGTGGCAACGGCGCCAGGTGTGTGGCACTCTGGATGTATTTGCAGAACCGAGTCTCCGAAACGTGTCAGATACAGGCGGCAGCCAGAGTGGTGACCGCCACAACGGTGGAACTGGATCGGTCCCGCAACAGCGGAATTTTTTCCATCGATATGGGTCAGCCGGCCTTGATATCCAAATCGGAACGACTGCCGGATGTGAAGTTGCCGAGCACTGATTCGGAAGTTGAGTTCACACCGGTGTCACTCGGAAATCCGCATGCGGTTGTCTTTGTTGACCAGTTGACAGACCGTGTGGTGCGACATGTGGGGAGTATGATCGAGCAGCATTCGCGGTTTCCGGATCGCACCAATGTGGAATGGGTTCAGCTTGTGTCGACGACGGAAATCAACGCTCGAGTCTGGGAACGCGGCAGTGGAGAAACGTTGGCCTGCGGCACCGGAGCGTGCGCTGCCGTCGTGGCGGCGATCCAGCGCGGAGACTGTTCCACAGACGAAGAAATCACCGTCAATCTACCTGGTGGCCGCCTGCAGGTACGAGTTGACGAAGACGGTCACATCTGGCTGACCGGTCCGGCACAAATCAGTTTTTCCGGACTTCTGAACACCGCCGACTGACTGCTGGATACTGCCAACCGCCCCCTGATTCCCCCGTCGATGTTGACCGACGTGGCGCGGGCCAAATGTGTAGAAAACTGCGGATTGTCCGGTTTGGACGGTTCAACAGAAGAATTGCTGGACTTTATGGCCCAGCATTCCCCCAAGACCGTCGGAATCTGCGATAGTTTTCGATGACTGACACGTCTCGCTTGCCACAAACACGCCACCTCAGTGCGCCGAGCCTGCCTCCGATGTATTCCCTGCCTCATCAATGCCGAACCATCTGCCTGACAGCTTTATTGCTGGCCGCGGCAAATTGTGCACGGCTGGAAGCACAGGAAGACCGGCCTGCCGACAAACCGACCAGGTCGGTCGGGCAATTGATCGAGGATCTGGGGTCGGACAGTTTTTCGGTGCGGCGGGCGGCCAGCGCAGCCCTCAGAAAGGCTGGCCCAAACGCGATTCCTGCCCTGCGAAAGGTGGAGTCAACCAGCACTCTGGATGTCAGGGTTCAGATTCAATCGATTCTGCGTGAGCTGGAACGCAAGACGTTCGGGTTCCGATTAAGTCAGCTGGGGCAGACGCTGGCGGTAAAAGACGCAAACGGCCTGCCGGAATGGGACCGCTTTTCAGTGCTCGTTGGCTCTGACAAAAAATCGGTTGAGCTTTATGCTCGCCTGTTGAAGTCTGAAGCCAACCTGTTTGGCACAGCGATGAATTCACCAAAGACCCTGCCGACTCAGATTCAGAAGCGAGCGGCGGAATTGGTTCAGTCGACGCGGCCGGCCTCTCCGAAAGCCAAACAGTTTTCTGTGGACTCGTACGCCGCCGTGCTGTTGCTGGCCGGCAACGGAGAAACGCGGTTGCCGGGCGGCACTTCTACCGCCATTAGCGCATTGCTGCAGCAGTCACAGTTTATGACGGCCGTTCAATCGCCGGAACAGGGCAACGCGTTCAGTCGTCTCGCGGGAGCCTACATTCTGCGAGACCGCATCGCTCCTGCTGTGCCAATTTCATTTGCTCGACGACATCCAATGCCGGAAGGTCCCATCCTGGCTCGCAAAGTCCTGCAGACCGCTCGTGGTCCAAACCCATTGTGGGCCATGATGTTGTTGGCCGAGCAGGGAACTGTCAAGGACCTGCCATTGCTGGAGTCTGTGTTTAAGAACAAGTCGATCCTGATTGGGAACAGTGACCGAACTGGTGACATCGTTGAAATCGGCGACCTTGCTTTGGCCGTTGCCATTCACCTGCGTGGCGAAGACCCGCGCGACTTCGGCTTTCATCCGAACGGCGACCGCACTCAGCCATTTCGCTATGTTGCGGAAACAACCGGATTTGATTCGGAAGAAGCCCGAGCCAGAGTTCACGCTGCCTACGCTGAAAAATTCCCTGCCAGGCCCGCAGCGACACAGAAACCCGCGGAATAGTCCTGCCTCGCCAGACATGGAATGTTGCAAAATCGGGAGGGTGGTTGGAGCGAGGAACGAGCGAAACGCCGGGGCTTCCTTCGCACGCTCAGTCCAGCCACCGGCCACCCAAACGACTCGACTGCTTTCCGCGACAACACCCAGACTCCGCCACTTCACCGGTAGGCGATCAACGCAGCAGCCGATAGACTGCCTGGTGCCCCAACCAGGGGCTGACAAAGCACTACACAGTGCAGCAAAACTTTCCCCGCAAGAGAATCGGTCGTGCCAGAATCATCTCCACCAGAACAGCAGGCCAGCCTGCGCCGCAGCTCCGAGCTGATTGATCGCCATCATTCGCAACTGTTGATCGTTGACGTGCAGCAAAGACTGATGCCTGCCATTCACAATGCAGATCAGATCGAAAACAGAATCGTCCTGCTGCTGGATGCGGCGGCAGCGCTGAAGGTTCCGGTCATCGTATCCGAACAATATCCGAAAGGACTTGGTACCACCGTTGACGCGATAGCTCAGCATCAGTCGCCCAGACAATCGTTTCAGAAACTTCGGTTCAGTGCGGCCGAAGGATTTCAGGAACTCTGTGCATCCGCCGACGTCGATACGGCAGTCGACCGTCGAGAACAGGTCGTCATTGTCGGCATTGAAGCACACATCTGCGTTCTGCAGACGGCCATGGACCTGCTGGCTCAGGGGTATCGCGTTTTTGTTGTTGACGACGCCGTCAGTAGTCGTCGTGAATCTGACCGACGCACCGCGATGAACCGCCTGCGGGATTCCGGTGCGGTGATCTGCTCGGCCGAAAGCGTGGTCTTTGAATGGTGTGAGAAAGCCGGCACGGACGAATTCCGCGTTATCAGTCGACTGGTGCGGTAACCCGGGGTTGGCAATCTGAACAAAAGGCCCACTGGCGCCAGGTCTGCTGCAGGTTCCGGCGACGCGGCCTGACAGGACTCTGTCAGCTGTCGGGAGACTCCGGTTGTGTGATCGTTACCACGGGACGTGATGCCGCAGTGGAATCATCTCGAATGCGCACACGACGAACGGATTCTGATGTGAAAAACACTGACTCCCGCGACCGAAACGGCGCACACCCGTTCGGTGAACGCTGTGCGTCGCGCAACTGGTTTTGATTCTCCCGATTACGCGGCCGGCTGATCCAATGTGCTGGATGTACGGCTGCAGGCAATGAACTTAGCGCGATCGGCGTGGGTTGATCGATAAAGGCGCTTTATCGGCGTTTTGGCACGAATAATTGTCGACCATGCATGCCTGTTGGCTCCCTGCAGCGGGTCGCTGAGCAGAAAATAGACGCTCCAATTGCTACGCCCACCGCCGATCTGCTGAGTCTGCCGTTGCAATGTTTGCGGCACGATCCGTTGCTGAGATTCCGGGCCTGCCAATCGGTGAGCGACGCCAAATCCCGTTGCCACGGTGTGTCGGAAAGATTGCCGCCAGAGGCCCAGCCGCCTGCTCTGGCACTGCATCGGCGCCCAGCAGGCCAACGCCTGGGGCCTGGGCTTCCTGATCCCAAATACCTGACTGGACACTGTTATCGCCAGAATGGCGTAGAGCGGAGTCGCTGTGTCGTCAGCGACGGGGACTCGTGCCGACCGTCTGTCACAAGGTCTCGCCAG
>JBDONA010000353.1:0-5639 GCA_039831575.1 Fuerstiella sp. | reverse complement strand
AGCCGGCTCAACGAGGTCGTAATACCCGCGTTGGGCGATCTTGCCCTTCATATAGGCATCCTGGTTCTGCACGACTCCTGACATCACCGGGTTGCCCGGATCCATCAGATTTAACAAATGGTCTTCCGGACGGCCCACGAATTCCTTCATGAATTCGGGCTCCAGCAGTTTGACGGATTCGACCGTGTGCGTGGTCAGAAACCCGTCCTGCACATTAAAAAACGGAGTCGACGAGGCTTCGGCAGCACGACGGGATATCAGACACAGGTCGCCGGCTTCCTGGGCGTTCCGGGCGAACAGCACACCCCAACCGCAGTCGGCAACGCTCATCACATCGTCGTGGCCGGCGTGCACGTTAAGACTCTGACTCGTGAGAGCGCGGGAACCGATGTTGAACACCATTCCCAGCCGTTTGCCGGAAATCGTGTACAGCACCTCTTTCATCAGGACCAGGCCCTGACCCGATGTGAAATTCGTCACACGCCCGCCAGCTGCGGCAAACCCTTCGCAAAACGTGGCTGCTGAGTGTTCACTTTCGGGTTCAACAAATATCAGCTTGTCACCCCACAAATTGGGGATCCCGTTCATCATGGCAGCGTTGAAACCACCGCCCATCGTAGTGGAACTGGTGATGGGGAATGCGCCGGATCCCTGGCTGATGCGTGTCTCCACCCACACGACGGCCTCCGCGCCGTCGCAGGTTGTCGGTATACCCGGAAACTGAAACTTCCGTCGGACCAGTTCCTCGACAGGAACCGGGGGATTCTTGTCCACCGCGATCGCCATTGTACTCTCTCCTGCAGCTGAAAAGTCCCCGCGGACAGGCTCCGGAGTGGAGCGCCCAGGCTTCCCAATTCAGTGTTCGTCAACGTTCTTCTTCGTCGTTCGTGAACTACGATCAACTATGAGTAAACGCGCCAACATACTCCGAGTTACCAGGAGAACACCGGCATCGTCGAAGACCATCTTGATTGAGCGATGAAAAGAATCGCTCAGGAAAGAGTCAATTTTTCACTGTACCAGTCCAACATCCGAAAAGAAAGCAGTCATCCGAAAAGACATCGCGCCAAAGAGCCCTCAATTACGGGTAACGACCAACATTCGCAGTATTATTCGATAGAATAGGCAAGTGAACGCATCGGCACAGGCTCTTGAGGCTAAGGGAAACCATAGTGAAGACTGTTGATATGCTGTTTGAGGAATCGGACCTTTGGATCGAGGATGTTGCGGAGCGTTCGAATCTTGCGGAAGAACGTGTCGAGGCGATTGCGCTGGGGCGCTGGACGCCGAGTCCCGATGAACGCAGTCGCATTGCGAAGGCATTGTCGGTATCCGTGGACGAAGTCAGTTGGGGTCACACGATGGATCCGCGCAACGTGCGCTACCGTCGCTTCGGCCTGAAGGAAGAGTTTTGATGCAGCATGACTGCAACAGATTAGAGCTGCCGCTTTGAGACCGGTGGCCCATTTCCGTAGGTCACTTCTTCTAATGGGAGGAACCGATGGCGACCAGTGTTTATGACCTCTGCAACGAACACGGCATGAACGTCGAGGAACTCAGCGAGCGATCCGGACTGAGCCACGACCGCATCATGGCGATCGTTTTCGGCCGCTGGACACCCAGCCCGAGCGAACGCACCAGCATTGCGGACGTATTCGATGTTGCCACGAACACCATCGCATGGGGACACAAAACGCCAATCCAGCATCTGTACGGCCATGGCCCCGGCTAGGAGGATGTCCGGATACCAGAAATAATCAGCCGCACAGCACTCACAGGAACAGACGTACCCGGACAGTCTTCCGGTACTTGTCGCAGGTCCGGCGAGCAATTTCGCGGCTAAACGGTGGCGGAGATCAGTACGCGAAGTCCGCTCGTTTGATTAAGGCTTCCGGGTGCCGATATCATCACCACTTTCCAACACCATCGATGATGATCAGGTTCCGAGGTCTGGCGGAGTTGAAACCCGGTAATGTCTGAGCCAGAGTACGTTGGCGAGGGCCCAAACTGCGGCTGGACCAAATATCTGTGGTGCCAAATACAGTCCGAAACAGGCCTCAGGCCCAATTATCAAACCTCGACCAGACACTGAGGAACTTATCCCATTGACTGAATCTGCCCGAGTCTTGATCACCGGTGGTTACGGCTGCATTGGAGCACAGACCGCAAAGTGGGTCCTTGCGAACACCAGCGCCACGGTCGTTGTGGGAAGTCGCGAAGTCAGCGCACAGCGAACGCAACGCCTCTTTTACGATGATGATTGCACAAGGATAAAATGCGTCAGCCTTGACGTCAGACAGCAGCAGCAACTTGAGGATGTGCTGACGGAAAACCAGATCACTCACGTCATCCATCTGGCCGCGTTGCAGACGCCGGACTGTAACGCGGACCGGGACCTGGGCCTGCAGATTAATTTGGTGGGTACTCAAAACGTAATCGAGGCGATTAAGGCGTGTCGACCGTCTGTGCAACGATTCGTTTTTGCCAGTTCCATTGCCGTCTACGGAGCTCGCAGCTCATACCCCGATGCCATAGTTCCAATGCTCGCCGAACCGGACCCTGTGAATGTCTACGGAGCGTGGAAGCTGGCCGGTGAGCATATTTCGCGACTGTTTTGCCAGGAAACCAACATCCCCACCGTCAGCCTACGTCCTGGAGTATTGTTCGGCCCGGGGCGTGACGCCGGTCTGACTTCGACACCGACAACGGCGATGAAATGTGTGGCTTTGGAGATGCCCTACGTAATTCCCTTTCGCAGTCGCCAGGATTATCTGTACGCACCTGATGTTGGTGCAGCCTTTGGCAATGCGGTCATAGCACCGTTCACCGGATACGGCGTGTTCACTCTTCCCAGCCACACAGTCGACACTGCAGAGATCGTCGACACGTTGCGTCGCGCTGCCTCCAAAACAGGACTGGGCGCGAAGTTCGGGATCACGGCCGGGACGGAAGAGGTGCCCTTCATCTGTGACCTTGAATACGAACCGTTTCTGAAGGCATTCCCTGACACTCCTCATACGCCACTGGCCGATGCCATTCAGGAATCCCTTGAGGTGTTCACGATTCAGCGAGAACGCGGCTGGCTGAAAAGATAGTGCGTGTCGCACGGACGTGTAGCAGGGTCGGCGAGCAAATTCGCAGCTGAACGGTGGCGGAATTCGATACACTTCGGTGAAACGCGCTCAGGCAGGACACAACATTGGGGCACGGCGAAAATGTCGGCGGCGGTCTTTGAACACAACGAGGGAAGGTTCCGATTGTTTATTGCCGTGTTCTCTTCACAGCCCAATGGATAATGCGAGCCCCGAACCATGACACGCGAAGACAATCTGAAACTGCTGCATGAATACACAACGTCGGAAAGCCTGATTCGGCATATGCTGGCGGTCGAGGTGGCGGTGAGAGCTTATGCGCGGAAGTCTGAAGAAGATGAAGACAAATGGGCCACCGTTGGACTGCTGCACGACTTCGATTACGAACGATGGCCGAATCCTCCGGATCACCCACTGAAAGGCTCGGAGATTCTTCGTGAGCGGGGATATCCGGAAGATGTGATCTACGCCATCAAGTCGCACGCTGATTACCTGCCGGACTGTCCACGTGTGTCCCGCCTGGACAAGACGCTCTATGCGTGTGACGAACTGTGTGGATTCATCACCGCGTGTGCTCTGATGCGTCCCTCCAGACTGGAGGGCATGAAAGCAAAGAGTGTCCGGAAGAAAATGAAGCAGGCCTCATTCGCAGCAGCGGTCAATCGTCAGGACATTATCGATGGCGCCGATGACCTTGGCGTCGAACTGAACGAACACATCGATTTTTGTATTGGAGCAATGCGGACGATCGCCGACGAACTGGACCTTGTCGCAGAATTGTAGTCTGTCGCAGAAGCAGGTCGATGTCGGGGCGTCATGAGTGAGTTCCGGAGCGGCGCACATTTGGTCGACGACGTGGCCTTGAGTGCTGAATGACGCTCACCGCAGCGAGAGCAGTTTGCAGAAAGATGTGGTCGTGGGGCTCGTGGGAAAGCGACTCACGCAAGGGAAAACACGTTCGCCGCGGCCACAAGTCAGCGTAATACGCTGTAAGACGTCGCTCTTCGTGACATCACTTGCTGTCGCTCTTCCTGCCGTTGGCGGCGGCGGCGACGATGGTGGCAAACGCATTGGGAGGCACATACTGATACGAGCTGAAGTCCATTGTGAATGAACCCTGACCACCAGTCAGGCTGGACACTGTCCGGGCATAGGTCATCAAATTGGCCAGCGGCGCTTTGGCGCGAATGGTCCGGAATCCGCCGGCGATTTCTTCCACACCTTCCAACTGCCCGCGCCGCGTGTTCAGGTCGCTGGTGATGTCGCTGATCCTGTCGCTCGGAACAGTAATCTCCAGAGACACCATGGGTTCCAGAATCGCCGGCCGTGCCTGCTTGAACAGATCGCGGAAACAATGTGCGGCCGCCGTTTTGAATGCCGTTTCATTGCTGTCTACCGCGTGAAACTTCCCATAGAACAGTTCCACAACAACGTTCTCAACCTGGTACCCGGCGATGACGCCTCGCCGCATCTGTTCGCGGAGTCCTTTTTCGACGGCCGGGATAAACTGGTTTGGCACGGATCCCCCGGAAATCCTGTCAACAAAGCAGAATTTCAGAGTCTCATCAATGTGATACTCCCGTAAGTGCGGAAATCGCTCCTTCGTGAAGTACTCATCCGGATCCACTTCGTCCGGAAAGGCGGAGAGCCGCAAATGAACTTCCGCAAACTGCCCGGAACCGCCTGATTGCTTCTTATGACGGTAGCTGCCTTCCACATCACCGGTAATTGTTTCGCGGTAGGGAACCTTGGGTTCATGAGTGATAATGTCGACTTTCTCACGATCATGAAGCCTCTTTTCGATCAGCTTCAGATGCAGTTCACTCATGCCCTCCATCACCATCTCGTGCGTTTGCTCGTCTCGATGCACGTGGAACGACGGGTCCTCTTCTTCCATCTTGTGCAGTGCCGTTGAAATCTTTGTCTGGTCCGCCTGACTCTTTGGTTCGACGGCCAGTCCAACCATGGGCCTGGGAAACGCGATCGGCGGCATGCTGATGCGGTCGGAACCGTCACTGATCGTGTTTCCCGTATGCAGCTCATCGATTTTCGTGACGGCCACAATATTCCCAGCGGTCGCTTCTTCCACCAGTTCACGTTCGCCGCCCTGGAACTCCAGCAGCTGATTGATCTTCACGGTACCGGGCTCGCCCACAACGTGAATACGGTCATCTTTCCTCAGCGTTCCGGAATACAGACGGATATAACTGACTTTCGAAATAAATGGATCGATGCGCGTCTTCACGATCTGACCAATCAGTGGTCCGTCCAGTTTCGGTTCAATCGCCAGGTCTTCTCCGTCAACTGTGACATGCCGCATGAGTTGTTCGGGAGACGGAGCATACGCCGCAATTCCATCCATCAGTTCACCAACGCCGATATCCTGCTTCACAGCTGTACAGAACACCGGAATCAGCGTGCCGGCAATGACGGACTTGAGTATCCCTCTGCCAATATCCTCCAGTGAAATGTCACCTTCTTCAAAGTACTGCGCCATCAGTTCATCATCGGCTTCGGCAGCAGCCTCAACGACCATCTGATGTATTT
>JBDONA010000821.1:0-5655 GCA_039831575.1 Fuerstiella sp. | reverse complement strand
AATATGTTCTTTTCAGCAAGTGTTACCCATCAGCAATCCGGGCACGAATCTGTGCTCTCTCGTCTTTTTGTTTTCTTTTCGAAGGAGAATCTCATGTCACGTCCTTGTTCCGCGCGAATCAAACGCGGCTTTACCCTGATCGAATTGTTGGTGGTGATCGCAATTATCGCAATTCTGATTGCCCTGCTGTTGCCGGCTGTTCAACAGGCACGCGAAGCGGCTCGGCGAACGCAGTGCAAGAACAACCTGAAGCAGCTCGGGCTGGCAATGCACAACTATCATGACATCTACCAGATGTTTCCCACCGGTTCCGTGCCTGAGCCCAGCACCGCTAACGGTAACTTTCGGGGGAACGAAGAACACTGGGGCTGGATGGTCTTCCTCCTGCCACAAATTGATCAGGCACCGTTGTTTAACCAACTGGACGTCAACAACGTAACGCTGGCAAACGTCGGCCGCGCCATCGGCAATAATACGGCTGCCCTTAATACAGCGTTTCCGCCAATCACGCCCTTTCAATGTCCCAGCGACACCACCGGACCGCGGCTCAAGGCCGGCATGAGAAGAAACCACTTTAACGGCAACGGTTTTCCCGGCGGAGGAACATTTCGGCCCCCGACCAGCAACTACCTCGGTGTTTGCGGCTATAAGGACATCAACCGCCCGAGCAACTACAGGACCAATACCAACGATGGCGTCCTTTACAATCGCTCAAGGACTAAAATCCGCGACATTACAGATGGAACGACCAACACATTCGCGGTCGGCGAACGCGATCAGCGCTGCGGGGCGGGGTCGTGGATCGGCAACCGCAATCCGGGTGGAGGCGGCACGCACGGGGCCGATTATCTGTTCGGCCGAATCTCTGTGCTGCTGAACGATCCGGTGAACACCGGATCGCGGCGCTGCACCGACGGATTCAGCAGCAAGCACACAGGGGGCGGGCAATTCCTGATGTGTGACGGCAGTGTCAGATTCGTCAGCGAGAACATCGACTTCCGGAACATCACAGATAACGTCGGTTGGCGGAATCACGGGCAAACTAACGCCAGAATCAGCCCGGCGCGTTACGCCCAGATGGGTGTGTACCAGCTGCTCGGTATCCGGGACGATGGTCGAGTGATTGGTGAGTTCTGATATCTGATATCTGATATCTGATATCTGATATCTGCTTAAGGCATAATCAGGCCAGAAGTGTCACTATTTGCTTCAACGATCAAGGCCGCAGGAATCGACCTACCGTGACCTGCGGTCTTTTGCTTTTTCACCAGTGCGCTTCCGGCGATGGAGCACACGATCAATTCAACCAGAAATACGTATTCCGGGATTTTTTCAATGAACAAGACATATTCAAGCTTTCTTCTTTCAGCGCTGGCCATCGCATGTTGCGTTGGGTGTGGCGGCGGCGGACCAACAGACCAGCCGGATCTGGCAGATGTCAGCGGCACAGTCACGCTCGATGGCAAACCACTCGCTAATGCAATGGTTGAGTTCAGTCCCGACGGGGAGGGTCGGCCATCAACCGGAACAACTTCCTCGAACGGCAGCTATACACTCCAGTACACCGCCAACCACTCCGGCGCTAAAATCGGCGTGCACTCCGTAACGGTTAGTATTGCCGGCGCCGATGAAGACTACGAAGAAGGCGAAGGTGGCACTGATGACGACGGCGCTGATGACGACGGCGCTGATGACGACGGCGACGATGAAGATGAGGACGTAGAAGCCGATACAGGCCTTCCGCCGGGAGCTTCCGACGGGTCAATCAAGGAAACCGTGAAGGCTGGTTCCAATACCATCGACATCGCACTTTGAGGTATTTGAACGGGACATTGTTGTCCTGTCTGGCAAACACAAATTGATGTACATCGTCAATGTGACAGGCGCAACGATTCGAATACAAAACTGCGGTATCGTTTGTTCACGAAGACGCACTGGCAGAGCCAGTGGCACACGACACGAATGTTCAGTTCAACCACAGCGATTGAATCGTGTTTCCAGCGAAACGGGGTCGGTGGTGGTTCGAACGATGCCACACCCCTGCCGACCCAAAGTCGGTGGGTCCGTAATTTCCCTGACCGAACACGGATCAGCTGTTCTTATTTTTGTTGGTATTCTTATTCTTGTTGATATCAGGTCAGCGTTCTGAGGAATGCTGGCGCCTCAGAAGATCTCTCAAAGAAGGGTGTAATCCTTATAACAACGGACAGCCCGTATTTCTGGAATATTGGCTGATTGGACCTGGGCAATGACAGCCGTGTGGTCCGTGATCAGATTGACGTCTGAAGATGAAAGCGTCTAGTTCTCCGAGCAGAGGATTGGGGGCGAGAGGTAGAGAATTGAATCGATTTCAGCAACCGACAGTGATGTCCAATCAGGATCTCATTTTGCGATATTCGTGAGCTCAACCCTTTCTGTTTTCATTTCAAAGGAGAATGTCATGGCACTTTCCCGTCGCCCACGCCCCTTGCGTGGGTTCACTCTGATCGAATTGCTGGTGGTGATTGCCATCATCGCAATTCTTATTGCCCTGCTGCTGCCGGCAGTGCAGCAGGCACGCGAGGCGGCTCGCCGCACTCAGTGCAAGAACAACCTGAAGCAACTGGCGTTGGCATGTCACAATTACCACGACGTGTACAAGATGTTTCCCATTGGTCACAGCCGTGGCGACTGGGCAGTCTCCAACAATGAGGAAGCATGGGGCTGGCACGTCCACATTCTGCCATTCATCGACCAGGCACCGCTGTTCAACCAACTTGGCGTCAATGATTATGCCCTTGACCAGGTCATCGCCGGAGAAAATCCGGGCCTGCCCAATACCAACTCCGGCAACAAAGCTGATGACCCACTGATAGCCCTGCAGACAAAAATCTCCGGGTTTGTCTGTCCCAGTGATGTCAACGACGGCATCGCCCACGCAAACCGACATTTTGGCGGTGGCAACGGAATCCGCCGATCGCCTGCCGGTAATACCAACTGGCGGCCTGGCCTGACAACATATGTTGGCAATCGGGGAACCAGAGACCAGGCCCAGTCTGTCAATGACCCATGGGGATTCTTTGGGTACAACAAGTCGATCCGAATTCGAGACGTCGAAGACGGCACCAGCAACACGTTATTCATTGGCGAACGCGACACCAAACGTTGCCGCGCTGGAGCATGGCCAGGGGTCAGGAATCCTCGCGGCAGTGGTTCACGAGGAATCTGGTACAATATCGGACATTCGCGAACCCTGCTGAATGCTCCGACTTCGGTCTTTGCCTGGGGCAGCAACAACGGATGTGGCGAGAGCTTCTCCAGTATGCACATTGGTGGCGTGCAGTTCGCACTGGCTGACGGTTCGGTGCGATTCGTCAGTGAGAACATCGAATTTGTCGACAATTGCGTCCAAAACGCGGGAGGAAGACGTTGTGTCTGGCAAAGATTCGATGCCGGTGACGCACGATGGGAGCCAGCGTTCTTTGTTTACAATCGTCTGTCACGGCGGAATGACGGATTCCCGATTGGTGAGTACTGATGCGGCATGGCCTCAACCAGGTCCATTTCTGACGGTCCGATCCGGTTGGTCGCTGAACGTGATTCAACACCAACCGGTTCTGCCTGAGAATCTACAGCGATCAAGGGCGGATAATCAATCCTGCCGCAGGCAGAGCCAGTGGCAGGAGAAAGGGACTGCAATACAAGCTCGAAGCGCCAGCGAGTGGATGGGGAGCGATTGTTAAACACACCTGCTTGCGCTGCGTGCTTGTAACGAAAACGGCAAAGCACTTACGAGTGCTCACCAGCAGAGCTGGTGGTTTACGGTCGAAAATCGCCACTGACCCAACCTGTATCACACATCAACCCCTGAGTGCACTCGGCAGCCTGCGTCGTTCGGTGTGTCGGGCCAGATAAGGAAAAATAATATGTTGCGAAAACTGATGCTGGTGGCTGCACCTGCGATTCTGCTGCTTCAGCTGGGCTGCGGCGGCGGCGGTGGCGAGCTTCCGGATCTCGGATACGTGGAAGGAACGGTCACCATGGACGGTAAGCCGTTGGCCAACGTTGTGCTGACGTTCCAGCCCGATCACGCTCGTCCGGCTTACGGACGCACCGACGATAAAGGCTGGTATGAACTCGTCTATACAGATGGCAATCCTGGTGCGACCATTGGGCCGCACTCCGTCCGGATTTCCAGTGCCGATGCCGACAGCGGTGGCGAAGAGAATTACGAAGAGGGCGAAGGCGACGAAGAAGGAAAGGGCGGAAACTATGAAGACGGCGAGGGTGATGGGAAAAGCCGGGGTGAAAAGATTCCCGCGAAATACGCTCAAGGCGGCGAACTGACGGCCGACGTCAAAGCCGGTAACAACGTCTTCGACTTTGCTCTGACTTCGAAAACTTCGGAAGACGGTTAGAACGGACCAGGCGGGCGCGATTCCATCGGGTGGTCATTGCGGAGCTGCAACAATAACTGTTGCAGCTCTCTTTCTTAACGTAGGCTGGATCCAGGAGCCCAGCGACGCCGCTCCGGCAACGGGATGATCACAGAAGTGTGCTGACGATGCCGGAACAGAATTTCGCTCGGTCCGAGCCCACTTTCTCGCTTCGGGTTAAGATGAAGAAGAAAGTGGCGCTGTCCAACGAGAGCAGTGTACTTATTTTCGTAAGTCGTTCGCGGCCACGTATCAGCGTCATACGCCGTGGTGCGTTTGCAGTCCTTCCGGAAAGCGTGATGGAGATGCCATCGTGAATTCGGACGAAACCGACAGTCGCGTTCTTAGCGCCAGACAAACGAGCGCGGGACTGACGTGGCGCCGTAAATTGACGTTTTCGGCCATGTGCCTTGCCGTCTTCTTTGTGATGCTGGAAGTCATACTCGCGATGGCAGGCTTCGCTCCGGTTGTCGAAACGGAGGATCCATTCGTCGGATTCTCATCGTACATTCCGTTGTTCGCAACTGCCAAAAACGAACCCGGCATGTTGGAAACAGCCTCCGGCAAACTGGCATTTTTTAACCGCCAGAGTTTTCCCAGCCGGAAACAGACAGATAATTCCCGAATTTTTTCTGTCGGAGGTTCCACCACCTATGGCCGACCTTATGACGACACCACTTCGTTCACAGGCTGGCTACGGGAATTGCTGCCACACGCGGACCCGTCACGAAAATGGGATGTGATCAATGCCGGAGGAATCAGCTACGCCAGCTACCGTGTCGCGAAGGTGATGCAGGAGCTAACGAATTATAAGCCGGACCTGTTCATCGTGTATTGCGGTCATAATGAATTCCTTGAGTATCGCACGTACCGCGATCTAAGAACCACTTTCCCGGGACTGACGGCAGTGGGTGGCATGCTGAGCCACACGCGAACCTACGCGGTGATGCACCGAGCGTGGCAGTCAGACTCTGTGACACCGACACGTCGACCCACCTGGCAGTTACCTGCGGAGGTCGTGACACTGCTCGATAATTCTGTCGGCCCGCAGGATTATCACCGGGACGAGAAACTGAAACAGCAGATCAAGGACCACTATTATCTGAATCTGCGGCGCATGGTCACGATCGCGCGTGGGGCCGGTGCCCGCATTCTGTTTGTGGTGCCGGCATCCAACCTGAAAGACTCCTCACCATTCAAAAGCGACGGTGGAAGATCCGTCACCCGAAATCAGCTGCAA
>JBDONA010000282.1:0-5658 GCA_039831575.1 Fuerstiella sp. | reverse complement strand
GTCACCACGGACACCAATATCACGTTGGGGCCATGGTCGGGAGTCAGCACATTGCCCGAGAAACCGAACCAGCCAACGCCGCCGCGAACCGCCAGATATCGGTGAGAAATATCCGGAGTCCGATGGTTCAAATCACCGGGCTTATCGTTGCGGAAGACCAGGTTTTGCATAACGGCAATTGTTTCGTGACCAAACTGTCGTATGAAACTCGCCAATTGAGCGGCGATGCCATCAGCGATGACGCTTGTCCTTGTGTAGTCCTTTTGATGTCCCGCACGATCGATCTTGCCCAGATAATCGCGGGTCTTATCTTCATCCAGAGGCACCGCGAAGGTCACTGCGGATCTGGCGCCTTCAAGCACGTAGGAAAGATCGGTTGAAGGAGGCCCACCAGCCAAAGTTTCTACCGTCGTGATACCGACGATCGACGCCCCGTAATTTACGGGGAATTCTTTCACCTTGAACGTGAGTTCCTCATTGCTCAACGGTTTCGCTGGAGGCGGCATCGATTTGTTTTTTTTCACTTCGGGTTCTCTTTTCTTCATTCTTCCGACTGGTCCAGGAACTGCGGCAACCAGGTGAATCGCCCCCAGTTCCTTTTGCGAGGCACGATCGGCAGTTCCTTTTCCCCGGATTCGGTTTCGATCATGATCTTGGGGCCGCCCCTGTCTCGATCCGGAAAAGCTCGAGTCACAAATCCATCGGGAGACCATGTGGGATCATCGCCACGCCCAACTTTTCTCCGCTGTTTTCCATCGCTGCTGACTGCCCAGACATTGAAAGTTGCTGAGATCTGCTGATCCCGCTTCGGGTTTTTGATTCCGGTATATTGGCTCATGTGAATCATCTCCACGCCTTCCCAGTGGGCAATCCACTTCCCATCGGGTGACCACGTAGGGACTTTTTGCTCGATGGGCAGCTTGAGATTCTTGTCCTTCTCTGTGGGCGTTGGTGAAATAAGTTTGGAATCACTTCCGTCAAGTTGGCTCACCCAAATTCTAAAGGTTCCGCTTCGGTCTGAAACAAAGGCCACCTTTGTGCCATCGGGGGATATCGAGGGCATCGCGTTACTGAACTGAATTTGCTCCGGATGACTGAACAACCTACGCGATTCACCTGTTTCGGTGTTCATGATGCGGATCTGGCTGTTGCTGGCAGGATCTTGATTTTTCTGACCCGGCCCGACACTCATCCAAACGATGTGTTTCGAGTCAGGCAACCAGGAAGGCAACAGGATTCTCTCTGATTTGATGAGTTCTTTGGCATTTTTGCCATCTGTGTCACAGAGCCAAATCGCCATGCCCTTTTTGCTCCGTTGCACGTAAACGATTTTCTCCCCATCAGCAGAACAAGCCGGTTGCACACAGCGATGATTGCCATTTGTCAATTGGAGACTATCTGATCCATCCTCCTTCATGCGGTAGAGCTGAAGAATGCCGTTTTCGTCCGTGTGACTGACAATGATCTCACGCAATTGTGGTTTTGAAGTAGGCTCATCTGAAACCAGAGTCGCCTCGGGCTCCTCTGAGTTCGCGCTCCCTGTCAATACAAGGAACGCCAAACTACTCATTAGCAAGAATGCCGACCTCTTTGCGTCCATAGCCCAAACTCCTTCCGTCAGCAATTGCTGAATTACTTGTCATGATTTGTACTGCCGCAGCTTGCCTGCAATCGTCTACTGTGAATTTGGCGAACAAACGTCGCCGCATTCAGCAGTGTTTTTCTCTTCAAGCATCCCGAATGCAACGCGGGCAGTGGCGGCCGTCACGCCGCTGTTAACGGCCGAAGTTACCGCGATCAGCGCGTTGAGTTCGTCGTCGGTGAGCCCGATGCAGCGGGCCTTTTCAATCCGGTTTCGAGTGCAGACCTGGCAACCGCGGGTCATTGTTACAGCCAGACCGATCAGGTGCTTCTCTCGTTCACTCAGCAGCTCCGCGCTGTGTGTTTTTTTGATGTGATCTACGATCAACGTATCGTCGAAAGCCATGTTAGGCTCCTTTCGAAAAACGCGGCATTTAATAACGTGGTGTGATTATTTCAATTCGAATCATCGGCTTATCGCGATTGTGGTTTGAAAGGACCGCCGGATGTCTTCTTTGAGGTGATGCATCTGCCGCTCGATGATTTTTTCATCGCGATGGGTCCGGCTGAGCATGATCGCGCCTTCGATCACACTGACGATGTACTGAGCCATCTCGCCTGTGTCCTGATCTCCCGCCAATCCGTGACTCGCCGCCGCCTCGTCCAAGTGAACCTGAAACTCCGAGGCCATCTCGTCGAAACACTCTCCCAGCCGCTTGCGAAACGCGGGATGCGTATCACTGAGCGTTGTGCTGAGATTCCCGATCAGGCAGCCTCCCTTTCGGTTGCGTTTGCGGACTACCATCTCGCACACGGCATCCAGACGCCGAAAAACGCGATCAAGCGGATCGTCGCCCGCGACGGGTAAGCTTTTTACGATCCGGTCAAGCGCCTGGCAGCGTTGTTCCATGTGGTGATCGATCACCGCGAAACCCAGGTCTTCCTTACCTTTGAAATGATGAAAAAACGCGCCGCTCGTTACCTCGGCGGCCTTGATGATTTCGTCCACCTTGGTGTCATGAAATCCTTTTAGCGCAAACATTCTCGCCGATTCACGCAGAATTCGATCGCGCGTCTTGATCGCGCGGGGTTGTTTCGCCGTTCTCACATGGCTCTCCGTAACAAACCGAGTGATTGGTATGTTTTTATGATAGTGACATTGCTGCGTGCGTGCAAGTGGTTTAACAACCTCTGCAACTCGCTGCCGCGGCTGCTGGCTAACACCAAGCTAATTTCAACACGGCTCCTGTCGTAGTGACGACCGAAAGAGGCGCAGTTCTTCGATATCTTCGGCCGACATAAGTCGATCCCTCGCATCACGACGGCGACGCGAACCAGAGTATCGAACCTGTGAAGATGGCGACGGGATTTGAACTCTCTAATTCATTGTCGTAAAACAACTTAGAACGAATGGCCAATTAGATTGGCGACATGCAGGGACCCGTTTGAACTCGCGAGGCGAACGCGGCGAAACGCAGTAATCCGTTGCCATTTAAAGAGAAACAGCCCGCCGCAAATCAATGCGATGAGCTGTTTGGAAATTAAGTCGAGGCAACAGGATTTGAACTGCGCCGAAAACCGTTGATTTCATCGCTCAGCAGATACGACGATTCTGCTCGATCAGGCACACCTCGCCCAATTGCTTCGGATTCCGACAAAACGTACGGACCAGATGACACGGATTTCGTGCGTTGGAAAAGGTATGGAAATTCGGGAACCGTGGTATCAAAGGGTGGTTTTTGACGTGTGTCACGGGCGCCGAGTTTCTAACTCAGGTCGGTTCGTCATGAGCGCCCAACGGATCCTTCTGACTGGGCCCGGAGTTTGCGATCATGAGTATTCAAACTGACGACACCGAACCGGTGGACGCAGCAACAGAAATGCTCTCGGTCGATCAGACCGACGCGGATCGCAGCGACAGATTCGGTGACAGAAAGCCGCCTCCCACAGCTTGATCGCGTCGTCGTTGCTTCTTGATGCGATGCGTGAGCCATCGGGACTGAACGCGACGCTGCGAATCTCGCTGGTATGACCGTTGAGTGTTTTCTGTTCGCGACTCGATTTCACGTTCCACAGTTTGATCGGCTGGTCTGTCTTTCCTTATGGACGGACGGTATCGGCCTACTGTACGTCCACAAATTTCCATGAGGCGTCGGGCAAAAAGAGTGCAGACTGCTCCGGAGTCAACTACCACTTTTTTGCGCATAGGCGGACAACGAATAGTGCCTTATGAACCTGCCAGGATCACTGGCTGATTCCAGACTAAACCATCCGTCATCCGGATTCAGATCCGCTTTTAATGGATTGCGAATCACCCAACGGGATCCCGGCTCCAGGGTATCGGTCAGGACAACAGCCTCACCTTGTGCTGTCAGATACTTGCCCTCCCTGTTTCTGAGAACGGCGAACTGGTCGTTCTTTTCAACCTTAGCATGGCTCTGGAATTACGCCTCGTTCTGCTGTTTTTCGATTTATTGTTTTCCTGCGCGCATTTTTCTGAGCGACAACGGAGCGTTTCCGAGCGGTCGCTCGAATTGGTTGCGGCCCTGGCCGCAGATTCTGAGTTACGAAGCTGAGGGGTTTGCGGTCTAATGTACGCAGCGTAAGATTCGAGACCTCGATCAGAAGACACGATGGGCGCAGTTTACGAAGAATTTCAGCGGGAACTTACAACAGTCCGAAAAGCCTGTGCTGGTGACCCGCGCAAGGAAATGATTCAGCTGTTTCTGTTGGCGCTCGAACGCGAGGAACTGGTGTCCGTTGGTTATCGCGAGTCGCTGATGGAGCAGCGACTCGCAGCGATGAGTCTGGCGGATGAAGTCAGGGAGCTTGTGCGGCACACACTCGTCTGGATCTGGAAAGACGAGGAGATGCACACGATTTACATCCGTGGCGCGATTCTGAAACTGGGCGGTTGGCGGTTGCGAACACAGGCGTTCCTGACACAGGCTGCCGGGGGAATTGGCGGCTGGGCCGGATCGGTCATGCAACACACCCGGTGGAGCCGTGCGCCGCTGTCTCGGCTGGTCGCGACAGTCATCACCGCGATTGGCGGTCTTGTCGGAAAAGTGCCGGCTGATGTCAGACAGCATTTACAGTTCGGGCCGTTTCGAAACTTCTGCCTCTTCAATATCGATGCAGAACAAACTGCGGCTCTCTGTTGGTATCGCATCGCTGACCTTGCCAAATCGCAGCCGGATCTGGATCAACAGCTGGCTCGTGATTTCACGCGTGTTGCCGAGGACGAAGACCGCCACTGCAAAATCTTTGAGATTCTGGCAAACGCGCTGACGGACGATGACACACTGGCGGAGCATGAAACGGTCGAGTTTCTGATCGAAAAGATTCGCCAGGTCGGTGAGGAATTCCTGCCACGCGAACAGCGTCGTATTTCTGATGTCGAGAACCCCATTGGCAGCGGGCAGAGCGTGCGTGTGATTGTTGCAGATCGCAGGGAAGATAAGCGGGCAGCATTCCGCCGGTTGCTCGACGACTGCGGCCTTGAAGCCTCAATCCGCGAGCGGGCTGAGTTTCTGCACCAGCCGGTCGACCAGCTGAAAGTTGCCATCAAGCCCACGTTCATGCTGGGCTATCACAGGAAGGATCCATCGCCGCTGACGGACCGGGAACTGGTCGATGATCTGGCAGCCTTTCTGCGTGAGCTGGGATGTTCTGACATCGCACTCGTGGAGGGGCGGAATATCTACGATCACTTCTTTCAGAATCGCTCGGTGAACACGGTCGCGGAGCACTTTGGCTTCACATCCGGGAACTACCGCGTCGTCGACACCGTAGAGGATCAGGTTCAGCACCAATACTCGCGCGGGATGGCACAGTACACAATTGCGAAAACGTGGCGGGATGCCGACTTTCGAATCTCGTTTCCCAAACTCCGCAGTCATCCGATCGAAATGGCGCTGTTATGCGTGGGCAATATTGAATGGGTTGGCGGCCGCTGCGACGAGTATCTGTTCCTTGAACGACAGGCGGACCGTGCCACTGCCGTCATGATGCTGCTGAACGACTTTCCGCCGCACTTTGGTATCGTTGACGCGTTCGAAAACGCGCCCGACGGGC
>JBDONA010001122.1:0-5665 GCA_039831575.1 Fuerstiella sp. | reverse complement strand
GACGAATTCGCTGCCCGAATTGTCGAGAACGCATGGAAGTGCATCCCTACTATGGCCCCGGTAATATCGTGATGGACTCGTGTTCTGAGTGTCAATATGTCTGGCTGGATCACGGAGAGCTGCGCACCGTTGAACGCTCCGAAGGCGGCCGCCAACCCCCCCTGCCCCTGCACGATGACGGCAACGTGACTGTTATTCCCGCACCGTTGCAGGGTCTGTCTGGCGGCAATGATCAGCCGGACGTAACGCTACGGTCCATTGCCGACCCCTTTATCCGTTCCGGGAACGTCTGTGGCCTGGACCATAGTTTCGCTATCATCCGTTCTGAACGCACTGGACGTGTTCGAATCATCAGCGAAACAGGATTCCGATGGCCCGCGATTTTACAACAGAGAGTCTTTCTCACGACCCCATCCACGGTTATATCCCGTTCATTTCACGGGCTGGCCTGCCGGACGGTGAAGCGGCAGAGCAGGAGCTGATTGATCATCCGTGGGTGCAGCGGATGCGACAGATTCATCAGTTGCAGACCGCATGGTGGGTGTTTCCGTCAGCCGAGCACATGCGTTTTCAGCATGTACTGGGTGTTATGCATCTCGGCAGCGTGACCGTGTCGGCATGGTACGAATCGCTGGCCGATGCGTGCCGCAATGTCCCGTCCAGAGCCTACGTCGAAAGCCTGGTGCGCATTGCCGGTCTGTTGCACGACGCAGGTCACGGACCATTCGGACACTTCTTCGATGATCACTATCTGGCTCAGTTTGATCTGACGCACGAAGACATCGGCGGTCACATTATCGAACACGAACTGGGCGACATCATTCGCCGAATTCGTCGTAACCCCAACGGTCATCTGCAGCCGCTGGAAGAACTGGATGCGAAGCAGGTTGCGTGGCTGATACGTCGTCCGAGTGGCAGGCCCGAGGACGAAGAAGGCCATCCGGACTGGCTGCGCAAGCTGCGTTCCCTGTTCAGCGGCATCTATACCGTGGACAACATGGACTTCGTTCTGCGCGATGCTTACATGTCCGGCTACAACACAAAGGCGTTCGATATTTCGCGGCTGATCCACTACAGTTTTTTCAGCAGTGAAGGATTGACCATTCATTCGCGTGGTCTGCCGACATTGATCAATTTCATCGAAACTCGCGCCAATCTGTTTCGCACGATCTACTTTCACCGGACGGTGCGCGGCATCGATATTGCTCTGGAAGATCACTTTGCGGCAACGATGAAACGGCTGTTTCCCGGCAATCCGCTGGAACACCTGCAGGCCTATCAGGGTCTGACGGAAACATCGTTTCTGGTCGATGTGATGCGCTGGGCCGACAGTGATGACCCGGAATTAAGAGAACTCGGCGGTCACTGGCGTGCGATCATCAACCGCGACGAAATGTGGCGGATGGCCTGCGAACGGACGATGCATTTCCACGATGGTCAGGCGGAAAGTACAACGATCTTTTCGGAACCGGACCTTGTCGAGCGGCGCGTTCGCGAATTCCTGCCGGATGACCTGCAGGACATTCCTTTGCGGGTTGATGTGGCGAAGCATTATCACCGACCAAGTGCGCGGAAACCATCGGGCAAGCAGAACTTCTGGTTTGATCCTGCCAGCGGTGAGTCTCACGAACTGGACGACGATGAACTATTCCGCAGTCTACCCACCAGCTTCATCATTTTCCGGATTTACAGCCGTGATCACGGTCACGACCGGGAAATCAGTGAGGCATTGCAGAAAGTGGCCGGCGGCTCCGGTGGTGACACGAAAACCAATATGTAACGCCGCAACGTATAAACTGCCGGAGTACAAAAAGCTTCGAAACACAGCCGCCAACGTGGCTGACAGTCCGGTGCGACAGAATGCAGACGACGGAACAGGCCGATCTGGCTCAGCGACTGCTTGATAACGACGAGCAGGCGCTGGACGACGTTCTGCGCCAGTTCGGGCCTATGGTGCTGGTCGTGTTGACTCGGCGGTATCAAAGCGTGCTCCGCGAAACAGACATTGAAGACGTCATCTCGATTGGACTGTTTCGACTGTGGACGAACCGAGCTCGATTTGATCGTCGCAAGGCGTCGCTGAAGGTCTGGTTTTTCCGCATCGTCGAAAATGCCGCGCGGGATGTCCTGCGACACGGCTGGCACAAAGCTCGTTTGCTTGAGGTCAGCAGCGGTTCGGCTTTGCTGGGAGCGACTGATGCATCATCCAACGGGCGCGCAATTGAGACTCAGCATCTGCCGGACGCCGAACCTGGTGATACGTCAGATCGAGCACCGACGAATCTGCAGCTGGATCTGCGAGAGATCGTTTCCGATCTGCCGGAGACACAACGATTCATTGTGATGGCTGACTCAGCAGCAAAAGAAGGCGTCGCCTCCAGCAAGTGGCTGGGCGACGAACTGGGCGTTCCGGGACCGACGGTCCGCGTCTATCGGAAACGAGCGATGGACAGAATTCGAAGGGAATTGGCCAAGCGAGGCCACGACGTGCCGAAGACGTAAATCTGTTTCGCCGGGGAGTCAATGACATCGTCGCTGCGGTGTGAAGATGAAGGGACATGGTCACATCGAGAGACCGGGTCTGGTACGAGGTTTTGTTATGAACGAACACACTGACCACAACGATCGGCTGCTGCAGCCTTCGCTGACTGCTGCGCTCGGACCGGAGCCGTTGCGCGACGAAGAAATTGAGCGACTGCTGGATGCGGAATCAGCTGTGGCTGCAGACGATGATCAGCTAAGCCGAATACTGGACGGTGCTCGCACGCTGGTCGAACGGTCGAACTCGCACACCGTTGGTAATCGGTGGCTACAGGATTCGTCGGACCGAAAGTTTAGTGGTGCATCGGGGGTTACGATGAAGCGAATATCAGACACAACGCAGAACCCACGAAACAGAAATCCTCGTGGAGCCGTGGCGGCGTTAACGGTTGCCGCCATGAGTCTGCTGGCCGTGCTGTTCTGGACATCCGAAGAATCGACGCGTTTCGTGACAGCCGTGGCGGAGCAGAAGGCGGAGCGACAATATCAAATCGCGTCCATTCGTCGGCACTGGATGACGGCACAGACAGTGCCGGTCGTCGCGTCCACGCGAGTCAGCGTAGGTGACGTCATTCGAACGGGGGCACGCGAGCGACGACGAGTTAACCTGCCTGATGGTTCTGTTCTTTACGTCAATGAATCAGCCATCCTGGAGGTCGCGACGGCTCGGAAAATCGAAGTGCAACGCGGCGAAGTCTTCGTGGAAGTCGTCCCACAGTTTGACCAGGAGAACCAGCGGGAATTGTTCGAAGTCGTGACTCCCACCCGAACGATTACGGCGCTGGGTACGAAGTTTGGCGTCAATGCATCCGGTGTCGACCCGGATGTGCTGGTGACTCAGGGCAAAGTGAAGGTGTCCGGGGTTAAGAAGATCATTGAAGCAGGGAGACAACTGGTTTCGGCGGTAGAGACCCGGTCTTTTGAAAAGACCGGGTCTCTGAAATCGTACACATTGCGTCCGGCTTTGCGGGCATCAGAGCATCTTGGCTGGACACGCGAGCTGATGGTTGCGGCCTCAGGGGCTCTGGTGCCGGCGAGCGAATATGCTGGTGGAGCCATTATTACCGTTGATCCCAAAGGGCAGGAAACCAAACTGAGCCTGCGCAAGTACCACGTGGACGTGCACATCGAAGACGGATTCGCTCGCACGACGATCGATCAAACCTACTTCAACCACACGCAAAGCCGTCTGGAAGGCACATTCCACTTTCCACTGCCGCCGGATGCGTCGTTGTCACGTCTGGCCATGTATGTCAACGGCAAGCTGATGGAAGGCGGTATGGCCGAACGTCAACACGCTCGTAACACGTTCGAAAAAATCGTTCACAAAATGAAAGATCCGGCGTTGCTGGAGTGGGTCAATGGCAGCACGTTTAAGATGCGAGTGTTTCCGCTGGAAGCACGCCAGGGAAAACGCATCGTCCTGAGTTACACGCAGCGGCTGAACAGCGCGTACGGAAAGACGTACTACCGGTTCCCAGCCGGTCACAGCATGGACGTTGTGCGGGACTGGTCGACCAGTGTTCGCGTGCAGAACGGTGGGGCCGAAAAATGGCACAGTCCTTCACATGCGATGAACTCAACCCCGGATGGCAGCGACCTGCTGCTGACGGCGGAAGAAAAAAACAGTCTGATGGACCGCGATCTTGTCCTGGAACTGGGCGCAACCGCCACAGAAGGTGTCGCACCGCAGCGTTTGAAAACCTCCGTCGCACAGTGGTGCAAAACCACACACGACGGACACCAATACCTGCTGTTGCGATATCGCCCGGAGCTCCCGGGCAAGACAAAGCGCAGCCCTCGTCACTGGGTCTTCCTTTTCGAAGCGTCAGCTGACCGCAATCCACTGTTGGCGCGGACTCAGATCGAAATCATCCGTACTCTGCTGGACAACGCCGGACACAGCGACACCTTCAACATTGTCACGGCCAACACGACGGCGATCGCCTTCAGTAAGAAGCCGTTAAAGTGTTCTGCACGAAATATTGCGAAGGCGACCGCTTATCTGGACCAAATTCACCTGATCGGTGCATTGGATCTGCAGAAAGCACTGACCAGGTGCGGCGAACTCTGCGACAGCGAAAAAGAGACAGTTGTTGTCCACACGGGATCGGCAATTCCGGTTCTGGGAACGCAGGGCCAGAGTGAGCTTTTGAAAGATATCCCGGATGCGGCCAGCTACGTGGGGGTTGGCGTTGGAAAGCTGTGGTCGCGACCGTTCATGAAGGAAGCAGCCAGCCGATCAGGCGGGTATTTCACTCAGATCAACCCGGATGAAGAAGTCCGCTGGCGTGCGTTTGAGCTGTCGTCTTTGCTGAATACGCCACGGTTGTTGAATGTCAAAGTTGAAGAGACCCGGTCTTTTGAAAAGACCGGGTCTCTGGTTCAGCAGGCTGGCGAAGCCACCTTTCTGAACTTCGCCGACACGATTGTTCAGGGCGAAGAAGTCTGTGCTGTAACTCGGTGCACGGCAGGCGAGAAGTTGCCGAAGTCTGTCGTTGTGACGGGACTGCTGAACGGCAAGCCGTGGCGACGGACAGTGAAGGTAAAAAAAGTTGTTCTGCAGGCTGAGCATTTGCCTCGCAGTTGGGCGAAACTGCAGCTTGATCGATTGATTGCGGACGGGGCGGCGGAGCACAGGAATGAGATTATTCGAGTGAGCAAATCGATGTATGTGATGAGTCCGTTCACGTCGCTGTTGGTGCTGGAGAACGAAGAAATGTACACGCGGTACAACATCGATCGAGGTCGCAAGGATCATTGGGCACTGTATGCGTGTCCGGCAGAAATCAAAGTCGTTAAAGAACTCTTAGCCGCACCGGCATTTGTCGAATTGGAGAAGATGAGCGAACGCAATTGGCACGACACGGTGCGAACGCTGTCGCTGCCTCGCGTCGTTTCCTGGTCGTCGTGGGACATCGACCAAAACGGCGATTTGAGCGTTGACGAGATGCTGCGACGAAACGTTCCATCAGGGTTGTTCCGAGGAAGTCCAACGGGTCGTTTTCGGCAGTCCGATAGTAATGCCAGATATGGCTATCAGTATTCCTACGCGAATGATGCTCTCCGGGATTTTGGGGTGACCGATGGCAGAGTCTGGTTTGAAGATGGGCTGTACTTCGAC
>JBDONA010000116.1:0-5666 GCA_039831575.1 Fuerstiella sp. | reverse complement strand
GTTCTGTAATCAGTTTTACTTGAGATCAAATCGTGTTGCGGCTTATGACGTCCCCACGGATCGAGCGATTGAATCTGCGTCTGCGTGCAGTACGTCGTCAAGAATAGAATCCGTGGCTTCCCGGAGTGAATCAACGGTTTCGTATTCGCAATTCAGATCCGGCGGTCCATCCACGTAAGTAAATCCAGTCCTCACGCGAATGCTCCGACAGCCAGCGTTTATTCCGGCAAGCACATCGGAGACTCTGTCACCGACCATCCAGGACTGTGACAGGTCGAGGTAAAGGTCAACGGCTGCTTGTTGCAGCATGCCGGGCCCTGGCTTGCGGTCAGGATGTTCGATGACGGTCTCATCACTTTGGGAAGGCTTCTGTGGTGCGATGTAAACTGCGTCCAGTTTCGCTCCCTGTTCGCGAAGTTGTCTGTGTAATTCCGAATGGATCGTTTCCAACTCAGCCAACGTCAACATGCCTCGGCCGATGGCGGACTGATTTGTCACCAACACGCAAACAAAACCTGCATCCCTAAGTCTGCCGATGCAGTCTGCTGCTCCATCAATCAGTTGAATCTGACTTGGGTTGGTTACGTAACCGACGTACTTGGTGACAGTGCCATCGCGGTCAAGAAAGACCGCGGGCCGTTTGCAATCGAGATTGATCGTTGGATTAGTCATTTGCTCTCGTCGCTCGATGAATCGTCGCCGCGCATCAGGCCGTGCCAGAGGGCGGGAATGGTTTGTCGGTGGTCTCCCTGAATGTAGTAGCTTTGGCCACCGTCCTGCACAGTTCGAATCAGGATGGTTTTCCATGGTCGAAAGTAATACATCGGGTGCGTGGTCGTGGCTGCATCTTTTCCCTGAGGCGGCGGTCCCGGGCCATCGATCCAGTTCTCAGGAAGATCCACGACGTCGAAGACGGCAGTTGTGAAGTTGGTGATTGTTTCGCCCTTTTGCCGAGCAACATTGCGTGCCATGGACAGGGCCTTCAGGTAGACCTCCGGACCGGTCACGGCGGATCCGATGTTTAGGAAGACGCCTCCTTCGAGATTTGTGATCTGCTGAGCAAAGATCAGAAAGTCCGTGTGAGACACCTTGCCGAGGGACGCACCGTCGCAGTTTGGGTATCCATGGAAAATGTCGCTGCCGATGCTGACGTGACAAGTGACTGGGACACCACATCTCCATCCGGCGGCGGCTATGCTGATGTCACGGTGTGGCAACTTCTCTTCTTCAATCGTTCGCCCGACAGCTTCCCCAAATCCCTCATCGCGACGAGCTCCGTCCGATACGATCTGATTGAGTTGGTCCGTTTGTTTCCATAGTCCGAATTGCCCTTTGCTGATCCACTTGGTGACGTTTTCGCTGGTTTCACCGAAGGCTGCGAGTTCGAAGTCGTGAATGATCCCGGCACCATTGGTGGCAAGACATGTGATTAGATCATTCTCGATCAGTTCAATCAGGAACCGAGAAAGGCCGAGTTTGATCGGATGGCCTCCTATCATCGCGATGACGGGGCGGCCGCTCTGTCGTGCACAGTGAATGGCCGTGACAGTGTCACTCACGTGCGGCAGCTGTGTATCTGATGCTCCCGGGCGCGCCAGAGAAGCAACGGACACGTCGGACTGTCGCTCTGAGAGACTGGCGAGCCTGATCTGGTTTCTATCAAACTGCGAATAACGGCTCATGACGCGACCGTGAAGAGAATTCAGTTGCATAGTTCCATACCAGGCAGGCAGTCTTGACTATCGTCAAGGCGCAATCAAATCACTTACTAAATCTCCCTTGGGTCTGAATCAAAGAGGCCTGGTCCCTCTTTGATCTGTTTCGGCAGCGGTGGCCCTCCTTCTTGTTGCGTCAGTGCGGCGACGAGGCATTTAAGGGTCCTGATACCTTTTCCTCACCTTTTTTTGTCTGTGCCTCCATTCTTCTCACCACCGAAACTTTCATCGTGACCGCTCATGTCGCCAGCATTCTTTTGGGCATGCATTAGTCTCTCCGCGCAGACTCCCACATCACCTTCCGGAAATACTTCTTCCGAGAGGAACATAGACCAGTTGAGACGCAATGAATCCTCCAGTTCGCTCAACGTCTTTGAAGACAGGTGCTGATCAATGCGATTACGCCTCATGCTCAGGACGGCAGGCGCAATGCAAACGCCAGGTGCCTTCTTTGCAACGCGAATAGCCTTCATAAACCAAGGAAACGCAGATCTGGCATCACCTTCGTTACAGTGCGTCTCAGCGATTGACAGTAGTAGGTAAAACTGCCCCAAACCCGACGCCGAACAATCCACCGCTTCCAGATATTTTTCTCTGGCACTTACCCAGTCCTTGCGGAACTCGTACATATCCCCGATGGCTGAAAGAATCTCCCCCCTCCAGTACACGTCTGTTACTTTGCTTGCGAGGCTTTTCAGCTCACTGATGGCTTCCGTTGATCGTGTTAATCTCCATTTACGGAGCGACGACACCATCTTGGATTGGATATGTTTTTCATTCATCTTGACACGCTATGAGCAGGAATCGTTTGGATCGGTCGGCCAACCGCCTTCATTCAGGCAACGTTGAAAACAGGGACGGCATTCTCTCTTAATGCGGCGTTTAAGTGGCGGTGAGTACGTCCAAGGATCTTCTATGCATTCTTCGTGGGCCTCTTCGCATTCTTCACGAAGATTGTCTAACGGAATGGGAACCGGAGGTGTGGGTCCAGTGGTTGGCTGCGGATATGGCTGCGGATATGGCTGCGGATATGGCTGCGGATATGGCCGTCGCATTACTGGAATCGGGGGCCGTTTCCACGGTGCTGGTCTCGGAGGTCGTGGGTTAACCAAAGGTGGGGCGCCGTACCACCATTCAAAGAACCGTTTTGAACAGCCTTTAGATCCCGTGTACCCCATGTAACACGATGCCCCGGCGACGACAATAATACCTCCACCAACAGCTACACCTCCTCCAACCGCAACGCTGCCTCCTCCGGCAGCAATACATGCCTCCCCGGTTGGCAACATTATTGGCATCAATATACTACTTAGCCCAAAAGGATCAGTCGTATCTACCACAGAGTAGGCAGCGTATAAGTTACTGCCATCGGCGTATCCGAGCGGATCTCTCTGCAGCCACGTTCCGACAGCAGAATTCAGTATGCGGTGCCGAACGTGGAACAACGTTGTTGCGTCTTCAAAACGATACCCAGCATACAGCACTTCCCAGTCTTTCGTGTTGGTTGACGACGCAAACCCTGACGTCAGGAACTCGGGCATGCCGTAGGTGTCATAGTTGAGCCGTTGCTGGACTGTGCCAGAGGTATTCGCCAAACACGTAACGTTCCAGTTAGCGTCCTGCAGGCCGTACAGTCGTTCGTCGAGTGTGCCGTTGTCCGTTGTGTCACGGTCTCGCACGATAATATCGTCGATGTATCGCAGGCCCCAGACAAACTGACGATCCGGGTCGGTCGACGAATCGACACGTTCCTCCACGACCTGCCATCTGCTCGGTTCAGTGTAATACAGATGTCGTGTTTCATCCAGAGTTCCAGACACGTAGCTTTTCTGGACAACTCGGCGTTTGGCTGCGTCGTATTCGTATTCGGAAACAGTGTCCGAACCATCGACGATCTTAACCAACCTATTCCATGCGTCATAGGTTGCCGTGTAGCTACTTGCGGGGGAAGCAGGCTGCGGCATTGTGGTCATGTTGCCAGCTGCACTGTAGACCGGCGTCACCCATGAAGCCCCGGCCGTTTCTGTGATGTCCGTGATTTCGTTCACGTCGTTGGACATACGAGACTGATTCAGATCCCACGTCCCGTTACCATTGTCGTCCTGTTTGAAACCGGACCAGTTGCCTGTTTCGTCGAGAACCCAGTCCTGAGCAAACGTCATATTGCTGATGGACGTGTGGCCCGTGTTCAGTTCTCCCCGTTCCATGTCCTGTAGCCGGTAGATTTCGTCGTACAGATACTTTTCGTCGAAGTACTTGCTCTGTGAACGAGCCACGACGTTTTCCCGCCACAGTCGACTGCCCGAACGGCCGTAACCATACTTGATGCGATCGACGTCCGCAGACGATCCGTAGTCGTACCAGCAACTGTCGTCGATTCGACCAAAGCGGTCCAGACCATGGTAGATGTCTCCCGTATCCGAATCGTTGCCGCCAGCCGTGCCCACCAGTGTGTACTTCACGTCCGGTTCTGTGTAATCGACTTCCACAAAAGTCTGCAGGCCAAGATACTCGTAGTCTGCCAAGTGTGTGGACGCCCCATCATCATTCACGATCGACGCGACTCGGGACAGAGCGTCCGGCATTGAACTTGACGAACCGTAGTCGTATGTAATGACTCGGCCGTCTGGATAGGTGATGGACGTCGGACGAATTGTGTTGTCCGAACCGTTGGCGAAAGCGTATTGAACTTTGGGTGTCGTACTCACGTTCACTGTGCCTGAATGAGCCTGATAATCGTGCGTCAACTGAGCGAAGCTATTGTAAGTGAACTCCACTTCATTGACGACGTTTCCGGATACAACACTGGCATTGTTCCACGACGCCACTGTGGCTTTCATGCCACGAACCTCGTATGTCGTCGAGATTCGACGCACCGCTCCATCAACACCCGAACCAAGTGTCGTGACCCGGTCGTGCGTCTGCCGGCCGAGTTTGTCGTAATCGAATTCATGCACTGTTCCGCCTTGATCAGTGATCTTTGTTGTGTCACTCTGGCGGTTGTACTCAAACAGAATAACGTCCGAGCTGCTTACCGAATCCGGGTATATCTCTTTGCGTTTCAATAGAGACGAAGCTACTTCAGAATCAGACAACGTCGTGCCATAGATGTACTCAGTCGTTTGATTGCCTGTCGACGCATTGTCCGCCGTCAGAGATTTCACATTGCCGTCCGCATTGTAGGCCGTGTGAACGGTAACGTTGGCATCAACTGATGCCTGAACCCGACGACGATGATCCTGTGACGTAATTCAAGATTCGTTTCGTTTCTCGAGCAACCGCATCGTATTCGAAACGAGTCACGACAGCGGACGGATCAGTCGAATCCTCCATATTGCCGGAGGAATCGAATTGAGTGGACGTCACCGAGATGGTGTCGGATCGAGTCGGAACTGTGGACGAACGAGTCAAGGCTGTGCCACCGTTCGTTCCGTAGTTCGCGGTGGCGACCATTCGCCCGAGAGCATCGGGGTAGCTGGCCGAATAGGTCACGCGAGCATTCGGTGTCTCGGATGGATTCTTCAGTTCGCCGGTCTGTGACGCCGCAGCGTTGTGATAGCGATTCCGCGTTGTACTCTGGATCGCGTTGCTGGCGTCATCATAAGTCGATTCCACCTGCTCCATGATCGTGTCACCGGTGACCGTGCCCGCATCTGCATATGATGTTTCGTCCAGATCATAGCCGGAATACCGCGTAGTGCTGCGACCAAGACTGTCATACGTGGTCTTGGTGAAAAGATCTGATCCGGCGGGCTGCTGCTTGATGACGTTTCCGGCTGCGTCGAACCAAGTGTTGTCCGTCAGACTGTTGCCGACTGTTCCCGTGGCGGGATCAAAACCGACTCCGAAGCCAGTGGGTACATAACGTGGGTACACAAAAAAAGCCTACTCGCATTTGAGTAGGCTTTTTGCAATACACCCGGGAGGGGTATCAGGCAACCTGGCAACGGT
>JBDONA010000137.1:0-5692 GCA_039831575.1 Fuerstiella sp. | reverse complement strand
GGTACTGCTGACCAGAGACGTTGACTACCTGGTGCAGGACAATGCCATTGAACTGATTGACGAATTCACCGGTCGTGTCGCCGAGAATCGTCGCTGGCCGGGCGGACTGCAGGCAGCGCTGGAAGCGAAGGAAGGACTGAAGATTCAGCCACAGGGAAGAATTCTGAATTCCATCAGTCTGCAACACTTTCTGGAACTGTACGACAACCTTGCTGGTATGACGGGCACCGCCGTCGAAGCGACCGAAGAACTGGACGAATTCTACCACCTGAAGGTTGTCATTATTCCACCGAACGAGACATGTGTCCGAGTCGATCATCCCGATCGGATTTTCGCCACTAAGGACGCCAAACTCGCGGCGTTGGTCGAGGAAATTCAATCGCAGCACGAACAAAATCGACCGGTCCTGATTGGTACGTCCAGTGTCGATGAATCCGAAGGACTGGCCCAAAAGCTGCAGACCGCGGGCGTGCCCTGCCGCGTCCTGAACGCGGCCAACGATCACCTGGAAGCAGAGATCATCGCGGAAGCCGGTGCTCTCGGAGCAGTCACGATCTCAACAAACATGGCCGGTCGCGGCACCGACATCTGTCTGGGCGGCAGCGAGCACCAGTCGCGGAACAGCGTCGTCGATCTGGGCGGACTGTACGTGATTGGCACGAATCGGCACGAAAGTCGACGGATTGATAATCAACTCCGAGGCCGATCGGGGCGGCAGGGTGATCCCGGAGAATCGCGTTTCTTTGTCAGTCTGCAGGACGACCTGATTTCACGACACGGCATTGCAGAACTGGTCAGCCCGCCCAACCGAAACAGTGGTCAGCCCATCAACGACGAAGACACGGCGAAACGGATTGGGCACGTGCAGCGAGTCATTGAAGGCGAAAGTTTTGAAATCCGCCGGACGCTGCGAATGTATTCGTTTCTGCTGGAACTACAGCGCCGGACCATCTGCCAGCACCGAGAAGAGCTGCTGAAGGGAAGCAAGATGCCGAACGCTCTGAAGAAACGCGATCCCGAATTACGGGAGCAGCTCGTTGACAAATGGGGCGAGCAACACATTGTCAACGCCGAGCGTAAAGTCACGCTGATTCACCTCGACTGGTGCTGGAGCGACCATTTGACTCATGCGAGTGAAATCCGCGAAGGCATTCACCTGGTGAGTCTGGGCGGATTCAATGCCTTTGATACGTTTAACAAAGAGATGAATCTTGAGTTCCAGGCGTTCCTGTCGTTGATCGATCGCAAGGTGGTCGAAACGATGACAACGACCACCATTACGGAAGACGGCATCGACCTGCAGCAGGAAGGCCTGACCGGGCCGTCATCTACATGGACATTCATGATCAACGACAACCCCCGCGGCGCCGTTCTGAACCAGATCATCCGCGGCGTTGTTGACCGCCTGAAAAAGACGATGGGGCGGAGCTAGTGCTTTGTCAGTGATTCTCTGAGACGTTGTGTGCCACTGGCTCGGCCAGTGTTTTCCTGAGCCTCAAAGCACTGGCAAAGCCAGTGGCACACGTCAAAACATTGCTGACGTTGCGTTGGGTAACCAACACTACGTCAGAATATCATGCACAACGTTGCCGTAGACATCGGTCAGACGGAAATCACGTCCGGCATGACGATACGTCAGTTGTTCATGATTCAATCCCAGTGCATGCAGCAACGTCGCGTGGAGGTCGTGCATGTGCACCGGATTTTCCACCGGGGCATAACCAAAATCGTCCGTTGAACCGTATGTCAGTCCGCCCTGCGCACCGCCTCCGGCCATCCACATGGTGAATGCTTTGGGATGGTGATTCCGGCCGTCGCCGTTTTCGACCATCGGTGTGCGACCGAACTCGGCACCCCACAGAACCAACGTGTCCTCCAGCATTCCGCGCCGTGCCAGATCTTCCAGCAGACCGGCGATTGGGCGGTCGACTTTCGCCGATTCTGTGATGTGTCCGGCCTGCACCTTCTGATGGTGGTCCCAGGTATAGTTCGTTGAAACCTGAATGTAGCGGACACCGCTTTCTGCGAACTTGCGCGCCAGCAGGCACTGGCGTCCGAAGTTGTCGGTCGGTTCTGAATCAATGCCGTAGAGATCGAGCGTTGATTTCGATTCGTCCGAAAGACTCATAATCTGAGGCATCGTCGACTGCATGCGAAACGCCAGTTCGTAGTTGGCAATCAGCCCTTCAATTCGCTGGTCCACCACGGATTCCCGCAAATGCCGTCTGTTGAGCGACTGGATCAGCGCCAGCTGTTTTCGCTGCAGTTCCGGTGTCAGCTGCTTGTTGACAAGATTTGAGACGGCCGCCTGCGCGATCGGTGTTTCAGCGGACCCAATCGCCATTCCCTGATGCAGGGCGGGCAGAAACGCACTGCCGTAATTCTGCACGCCGCCGTGTCCGCGCGGTGGTGAAATTGTGAGGAATGCGGGCAGGCTGTCGCTCTCACATCCCAGGCCGTAACTCACCCATGCTCCCACACTGGGCCGTACCAGATTTGCCTGCCCCGTGTGCAGCCGCAACAACGCCTCGCCATGGGCACTGCCCTCGGTATGCATTGACCGAACGACACACATCCGGTCCGCCTGCCGTGACAGATGCGGGAACAGTTCGCTCATCCAGATCCCACTGTCGCCGTATTGAGCGAATTTGAAAGGGGACCCCAGCACAGTGCCGAGTTGATCGCGATCACTGCCGACAGATTTTCCGGACAATGGTTTGCCGGATTCGGCGTTCAGCCGCGGTTTGGGATCGAACAAATCAACGTGACTGGGTCCGCCCCACATGAACAGAAAAATAATGCGTTTCGCGCGAGCCGGAATATGAGGCAGCTGTGGTGTCGACGCAGAAATCGGTCGTGACGTGTCTGCGATGGCACGCTGCCCGGCCAAAGCCGCCAGCGCCAGCTGACCGAAACCGCCGGCACTCGCTCGCAGCATGTCACGACGTGTAGCTGTCGGCATGAATTGATGGCACCTCATCACTTACTCCACAATCTGAAAACGGCTGGATGCGAACAGGGCGTGGCAAACCATCGACCATACTTGAATATCGGCATCCGAGGTGTCGTCGTCGTTGATATTTTTCCGTGTTTCGCTGATAAACGTCAGCAATTCGTCCCGTTCTTCCTTCCTCGGAACTGCATTTAGTACCAGTTCAAACAGATGATCGATTTGCGCACTCGGTTCTGTTGCGGTGTCGTTCTGCAACACCCGTTGTGCGGTGGCTTCGGCGGCGTCCATCACCAAGTCATCGTTCAGCATGAACAGGCCCTGCGTCGCAACCATCGTCTGTGATCGCATGCCAGTCGCTGCGTGCGGATCAGCAAAGTCAAAAACGTCGAACAGTTCCGGCAGGTCGTTGCGAATTACCGGCAGGTAAACGCTGCGGCAGGGAAAATCCGTGCGTCTGCGGTTCTTGTTCTCGCCGACCGCAGTAGCCTGATCTCCCAGATACGAAACGGTGGAATCCATCGGCGTGACATCCAGCTTACCAGCGGCCAGCAGCATCGCATCCCTCAACTCCTCGGGATCCAGACGGCGACGGTGGGCGCGCCACAGCAAACGGTTTTCCGGGTCCAGCGCGTGACCGGCTTCTTCGTGAAGACTGCTCATGGCGAACGTCCGCGTCAGAACGACTTTTCGCACCAGAGACTTCAAAGACCAGCCTGAGTCGATCACTTGGCGAGCCAGGTGGTCCAGCAATTCGGGATGACTGGGTGCTTCTCCCGAACGACCGAAGTTATCCACGGTCCGTACGATTCCGCGACCCATGAGATGATGCCACACGCGATTGGCAAGAACTCGTGCGGCAAGCCGCCCAGCGCCGTTATCGACATCTGTCAGCCAGCGAGCCAATTCCAGTCTGCCGCTTTGTCCTTCGGGAATCTCGACCGCAGCATCGCCGATCACACGCAGAAACCCGCGCGACACCTGTTCGCCCAAACGGTCAAACTGTCCGGCCAGGCGGATGGATTCGTCCGCCGGTGTATCTTCGTCAGACGGGATCATCGCCCGCGGCGGAATCGCCGGTGGTTTGGCCACCGCCGCGTCCAGGTCTGCAACGAACGCCTTTTGTGCCGCGACACGCTGTTCCGTGGGCTGAGTCACATCCGCTGCGGCCTTTGCCACTGCATCTGCATGTTTCGCAACGAACGCATCAAGAGCGTTCCCATCACCTTTTTCCAGCAACTGCAGTGCTGCCTTTGCGTGCTTCTGCTTTTCTTTCAGCTTTGGCCGCTCACGCCAATACTTCTCATAGGCTTCGTTGGACGCATCACCGTCAGGTCCAAGCCCCGCCAGGCGTTCCATGACTCGCTGCTGACCCAGCATGTAACGCTGCTGCATGACCTTCGTTGAAGTGAATATACCGGCCAGTGCGTAGTAGTCTGCCGTGGGAACCGGATCAAACTTGTGATCATGGCAGCGAGCACAACCCAGAGTTTGCCCCAGCACGGCCCGTCCGATTGTGTCGAGCTGTTCGTCGGCGACATCCATCCGCCGTTCTTTCGGGTCATTGCCCAGCAACACCTTCGGCCCCACCACCAGAAAGCCCGCCGCAATCCGCTGTCGGTCTCGCTGTTCGATCGATTCATGCGGCAGCAGATCACCTGCGATTTGCTCCCGCAGAAATTTGTCAAACGGGACATCAGCATTCACCGCATCGATGACCCAGTTACGGTATCGCCATGCTTCGCGAAACAGAAAGTTTTCGTCCAGTCCGTTGGAATCGGCGTAGCGTGCCAGATCCAGCCAATGCCGTCCCCATCGTTCCCCGAACTGCGGTGAATCCAGCAATTGATCAACCAGCCTCTCAAACGCGTCCGGCCGGTCGTCTTCCAGATACGTCACAAGTTGTTCAGGTGTTGGCGGCAGGCCGATCAATTGCAGGTAAACTCGCCGAATGAGTGTTCGACGATCGGCATCACGCGCAGGACGCAGGTCCGCCACTTCCAACTGAGACACGACGAATGAGTCGATGGTCGACCGAGGCCAATCGGTCATCCTGATAGCGGGTAGGTGTCCCTCCCGCAGCGGTTGAAACGCCCAGTGCTGTCGACCGGCGATCGGATCTGACGGATTGTCGCTCGGCTTGAGTGCGTCCATGGCTTTGTCGCGAGGATCGGGCGCACCCATCTGCACCCATCGTTCCAGCAGAGCAATGGCATTCTTCGGCAGCGGCTTGTCAGGTGGCATTTGCCGGTCGGGGTCCATGTAGCGCACAGCCTGTATCAGCAGACTGGCATCCACATTTTCAGGAACGACAGCCGGACCACTGTCACCGCCCACGGTCCATCCGGGTCGGCTGTCCAGCACCAAACCGCCTTCATGTTTTCCGGTGCGCGACGAATGGCAGGCGTAGCAGTGTTTTGCAAGAAGTGGCCGGATGTGATTCTCGAAGTATGCCACGCCATCGGCCGTGTCGGACCTGGCCGCGGCCAATGTGAACACGGCTGCGAACAAGCATACGAACCATGACACCAAGAATTGTGGCCGAAGCGTTTTCATCCCATGGATCGTACCCGGGAACCGCCGACGGTACAGCAGCAAAAGCGATTGATCTCTGATTGCGAGAAACATCCCGATGGGCACGATAATGAAGAGCAACATGCAGCTCAGGTGCCACCACGGTTCGCAGTCAATCGGGCTGTCGCGGCGGCTTATTGCCATTGTCTGGTGAGTGGTCAGTGCTGG
>JBDONA010000127.1:0-5699 GCA_039831575.1 Fuerstiella sp. | reverse complement strand
TCAGGGATTCTTCGCGACATTGCTGCAGCGAGACGATCTGCGCAACGTGCATCCGGACAAAGGACGTTTCCGATCGTTCCTGCTGGCCGCACTGAAGCATTTTCTGATCAACGAATGGGACAGGGCCGGCGCTCAGAAACGGGGCGGAGGCCAGACGGTGCTGTCGCTGGACTTTGATCTGGCGGAATCGAAGTTTGGCACACAGCCCGGAGAATTAACAACGCCGGAATTCGTTTTCCAGCGTCAGTGGGCGCTGACGCTGCTGGCCAATGTCCAGGAACAAGTCAAAAGCGACATGTCCGCCAACGGTCGCGGCGATCTGTACGACGCTCTTCTGCCCCACCTGGCCGGCGAACCAGGCGCTGCAAAGTACACCGAACTGGCCGATCTGCTTGGCATGACGGAAGCCGCAGTCAAAATGGCAATGTCTCGACTGCGAAAGCGGTATCGCGCGCTGCTGCGTGAGGAAATCGCTCAGACCGTGTCTGGTGAAGAAGAGATCGATGACGAAATTCGCGACCTGTTTGACGCGTTGCGGAGGCCGGAATCGTGAAAACGCACCGCATCCGGGCAATTCAGCCTGCTGACACCAGGCCCTGGACGTCTTTCCGAGGACATCGCACGCGTGTTTACGGACACCTTCAGCAGGTCCCGGCAAATTCTTCGAAATTCCGCGTTACCTTTTCCTGGTTCTGCTTCTTATGAAAATGGAGCATAATTCAAGAACGGTGGCGAGGCCATGACAGAACCCAACGCACAAACCTGCCCGGCATGCGGTGCCGCTGTTCCCGGCGGCGTTTCCGACCAGCCGTGTCCGGCGTGCCTGATGAAGATGGGCCTGGACAGCTCAACGGACTCTGCCGAAAACCCTGCGTTTGCTGCCACGACGCCGCAGTCCGGCAGCTTCGTGCCTCTGGAACCAGCCGTACTGGCTGAGCACTTTCCGCACCTGGAAATCCTGGAACTGCTCGGGCAGGGAGGCATGGGGGCCGTCTACAAGGCGCGGCAGAAAAAGCTTGATCGCCTTGTCGCATTGAAAATCATACGACCGGAATCTGCTGACGACCCGGCATTTGCAGAGAGATTCAACAGAGAAGCTCGGACCCTGGCTCGGCTGAATCACCCCAGCATCGTCGGTGTGCACGACTTCGGCGAAGTCGTACTCAACGCTGGCAGACTTCCGTCAGGAACCACGCTGTTCTTTTTCATAATGGAATACGTTGATGGCCTTAATCTGCGTCAGTTGATGGAATCCCAAAAACTGTTGTCCGACCAGACTCTGACAATTATAGCACAGATTTGTGAAGGTCTGCAGTTTGCTCACGACGAAGGCGTCGTTCATCGTGACATCAAACCGGAAAATATCCTTATTGACTCACGAGGCAACGTGAAAATCGCAGACTTCGGTCTGGCGAAACTGGCGGAACATTCGGCTGACAACTTCACACTAACCGGCACACATCAGGTGATGGGGACGCCGCAGTACATGGCGCCGGAACAGATGGGCGGTTCCCACGAAGTTGATCACCGCGCGGACATCTATTCGCTGGGCGTTGTATTTTACGAACTGCTTACGGGTGAAGTACCGATGGGGCAGTTCGAACCACCGTCGAAGAAAACGGCCGTCGATGCTCGTCTGGATGACGTCGTCCTGCGCGCCCTGGCGCGCGAACCGGAACGAAGATTTCAGTCTGCCAGTGAACTCAGGTCACGAGTGAATGCGGTCTCATCCGTTGACATAAACTCAACGGCTGAGCAGCAGTCAGAAGTTACTCCGGCACATCGGCCCGGCGTTTCCACAATCATGGAACGAGAAGCGGTGGCTGCGTGGCAGTGGGTTGCGGGTGACGCCGGTTCTTCAACGAAAAGTGACCGTCCTGAATTACCTGCGCTGATGATGGTTCTGTTGAGCGTCGCTGGATGTCTAAGCGTTTTGTTGCCGTGGATTGACGCCGAGATTCTGAAGCCCGAAGCACATGCCGCTGCGGAATCCGCGACGGACTTTGCGCAGACACGCACAGACCTTTACTCAATGTGTTTCTGGCAGTCCCCTCCCGAGGACGGTCCGGGTCCAGAGGAGGGATTCGGTTATACCGGGGTTGTCCCGGACAGACTTATACTCAACGGATGGCATCATACTTTCAACGGTCTGGACAGGTGGCCGGGGCTGGTGGTCTGCGGATCATTCGCTCTGCTCACACTGCTGTTGATCGCATTGCCTGCCGAACACCGACGAATGGTTCGCTGGCTGCTGTTAATGACATTGCTTGCCGGACTGGCTCTGCTGCACACGTTCCTGTTCAAGCTGTTTGTGGAGCGGTCATACGTGAGGTATCCATCGGCGCACATGCAACTTTCGGACGGGAGTCTGCATGACTCGATGTGGCACGTCTCAAAGAACGTCACAAACGCTGCCCGAATTCAGGAGCCGCAGCCGTATTTTGTCCTGTGTCAGACAGCGAACGACGAATGGGAGAGTCCCAGAATTTTGGGCGAAATCGATCACCGCTTAACGTACCGCTTCGGGTTCTATTGCGCCTTTGGTCTGTCGATCACAATGCTGGTCCTGAGTGCCACCGGAATTCGCCACGCCATGGCTCACGGCGTCAGCGACAGTCCGCTGAACAAGAAGCCCATCTCTGAATCGGACACAACACCGACAGGAGTCGACCACGTCGACCGAGTTCAGGCCCTCGTCGATGGTCCGGCCACCTCACTTCTGGCAGTAGCTCTCTTTTTGTCCATTGCCAACCTGATCGGTCTGATCGGCGGGATCTTTGACCAAGGCCCAGGATATGGACGTGGAAATATGGACTATTACATGGCGTTTTGCCTTCCCGGCATCGTCGTCAGTCCGATGATCGCCTTCGGGGCCTGGAACATGCGTCGTCGGAACTCCTTCGGCCTGTCCATGGTCGGTGCTGTCTTCGGCCTGCTGCCTGTTACGCTGGGAGCAATTCTGACCATCCCTCTGAGCGTGTGGGCCATCCGTGTTCTCAACAGAAGTGATGTCAGACACATATTCATCACGAGAGCACGACAGAAAAAACGAGACGCAGAAGGCTTGAGGCAGCCACGGTTTTCTCGCAAAGCGATGTTCGCCGCCTGCCTGCCGCCGATTTCCTTTGTGTGCCTGGCGATTTTTCTGCCGTGGCTGCGATTAAGAAGCGTGGGGGGATACTCAGACATGCCGTCGACCATTAGCATTTTAGCGCTTGGGGTAGTGTTGCTATTTCTCTCGTTCCTCACGACGGTTCTGGGACTTATGGCAATAAGGGACATTCGACGATCAGACGGACAACTTGCGGGACTGGGGCTGGCGCTGGCTGAAGCTGCATTCTTACCGTTTCTGGTGCTGGATACTTTGGTCTGTGGAGCCTGCTGGATCGGCCTTAAGTATTCCAGCGCCCCTGATGGGGATGCCCTAATTGTGCTGGTGCTGGTCGTCAGTGTTCTTGTCTTGCCCGGAAACGGACTGGCAGGATGGTGGCTGTGGCGAAAAGTACGAGTCGAGTAGACTGACACTGCAGTCTTTTCGCTGGTCCAGGGTTACCCTTGTGTTTCCCGTAAGTGGCTTCGCAGCCTGAGGTGAATGTCCCTAAGATGCCGACTGCAGCGATGCATTCGATGCCGCTTGTGAATGCATCCCATCGCTTACCACCAACAATTGGCTCGCGACACTTGGAAACAGCACATGAAAACATTGATTAGAAATGCCCAGGTTGTTCTGCCGGACCAGACTGCCAGCACCAGCGTCCTGTTTGAAGACGGAATCATTTCTGCGGTAGACGCCACAGACAACACGAAGGCGGACGAGGTCATTGACGCCACCGGACTACACCTGATCCCCGGCGTGATTGACGACCAGGTCCATTTTCGAGACCCGGGACTGACTCATAAGGAAGATCTGGCGACGGGCAGTCGAGCCTGCGCGAAGGGCGGCGTCACGACATTTCTGGAAATGCCTAACACGAACCCGCCTACCACCACACTGGACGCTTTGTATGCCAAGCTGGATCTGGCGGCGGGCAAGTGCCTGGTCAACTATGGCTTCTATGTCGGAGCCACTCCCGACAATGTGGACGTGCTGAAGTCCGCTGAGCGAACTCCGGGCATCAAGATCTTTATCGGGTCCAGCACGGGGAACCTGTTGGTCGACCAGCAGGAAGCACTGGAACGGATATTTGCAGAAACGACATTGCCCGTTTGTGCTCACTGTGAAGACGAAACCACTGTTCGTGCCAACGCCCAGCGACTGGACGGCGGAAAGTCGTTCTCCGACCACAGCCGTATCCGTGATCACAAGGCGGCCCTGATTGCGACAAAGCGAGCTGTTGATCTGGCAGAACGGAACAACCATCGGTTTCATGTGCTGCATGTTTCGACGGCTCAGGAGGTGGGATTTCTGCGTGGCACCAGTGATCTTATTTCGGCGGAAGCCTGTCCACATCATCTGTTTTTTAACGTCAACGACTACGAGACGTTGGGTTCGCTGGTGCAGATGAATCCGTCGATTAAGAACCCGGAGGACAACGAGGAACTCTGGCGTGGTTTACTCGATGGCACAATTCCAGTGGTCGCCACCGACCACGCACCTCATACGCTGGAAGAAAAGAATCAGCCCTACCCGGAATCACCTTCCGGATTGCCGGCCGTCGAAAACTCGCTGGCGTTAATGCTGAATTCCGTCAACCAGGGACGGTGTACGCTGCGGCAGGTTGTGTCATGGATGTGCGAGGCGCCGGCCCGTGTGTGGGATATCGTCAACAAGGGCAGCATTCAGGTGGGCTTCGATGCTGATCTGGTTCTGATCGATTTGAATCGGGAAGCAGAGATTCGCAACGAACAGCAGATCACGAAAAGTGGCTGGAGCCCGTGGCACGGGACGCGGTTGAAAGGATGGCCCGTGCGGACGATTGTTCACGGGAACACGGTGTACAACGATGGCGTTTTTGACGAAACGGTTCGGGGAACTGAGGCGAAGTTCGATCATCGCGGATGAGACGAATGTCGCCGGACCACGAAACGTCAAAGTCCCGGTCTCTTTAAGAGACCGGGACTTTCAGAAAAAGGCTACTTCGGCCGGATACTGCCGATGGGCTGCAGGGGGCACTGGGCAGCAACAAATGTTTCTTCGCGATCGTCGGCTTCAAACAGCACGGTCACGGTGGCTCGGTTGGAGCCTTCAGACGCATCAATCACCACACCGCGTCCATAGCGAGGATGGCGAACATTTGTGCCGGCGGTCAATTGATGCGTGGCAGACGAGTTCGTCGGGGACGTTGCTGTTACGGCCGTTGCCGCAGCACGAATCACATCGGCGGGTGTTCGTTCGCCATCGTTTGGCCCAACAGACGAAGTCGACGCCCCATTGGCCTGCCAGTTCTCAGCCTCCGCTCCGCCTACGTCTGAGGGTAGTCCGTCAACCAGTTTCTTCTCAAGGTCGGCAGCGGACATCAACAATGATGTGGCCGGCAGATCCTGAGCCGCTTCGTAGCGTTCACGGGCCTTCTGCACGTAGCCATCAAAGACACCTGGATTGTGAGTCGGTGGCGCCGGAACATCGTCGTCGCAGACCACATCCAGAACCATTTCAGACAGAAACGGGCTGGCAATCGTATAACTTCGTTTCCCACGAAAAAAGCGTTCGCGGGTTTGAGTCAGGTGCAGTTCGTGCATCGCACGAGTCACGCCCACAA
>JBDONA010001059.1:0-5706 GCA_039831575.1 Fuerstiella sp. | reverse complement strand
TCGGCCTGCACTTCGCTGAAATATGCGAACTCCTGTGCGTTGCTCACAATGTCGTCCATGACCTTTCGTTCGTCGACCGTTGCCTCATCCCAAACCGGCTGTAGATATTCAAGTGCCAGATAATATTCCAGCATACCCACCACGCGTTTCAGCACCAACTGATCTGCTTTCGTCACGCCAGGAATCTGCGGGCAGATTGATTCTTTTCCGCCCTGAAGGTATTCATCCACATCCTCGTTCTGGCGGATTACTCGACTCTTATGTGCGGGACGAACCACCTGGTTCGTAATTCGGCAGCGTCAGCCAAACCACTTTCTGGTCTTGACGATCGTCCCTTTCGGCGGTTCGACCTGCCAGTGATGCTTATGCCGTCTGCTGAGCGGATACTGTTCCAGGCGAATTGACGACTGTGTGGGCTTTGTGACCTTTGGAAATTCCTCAGGCATGTTGAGCGCAATCTGTTGATCAAGTGACTTTAACGCATCAAAGCCCTTCATCAATCCGCCGCCATGTTGTCCACGACCAAATCGACCCCGGCGCCACCAGTCCAGGCCGACGTGAAAACGATAACTCCTGTCCCACAAGTCACCCGCATCCTGTTTGGCCTGTGCGATTAGCCGCTGCAGGATTCTGGACTGTTCTGATTCGTCTGCCGCACCCGCATCGTGCAGTGTTTGAGGAAGATACGTCGCATCAAGTCGAGCAGGAAAGGCGGCGACAAAACGTTCTGACAGTTTCACGTCCGCAGACGCCAGAACATCGCAGGCTGCACGTAGACGCTGCCATCTCAATTTGATCTCGGTTTTGACCAGTTGTTCGAACAGCTTCCCGGCCTGCGTGCGGTCATCATCGAACTGTTGAGCAGAGCACAGCTGCTTAAGTGCGGGATCGCTGATTCCGTTGATTAATCGTCGTTCGGTTTGGATGAACTGAGTCGCAAAGTCAAAGTGTCTGATGATTTTCTGCTGCGTACTGCCCATTCGATAGACGTCACGGAGAAACGATGCGTAGTCACTGAACGTGACCTTCGTCTGCTGAAACTTCTCGACCGTCAATTTATTCGACGAGGCGGCTTTTAGTGCGGTCAGGCGGGCATGGAGCGTTTCGAACAGGGGACGAAATTCCGTGATGCTGGTGCGACCGTCCGGTCTGGATCCGCCTGTTGACTTCCTGGCATCGATCGTCATCCGAGCCTCAAGCAGCAGAGACCCGCAATCCGGCAGCCCTTTCGATTTCAGATAGGCGTCAAGTTGCGCGGTTCTTGTATCTCCCGCACGATGGATGAGATTCCTGGTCGTTTGTACAACGACGGGCAGATCATTCTTATGTATTGCGGGTATGAACGTCTGGTCGATATCCCGCTTCAGACTTCGTGAAAGTGAAACCTGATCCTGACCGTAAATCGTCAGCGAAGATACGAGTGACGGCACAAGAATAAACAGCGACCTGAAAACGTGGGTCATCGTATGGCTGCTTTGAAGTTGACGGGGTACGGAAGAGGCATCAGGAATGCTGCTCTTGCGTATGGCCCGTCAATTGCCGGGAACTACTGTTACACCGTACCACTCCGGCTATTCTGCCAAATCACCGGACATCTTGCACGTTACCGGCGCATCTCTGCCGCAATGTTTGATGAGACGACGAAGTCAATCCTCTACCGGTGGGCCAATTCAAAACGCCCTGCAATTCGGCCAACGCAGTTCTTCCACGATCTACTGCAGATTCGCTGTAGTGTGGTCGGGCGCATCGGACTGATGGACGGAACCTCTTCCCAGCAGCAGTTCATTCTTATTCTGCAAGAACAGAAGTGTTCCGCCAACGATGGTGGCGATGGCGAGCAGCAGCGTCAGAAAACGCCGGATTCGTTCGGCCGCTTTTTTCTTCTTTGCGGCAATTTCATCGAACGGATCGTTGTCGTGATCAAAAAATCGGTTGGTGTAAAGTTCCTGTTGTCCCATGTTTTTTCGGCCTGCTAAGCTGCCGTCGGCGTACTGGATACAATGCCCGATTTCCAGTAACGAAGGTCCTGACCGGAAACCGTATTGCGATTGACCGTCTTAAGCATAGTTCTGTTGCTGACGGCACGGTTGGGGTTGAATTTGTTTTCCCCGGTCGGATCTGAGTTTGGTGACTGCAGTTTGCGTGTAACCCGCACGATCCGTTGCTTATGTCGCTGCCGTTTGTCCATCAGCGAATGATGAAGTGTTTCGTGTTCGCCCCCTTTCCGTCTCGATATTGTGCGAATCGCTCACGACGAGGATTCCAGTGGCTGCAGTTCGTCCAGTCGCCCGATCTCGTGTATGGCTGGTGGGCCCTGGCACTGCAGGTCAGGAAAACAGCCGGGAACAGCACAATGTTTTTGGCGTTACTTCACTGCCTGGAACAGATTGCGAGCCACGCACCGGAATTGCATACGGCGATGCTGCACCAGCCAGCCGTGGCGGGCGGCCAGGAAAATAGCAAGATGATCCGTATCTCGTTATCCCGATGGTGCTTACGATGGCATCGTGTCCCAAATCGACGGTGTCCGGGGGCTGCGACGTGGCCAAACGGTCGCTGAATTCCTGTGTTGAGCAATTGTTCGGATGGATACCGTAACATTTGACAACATCCGCTGGGAACGGCATGGTGTGCGGAACGTTATGCCGGTTTTTCCGTATGTTTTCCTGACTGATGGGTCTGGATAGGAAAAAAGGTGGACGCGTGGGTTAGACACTCTGCAGCATCGCGTCTGTAACCTTCAGATGCGTCTAAACCCGGTCTATTGGACGTATCCGAGGGCAAAAACCTTGGTTTTTGTTGGTGAAGCACTGGAAATTGAGAATGACCGAAGAGCCGTCGAATGAGACGGATTACCTGGATGCAATTTATCGGGAGAATTCCCGCGAATTGTGGGCGATCTTTTATTCGCAATGCAGCGACCCCGAACGAGCCTATGACGCCGTTCAGGAATCGTTTCTGAAACTGCATTCGTATACAGGTGAGCCGATTCGAGATCCTCGAGCATGGTTGTTGAGAGTCGGACAGAACTGGCTGCGAGATGTCGCAAGACGCAAGAGCAGCAGCTGCAAACTCACATCAACCCTGGACGAAATGTCAAGCGAGCGCTTCGCGCCCGAACAGATACTGGCCTCTGATGAAAATCGCGAAGCGGTTCGAGGGGCCTTACAACAGATGTTGGAAGATGATCGCAAGGTGCTGGTGATGAAGTATGCACTGGACTGGTCGTCGGCACAGATGGCAAAGGTGATGGCCTGCACAGCGGCCGCAGTTGATATGCGGTTGTCTCGTGCTCGTCGTCGTCTGGCAGAGTTACTTGAAGAACAGGGTTATTCCAATGACTGACCAACCCAACAAACCACCGCAGTTTTCAGACGATCAGATGGACCAGCTGCTAAATACGTTTTACCGTATGGAAATGCCAGCGGAACTGGATCAGCTACCATCGTCGTGGCCGGCCGTCATTCGTGAATCCGCAGCTAAGGCTCAGCAACAGGAAACGGTCTCGCCGGCACAGCCGGAATCACCACCCGCCCACCGGGCTAGTTCTGTGGGGCGTGGCCTGGCCGTTGCCGGTGCAACTCTGGCGGCTTGCCTGACGGTCATTGTCCTGAGTACGACCGGCGGCAATCTTGACAACACGGAAACAGCAGGGACGAAGGACAACACGCCCGTTGTTGGTGAGTTGAATACTATGATGGACGTCCACAAAGGAAATAGTGGCGACGGTGTCGTCGATGACGTGAATACTACGTTGATCGAAATCGACGGTGTTGATCTGGCTCCGGAGCAGAAACCTGAGGAAGAGTCCAAAGAATCACCTGAACAGAAGTAGTCAGTCCGCCGCGTGCGATGACGTGGTGCAGAGTGATCAGAATGTGAGCGGCAAAGAAGCCCGGTATCTGATAGATGCCGGGCTTCTTTGCGTTGGTAAACACAGACTTCGAAAATTCACTCTCCCTCGGGGCATAGGTATCTACACATCTTTACCCTCCCGTCTTTACGGGAGGGTCGCGAGGAACGAGCGGGGAGGGTCATTGAACGTCGAGGTGCGAATGCATGGTTGCGGCTAGTGCAGACCCTCCCGCGGGAGGGTTAAGAAAAATCGAAACTTCGAAGACTCCGGTTTCGGACGCAGACCTCCGAAGCTCTGCTTGGCGTCCGAGCCATGCACAAAAAAACGCCCACCGTTTCGGGTGGACGTCAATTTTTCTTCGCTGACCGCAGGTCGTCGCGTCTACGTCAGTTTGCGTTCGCGAATCCAGTCGGTGTGGAACTTTTCGCCGCGAGGTTTGTCGGTGCGTTCGTACGTGTGAGCACCGAAGTAGTCTCGCTGAGCCTGCAGCAGATTGGCGGGCAGAGTCGCACGACGGTAACCGTCAAAGTACGTCAAGGCTGCACTGAAGGCCGGCACCGGCAGTCCCAGCTGCACAGCCGTTGAGACGACTCGACGCCACGATGGTTGAGCCTTATTGATGGCGTCTTTGAAGAAGTCATCCAGCAGCAGGTTTTCCAGTTCCGGGTTCTTGTCGAACGCCTTCTTAATGTCCTGCAGAAAGGCGGACCGAATAATGCAACCACCGCGCCACAGCAACGCGATCGGACCATTGTTCAGTTTCCAGCCGAACTCTTTGGCCGCTGCGTTCAACTGCACATAGCCCTGAGCGTAACTGACCAGCTTGGATGCGTAGAGCGCCTGGCGCACGTCATCGATGAACTGCTTTCTGTCACCTTCGAACTTTGTGTCCGGTCCGGACAACACTTCAGAGGCACGCACTCGTTCGTCCTTCTGCGCTGACAGACAGCGAGCGTACACCGCTTCCGTGACCAGCGTTGTCGGAACTCCAAGGTCCAGAGCGTGCTGACACATCCAGCGACCGGTGCCTTTCTGGCCGGCGGTGTCCAGAATCATGTCGACAAGCTGGTTCGGCGTTTCCTTGTCACTGACGGTGAAGATGTCGCGCGTGATTTCGATCAGATAGCTGTCCAGATCGCCTTCGTTCCAGTCACTGAAGACTTCATACAGTTCCTGATTCGTCAGGCCGAGACCGTGCTTCAGAATATAGTAGGCTTCGCAGATCAGCTGCATGTCACCGTATTCGATGCCGTTGTGCACCATCTTTACGTAGTGTCCGGCACCAGCTTCGCCGACCCAGTCGCAGCAGGGAATGTCGTTGTTCTCACCGACCTTCGCGCTGATCTTCTGCAGGATGTCTTTGACAAACGGCCATGCTTCCGGATGACCACCGGGCATGATGCTGGGGCCTTTCAAAGCTCCTTCTTCGCCACCGGAAACTCCCGTGCCGATGAATCGGAAACCTTCGGCCGCCAGTTCTTCGTGGCGACGATTGGTGTCCGCATAGTCGGCGTTACCACCATCAATGATGATGTCGCCCTTGTCCAGCAGTGGTTTCAGCTGGTTGATGACGGCGTCGCAGGGACCACCCGCCTGCACCATGATCATGACGCGGCGAGGTGATTCCAGACTGCCCACGAATTCTTCCAGCGTCTCGTATCCGTGGATACGGTCGGTCGTTCCTTCTTCAACAACACCTTCCGGACGGTCTCCCAGTCCGTTGACGAAGTCGGTCATCTTTGAGGTGGTGCGATTAAAGACCGCAACATTGAATCCTTTGTTGGCCATGTTCATGACCAGATTCTGACCCATAACGGCAAGGCCAATGAGGCCGATATCGTGCTTTGACA
>JBDONA010000283.1:0-5748 GCA_039831575.1 Fuerstiella sp. | reverse complement strand
GCCACCACTGTATGTAGCTTGCTGTGCGAGAAGTGTGCTGAAGGTGCCCCCGTGAGTGAACGCGTGTCCCATTCCCATCACCAAGAACGGGAACAGCAAGGCGTCAGCCGGCAAGCTACGTTCTCGATTGGCAGCATCAAATGATTTCGTGCGCTTGAGTCTCTTGAAGTCTGCAGGAAACAGGCCCAAGTCCGTCACTGGGTGGTCACGCAGGGGTAACAGATCACCAGCCCGGATGCGCTGTTCCATCTCGACTCCGTGGGCAGTCGCGTCATGCAGCAGGAACACAGGGAGATCCGAACGCTCCTCCATCAACTTCCGCGCAACGGGAGCCAGATAGGATGGGTAGCCGGATTCCGACAGCACCAGCATCCGCCGATCGGCATGAAATCCGTTCTTAACGAAAAGATCGACCAGAATATCGCGTTCGACAATCAGAATGTGTTCCACGCCGTAGTCGTAGATGTCCGGCTCGGTCCACTCCGGTGGCGGCTTATTCAAGGATGGCTTGGTCAACAACCCGGGACCTTCGCCCAACTTTCCCTTTACCTTCCACGCTTTCAGACAGCCATCAAAAAATCGCCGTTCGACCGCCGGCCTGATGAAATAGCAGGCGATCGCCAAAACGATCGTCAAAACGACCCCGCCGGCGAACAGGCCCAGTGCGGAAGGATCGGCAGCATCTTCATCCTCCAGGATGAGGGCGACTGCCACGGCGATCGGAATCAGTCCGATCAAGACGAATTTCCACCGCGGACGACTCATACGGCGGCAGAACGCAGCATACAGTTGGTTCTCAGTAAACCATTGTGTGCCCTGCTGGCTGGCTGATTTTATGCACGCACGGAACTTGCCATCAGTCACTTTCAGTGGTCCTGACTCTTTGGGATTGAAACAGAATGTGTAGTTGCAATGGCCGCAGGTCAGTCCGTACTTGACCTTCTGGTTGTAACCGCATTCAGGGCATTTCATGGGAAGCTCCTTGTCTGATGGAATGCCCACCCACAAGGGTGCGGTTGAGCATCGGGTGAATCTCATGTGTCGGACCAAAGTCGCTATCGGGATGATAGGCAATGATCGTCAACTCGGAATCGTTCGTATGAAAGCTGTGGAGTATGCCGGCAGGAATCACAAACACGGTGCCCGCTGACAGTGGCGACGTGATGCGCGGAGTCCGACATTGACCGCGACCGTTGACGATCAGGCCCATCCGCAGCGAGGGATGGGTATGCTGTGTCTGGTTCGTGTGTGCCGGAACCTGCAGCAGATTGAGACAGGCATCCCCCTTGACGACTGGCGGGATCAGCAGAGAATCGGTACAACCGTCGATGTAACGCAATCGACCTTTTTCTTCGATTGGTCCGCCAAGATGAAACACACCGCGGTACAACTTTCGCGACATGACAATTCCGGATCCTGTCCCCTCAATTGTGCAGTCCCCGGGAACGGCGAAGTACATACCGGCCGATATGGTGAACGCACCTGACACGCAGGTCAGTTGAGCGTTCCCTTGATGAATGAAACCGTAGTGAGTGGAATCACTCGCCAAAGCCAGGCTTCCGGCTGACCAGGCAGCCACCGTGCTCGGAAATGGATCATCCGAAAAATCTGCCTGGTAGCCATGTTCCAATGGAAGAGTCTGGATGTCGTTGTTCATGCTCTTGAAACTCACTGAATGACCCGCCCCTGATTGTTGTCCATCCCGAATGAGACATTCCTGGGTCAGTGATCTGACCCGCCGCTGAGATCGCGTTCCGCGGCGGCATTCCACGAATAGGCGTCGTTACATGGCCCCGTCGTCTTCGTTACTTTCGCGCTGTTAATCTATCTTAGCTTCTTGAGATTCCGAACGATTCGACCGTTCGCAAGCAGCGCCTTGTAGCGTGTCCTAGTCCGAAAAATCGGCTCGACATCACGTGTCACATGCTGCTTCGAATTGTGCTTGAGCTTGGATGCTTCGTATTCCACGTCGCCCGTTTCAGCCGCGATGTATGCCTTGGCCTGCCACTTGTACGACGCCCAACTGTCGCGGATTGTGTTCTTCCGATTGTGATATGACCACAACTGAAACTGACGTGTGTTGAAGAAGTGCTGAATATACCGATCATCATAGTATGTGATGTCCGGATGTACGTCCTGCAACTCCTTGGCCTGCCACTTCAAACTGATTTGGACCCACCATAACAAGTCGTTGACAGTCTCGATCGGAAACGGGCATTTGGCGAGTTGTGGATTGAGGTACTCCACGACTCGGCTTGACACAACGTCTGGATCCGTCGAGCCGAAAGCTCTTGAAAGATCGTGACGTTCCTGGTTCTGAATCAGCATTTCATATGCTTGAGTTATAATCTTGCTGAGGAACGGGCCGTACGGTTGCGGCAGTAAATCAAAGGCCGAACCGTCCTCCTCCAGGATTGAAACGAGTAGCCCGAAAACCTGATCACCAAGTTCGCCCGTAACGGCAATCCCGTCACGCACTTGATACGACACAAGCGCGGCCAGCAGACCGTATTCGCAGCGATGGCGAACGATGTTCTCAAAAAACCACGGGTATTCATCGATCGAACTTTTTGACAACAGAATTCGTAACGGAGTTGTTTGTCGGGTTCCATACCAGTGCTTCAACAGCGCACACAACACCAACGTGGAATCGATGCCACCGGACCAAAACACAGTCAGTGGCCGTCTCGACGATTTCGCGAACTCAATCAACTCGACGGCACGTTGATTAACCAAGGCATCAAAGTCCTCCGCAACGGTTTCGCGAAAATCGGGGAGTTCCTGTCGCACCTCATACGGAAAGCCAAAGTCCAGTGTTCGAGTTCGATCCACGTAGGCGATGTCAAATGCCTTGGAACTGACCGTGTATTCCGGGCGGACCAGGTTACGGCCCAGACTCTTGTGACGATAGATGACTCGAGGTCGTACATACCAGAACGGCTGCCGCGCGTTGCGAAGTCGCTTGCCCAAAAATCCGTTACTGACTGACATTGAAACCCACCAGTTCAACCGGTTCCCCATCGACCACCAAACGCCGCCAGACCTCGAACGTGATCAGCATCCATAACTGCAGACCGTATCGGCCTGGCCCTCTTCGGTCCTATATTTCAACAGTTGTTTGACGCGTTCGGGATCAAGGATAGCCGCATCTTTGCCCCAGCGTTACCCAGACAGCTCCCGATGGTCTAGAAGCGGTTGCATTGCAGAGTATTCGACACACCAGATGATTATTGCAATTCGGCCGCTTGATTTCATCTGTCGGCACCAGACACTGGCCGAATTTCGACGTCGAACATGTCCTTCCTGCTGGCTGCCAGGGCGATTCATAATCACGTGTTGAGCGAGTTGAAGTACACGAAGCGCCGCAAGGAGATGTTTCCGATTGAGATCTTGACGGAGTAGAAAGCGTCGAAAGGGAGTATCTCCATGCTGAATGTCCGGCCAACTGATTCATGGCATCTGATATCTCACCGTATTTCAGCGTTAGCAGCTCCGGCAGAACTTCCTGGTCAAGGACTTCAACACCCGTTTCAACGTATCGAGTCAGCACGAAGTCAACAAAGTCTCGTTGAGCTTCTGTCAGGTCGACGAATACCCTGTCATTCGATGCCGAACCAACGTTCTCTAAGCTGCTGGTATTGAGAGGGATTGCCCTCAGTGAGTTCGAGAAGAGCAATGTTGGCTTTCTTGCGAAGATTGCTCCCAACGGGATAGGTAATGCCGTAGCCCTGAATCGAGAAAAGTCTGCCTACCTGAACCAAGCCGCGAGAGTCCTTGGAGAGGCTGTAGTGTAGCTGGGGAAAGTCGTGGACTGCTGCGGTGGCCTGGCCTGACTCGACTGCCACCAACGCCTCTTCCAGGCTCCCGACGCTCGTGACGTCAGCACCTCGTCGTCTCATGACTCGCTCGGCAACTGAGTTATGCACAACTGTGACAGTCTTCCCGCGGAGATCATCCGGTCCCTGAATGTCGGATGCGGTCTTCTGGAGCGTGAGGGCGGATGAGACGACCCCCACAACCACACCAAATAGAACAATGCCAACGAGGATGATCAGCGCACCGAGAGCTCGGCTTAGCGCTTTTCGTGGAACGAAATCTCCGTAACCCACAGTTGTCATTGTCACGATCGTCCACCAGGTAGCTTGTCCGACTCCATTCAGCCAGCGGTCATCGAAGGTATCGCTTTTTCCTCTCTCGGTAAACCAGATAACGTGAGCGCAGATAACCAGAAAGGCCATTGACCAGAGGAAGGTACGGACGAGTTCCCGCGTTGTCAGGATGTCCCACAAGGTCACGCCTCCCCCCTCCGGTCGGACGGCGATATCGAGACCGCTCTGGTAAAAAGCGACAGAGAAGTCCATCGTTCGCTGTCGTTTGCTGCTGAAGGAAGTAGCGGCAATGCCGAGATCGACCTGCCCGCTGCGCACGGCGTTGAGGTGTTCCTCAATATTTTTGTGGACCTCAAACCTCAATTCCCGCGGCGGGTCCATCTGGACCGCGACTAATCGGATGAGGTCGATCGAGAAGCCCGACAAGTTTCCCGATGATTCGTCTACGATCACGAAGGGCGGGGTGGACTTGACGCCTACCCGCAACGGCGCTGCCGCACCTTGGTCGGCACCGAATCCACTCGGTCCGGCGAACACCGTGGTGGCAAAGGCCAGCACGGAAACAGTCAGTACGGTCTGCATCATCTCTCCCTGGAGCAAATCCTTTGCGGGACCGACTCTGCCGCGGCAACCGCTTTTGACGAATTACCAGCAACATGTCAGGACAGCGGTCGTCGCCTTACTCCCCGCCACATCCGCCGCCACACCCACTACCTCCGTCGCCTCCGTCGCCACCGCCGCCGAAATCCAGCCAGCCAGACGACGTGTCGGTGCCGACTTCGGCACTTCGCACTGTTTCACCAAGCGTTTCGGAGAAGGCGTTATCCGTTTGAACATCGACGTCGACACCTGTCGGCAATTCCATGGGCGCTTCGGGATTTAACGCGTCTGTTTCTCCGGCCTCAAAGCCCTCTTCACCCACCTCAAAGACGGTCTGGCCCTGGTCGTCGACGACACAACAGTCATGGCAGTGGATGTTGTTCTGATGGCACATGTCGGACCACATCCATGAATAGTAAAAGTAGTCGTCATGCCCGTAGTAGCCGTAATACACTGGGTCATGGTCATCCTGTCTTTGCCACTGGTCCCGGCTCTTTACCGGCTCGCTGGGACGAATGATTCGGCTTTCAGACGATCTGCTGACGCGATCAACGCCTATGTGATCGCAAATCGCCTGTTCAAGCTGATTCAGGAAGGAATCGAACAGAGCCTTGTTTCCATCGGTGCAGGAGTCATACGCCTGTTGAGACTCAAAATGCGGGTTGAGCAGGTCTCGCACAGCCGCATCATCCTGTCCCGAGTCGATGTGCAGATCTTTCATGAGGCCATTCAGGGTGACCAGTATCGGATGCTCGCCGACCTTGTGAGTTCGCTGAACTTCGATCTGAAGAAGATATTTGAGCGATTCGTCTTCATGTTCCAGAACAAGTCTGAGAGTGTTGAAAGCCTGCTGGCCCGTGCTGGAATCGCGTCTGTGAAATGCTGCCATCGCCTGCTTCATGTCGTCTTCCCGCCCTTCCTGGTCCAGGTAATAGTCCTCGTCATCCTTGGCCAGCCGCAACACATTTGTGATTCCAAGCGATCGGAAGGCGCGGTTGAACTGTTGCAGAATCCCGACCGCAGTAAACGTCTCACGTTC
>JBDONA010001135.1:0-5772 GCA_039831575.1 Fuerstiella sp. | reverse complement strand
TTCCAGATCGCCCGGGTGCGCGAAGTGACCCAGTGTTCGGGACTGCGAAGCGAAACCTTTATGGACGCTGAATACCTTCAGTCCCAGTTCCTTCGACTTATCGTAAAACGGATAGGCGAGTTTCTCATCGTCCATTCGAAAGCCGTCGCCCGACCGTCCCGGGTCGGTATGGCAGTACCATTTCCAACTGTCAATTCCGTACTTCTTGACTTCTCGCTCCATTTGCTCGAACAGCGCGGGTAAGTCGGGCTTGTTGGTATCGCGGTCCCAGTAATGGTTCGGCGCACAATTGCCCTGGCAGAACGCTCGCTGGCCGCCAGCTAATTCGTTCAGTTCATTCTTGGCCTGCGACATCAGCCAACTCGGCAGCACACCGCCGCGCCGGTCACGACCCTCGAGAGCTTTGCCTTCTAGGTTTTTGTTGATCTCTTGCCCTGGAACACCAGAGATGACCGCGATGCTCGTTTCGCTGTCGAAGAAAATCTCTTTCACAAAGTTGTAGAAGCCGTATGCCTTCGGATCGTTCTTGAGCTTCACACCGATGTTCTTCAAGAATGGAGAGCCGCGAGAACCGATCGACGCGTTGTCGGTAAAGTGCGTCTGCACGTCCATAATGAAGTATTCGCCTTTGGGGAACTTCTCTTCCGTCGCATCCGGCTCAAGTGCTTCCGCGGCATCCACTTCCCAATTCGGCCCGTAGATCGTGTTCGATGCGAGGAATGCCGTCGCCAGGCCCATGGACGTGCGCAAATAATCACGGCGGTCCATGCCGAGTTTCTTTGAGTTTTGATCGGAGAGTTCGCTGATGAGGCTTTCCCACTGTTTCTGTTTCGCGGTCTGCGGACGAGGAATAAACTCCTCGTTCGACACGGCTTGGGTCGGCACGGGCGAATCGACGCCATTCTGCTGGTCACGTTGCCACTTTGGTATCCACATAAATGCTTCGCTTTGGCTAGGCCAATTTGGTTATTCCGGGATTTCCCATATGGGTTGAGCCTGGAACCGATCCAGACTCGCAACCTTCGCGATTGTAACAACACCACCTCCCCAAAGGCTAATGGCGTAGGGCCAAAAAAATCCGCCGACCGTTAAATGCAGGAGATTCTTGCACTTCCGAAATCTGAAACATCGTAATCTCAGCCGGTTGATTCTTCGCCAATCTGTCACGCCGTAAATCGTGTGAAATGCGGCACTTTGAGTTCGTCTGAGTTTTTTGACCCTACGGCGGACATCTTCCTCGGAAAAAGTCGCCAGCAACACTTCGCCGAGGGGAGTGCGCTGGTGATCGTAGATGATGTAAATTCTGCCATCGTCAGCCTGCACGCCGTCGGGGTAGGTGACGTCCTCACGTTCGTCGATCATTAAGCCTCCACTCCAGGTCTTACCTTCGTCCTTCATTTGTTCCGGCTGCGTCCTTCGATTAATTAAACGGCAACAGCTTGCTGACAAGCTGACCCGAGACGTCGGTGAGTCGGAAGTCGCGGCCTTGAAATCGGTATGTCAACCGCTCGTGGTCCAGGCCGAAGAGCCGCAGGATTGTGGCGTGCATGTCGTGTACGTGGACGGGATCCTTCGCGACACCCCAGCCGATGTCGTCTGTCTCGCCAATGACCTGGCCACCTTTCACGCCACCTCCCGCAAGCCACATGCTGAAGGAATACGGATGATGGTCTCGGCCCGTGACCGTCTTGAAGTTGACTCGATTCTCTCCGAGCGGAGTGCGGCCGAACTCGCCACCCCAGACGACCAACGTTTCGTCCAACAGGCCGCGTTGCTTCAAGTCTTTCAGCAGCGCGGTGACGGGCTGATCGGCGATTTGGGTATAGCGTTTCAGGCCGCTGTCCAGGTTGCTGTGGTGATCCCACGTCGAGAGGAATAGTGTCACGAAGCGGACGCCACGTTCGATCATCCGTCGAGCCAGCAGGCAATTCCGCGCGTAGGAGCCAGAGAAGCCAGCGGTGGTACCGGTCGGCTTGTCCTTCCGGTCGACTCCATACGCATCGAGTGTGGCTTGCGTTTCGCCGGACAGATCGAGCAGTTCTGGCGCCGTCTGCTGCATCCGAAAGGCAAGCTCGTACGCCTTAATCCGACTAGCGACTTCCGGGTTTCCAGTCTGGCCGAGGCGCAAGCGATTCAGTTCGTTGATCGCCTGCAAACTTCGTGCTTGAACATCGCGCGAGATGTCAGCGGGATTCGCCAGATTGAGGACCGGGCTTCCCTGATTGCGAAACAAAGTGCCCGAGTATTGCGACGGCAGAAAACCGCTCGACCAGCTGGATGCACCGCCCGGCAAGCCGCGTCCCAGGGTCGTTAGTACAACGTAGCTCGGGAGGTCTTTCGACTCGCTGCCTAACCCGTAATTGAGCCAGGAGCCCATGGTTGGCCAACCCTGCAACGGGGATCCGGACAACATCATTAACTGGCCCGGCAAGTGGTTGAATTGGTCGCCATGCATCGACCGGACGAGTGCGATGTCATCAACGCACGTGCTCAGATGCGGCAGCAGGTCTGATAACGCCATGCCGCACTCGCCATAGCGGCGAAACGTGCGGGGGCTGCCCATCAGCTGTGCGCTTTGCTTTTGAATGAACGCGAACTTGATCTCTTTGAGAACCGACTCGGGCATCGGCTGGCCGTCGAGTTCCTTGAGTTTCGGCTTCTCGTCAAAGAGGTCCATCTGGCTTGGTCCACCTTCCATGAAGAGGTAGATGCAACGCTTGGCCGTGGGTGCAAAATGCGCGAGTCGCGGCGGAACGTCGCCCGCCAGCGCACCGTCGTCATTGAGTAGGGACGCCAATGCGAGTGTGCCCAGACCGCTGGCGCCTGACGTCAAGAAGCGTCGTCTGCTTGCGGCAGCGAGGTTCAATTCGTCCTGGCTCGTATGGTGGTGCATCTTGGACTCTGCTTAGTCTCGGGTAATGAATTCATCAAGATTCATGACGATTCTTGCGACGGCCGTCATGGCTGCGACCTTTATTTGCTCTGACGAACCGTCCTTGCCGCGTTCCTTCTGTTCGAGACGCTGCACGTCATGAAACGCCGCCGTCAGGTAGCTGCGTTCCTGACTGACGGGTCGTCTGCCGAGGCATCTCTGAAAGAGATCGTCAACTGCTGCCGCGATGTCCTCGCCGTGCTGCTCACACAGTTGCTTCGCGAGTGTCTGAGCACATTCAAAGAAGACCGGGTCATTGAGCAGTGTGAGTGCCTGCAGTGGAGTGTTGGATCGCTCGCGACGGCTGCACGAGATGGTCGAGTCCGGTGCGTCAAACGTCATCAGCATCGGGTACGGCACCGTGCGTTTGAAGAAGATGTACATGCCGCGGCGGTATCGCTCGCTTCCCTGGCTGACCGGCCACTTCACGCTGCGGCCCACTTCTGTCACGAAGGCTGGCAACGGCGGTCGAATCCCGCGTCGGCCGATCGTCCGCTCGAGCAAACCGCTGACTGCCAAATGCAGATCGCGCACGATCTCGGCACTGACGCGATAGCTGTTCTGTCGCCACAACAACTGGTTGCTGGTCTGGTGCTGTGTTGGGACTGCGTTCGAGCGGGACGAAAGTCGGTATGTCGACGACGTGACCATCAATCGAATCATCGCCTTCCGGCTCCAGCCAAGCCGACGGTATTCCGTCGCCAGCCAATCCAGCAGTTTTGGATGCGTCGGCTGGGCGCCCTCGCTCCCGAAGTCGTTCGGCGTTGAAACCAATCCCTGGCCGAACAAGTGCTGCCAGATTCGATTCACCGCCACGCGAGCGGTCAGTGGATTGTTCTCGTGAAACAGCCACTTCGCGAGATCCAGCCGATCGGGTTCTTCGCTGCGAACGTTCAGAGCAGGCAAGACGGATGGCGTGCCAGGGTGGACTTTGTCTCCGTGCCGAGTGTAGACGCCGCGGACATGCACAAAGGTGTCTCGGCGGTCCTTCGTTCGTCTGGCAAATGCGCGCGCCTTTGTCGCAGGTGGCAACGGTTTCTTCTTCACGTGAGCGTCCACTCGCGCCTTCAACTTGTCCCAGCCGTCAGCTCTTGTGTCGTATAAGTCAAGAATCATCTTCCAGTCGAATGACTTGCTGCTCGCAACCAGCACTTTGGAAATCGTCGCCTGCTGATCCTCGGTCAGATCCTCTTTCTGGTACGGCTGCAACTCAGCAACCAGATCACTCCAGGCCGGCCTCCAGCTTTGCAGACTTGCTTCGTAATCGGCGACTTCCCACGGGCGAGTCACGCGGACACCAACTTCGTCGGCGTTATTGAAGAAGGCGTAGAACCGATAGAACTCGGTCTGGCTGATTGGATCGTGCTTGTGGTCGTGACATTCCGCACAGCCAAGTGTCAGCCCCAGCCAGACCATGCCCGTCGTATTGACTCGATCGACGATCTCCTTGGTGCGGTACAACTCAAGGTCCACGCCGGCCTCGGTATTCCTCAGTGTGTTGCGATGGAAGCCCGTGGCGATTCGCTGGTCGAGCGTCGGCCTCTCAACCACGTCGCCCGCAAGCTGTTCGATCGTGAACTGATCGAAAGGCAGATCACGGTTGATCGCCTCAATGACCCACTCGCGATAAACCCATGCGTGCGGCCGTAGGGCATCTCCCAGATAACCTTCACTGTCTGCGTATCGCGCCAGATCCAGCCAATACCGCCCCCAGCGTTCGCCGTAGTGTGGCGACTTCAGCAAGTCGTCCACGAGTTGTTCGTAGGCCTTCGGTTTGTCGTTCGCGACAAAGGCATCCACGGCAGCGGGTGACGGCGGCAAGCCTGTGATATCGAGAAACAGCCGTCGGATGAGGCTGCGGCGATCCGCCTGAGGTGCCGCCTCAAGGTTCGCGTCGTGGTGTCTGGCGGCAACAAATGCATCAATCGGATTCCGATTCGGCAATGCAGTCGAAACCTTCGCTCCCGTTGGCACAACCGGACGAGTGAGAGGTTTCAGTGACCAGTGCGTTGGCGGTTTGAGCCGAGCATCAGCCGGCCATGTGGCGCCGTCTGCAATCCATCGACGAAGCGTGGCGACTTCCTCGGCCTTCAGCGGCGGTTCCCCCTTCGGCATCTCGGCCGTTCCGTCGGACGGAGTTACCAGATCGAGCAGATAGCTGGAATCGGGCTCGCCAGACACGATCACTTGCCCGCTCTCGCCGCCCTTGTCGGCTGCTTTGGCGGAATGCAACGACAGGTCACCGCGTGGATTGCGATCGTTGTGACAGGTCAGGCAACGTCGCTGCAAAATCGGCGCCACGTCGCGACGAAAGTCGATCGCATCGTCCGCAGCAAAAATGTCGTCACCCTCGCTGAATGCGCTCGCGACAGCGATGACACAGAAGGTCAGTATGTAAAGCGGTGTCTTCATTGTGTTCTCATGTACTAAACGCATCAGGATCATCGCTGACAATGGCAAAGATACCATAGCGTCCGTCCTGAACCCCAAAAGCTTGACCCTACGATCTTCAGAATGTCTTGGTAAACAGCAGGGCGGAGTTTTTTGACCCTACGGTCGGTCATGCCACCGTGGTAACCGCGCTGCCGCCCGATCTGACGGAACCCTTTTAGCTCAGAAATGGTTGCTGTCCATCTGGCCACTGGCATCACCTCGCCCGCAGCTATCGCGTCTTTACTCTGCGGGTGTCCGCCTCTTAACCCCAGAAATTCTCGAGCTGTTCGTCGGCAGGGACATCAAGCAGAAATTTCCTGCTAAACTCGTGTTCTGCTATTCCGGCAAACTCTCGGAGCGCTGCGTGGATGTGCTCCGGCCGAACTCTAATGCCTTTATCCTTATCC
>JBDONA010001045.1:0-5773 GCA_039831575.1 Fuerstiella sp. | reverse complement strand
GTTTCGCGGCCAGGTCTTCGGGAAAGACGGTACCGCACATCGCGGTAATTCGTTTGATCCTGGCGAAGTCGGTGATCGGCATGATGCCGGGCACGATGGGCACGCTGATCCCAAGATTCAGGCAGCGTTCACGAAACGTGAAAAAGTTACTGTTGTCGAAGAACAATTGAGTAAACACTGCGTCGGCACCCGCATCAACTTTTCGTTTCAGGTTCTGCAGATCGACGTCAAGGCTGGCCGCTTCCATGTGTTTCTCAGGGTAGCCGGCCACGCCGATGCCAAAATTACCCGTGTGCTGACGAATCAGTTCCACCAGCTCATTGGCATAACTCAGACCGCCGGCAACAGCCTCAAAACTGTCCTGGCCGTCGGGCGAGTCGCCTCGCAACGCCATGATATTCCGAATACCAGCTGCCTTGGCTTCGTCCAGCCATTGGACTAACTCTTCACGCGTCGATCCCACGCATGTGAAGTGGGCGACCGCCGAACGATCGAAGTCTTCCTGAATCTCGCGGCACCAACTGAGCGTGCGATCCCGCGTTGAGCCGCCGGCGCCATAGGTACACGACATGAAGGCGGGGTTGTGTGCGGCCAGCGTCCGCATATGGCGACGCAGAGCATCATCTCCCTCGGGCGTCTTGGGTGGAAAGATTTCAATGGAGACTGCGAATGGCTGAGATGCAAAGACGTCTGGGAGGCGCATAAGGAAATCTGTTCAAGTGGATCCGACGGCGTTACAGGCACGTGCTTGAGACATCGCACGCCCCGGGGATGTTAGCGGCAGATAGCATCACGTCACCAGTCTGAATCGGCAGACTTACCAAACGCAATACAATGGCCGAAAGCCCTTGCCAGACGGACGAATTCCTGCAAAATCCAGGGAAACCTGTTTACACGGCGGATGAAGGCGTTGTGTCCGTACATTCCTTGCGACGGCATGGCATTCGTGGTTCGGCTGTTGGCATCGAACCCCTTCCGTCCCTACTAATCCACTATAGTGGCCGACCTGAAACGTTGAATATCGCGACACGAGCATCCCATGGCCATTGAATTTCACTGCCCCTACTGCACTGCCGTAATCCGGGTTCCCGACACTTTTGCCGGTAAATCCGGTAGCTGTCCGAAATGTGCGACAAAGTTAGTGGTCCCCAGGATCGGTCCATCGACAGATCAGTCAGCGGAAACCACGACGCCCGATCTGCCGCGTCAAGCAGCAGCTACTCCGGTTTCGGGAAGCGATCTTCCGCCGATCGAAGACAGACTTTCCGCAACCCCCGCCTCTGTCGGGGATCCGGAGGTCCCCGATGTTCCGATTCTGAACACAGGCCGCCGACAGTCCGTGACTCGATCATTGCGGAAAAAAAACCAGCGCCGGAAGTCACAGCGAATATTCGCGATCGCAATCCCGGTTGTATGCTTCCTGTTATTCTTTGGTGTGCTTGGCACGCTCTTCCTGGCAACGGAGCCGGAGTTGAAGGGAACGTTGATTGGGACTGTCGCGGGGAAAACCGAAATTCCCTCCGCCACCGTGTCTCTGGCAACATTGGGCCTGAGCGAGGAAGAAAAGGAACAGGTACGAAGTGCCTTTGAGAACGCCCCTGAAGCATTCGTCAGTACTCAGATGACGTGTCGCGTGCGACTTGAAACTTCAGGGCTGGTGACGGAAATCCGTGCTGGCGAAGGCTTTTCCTGGTTCCTGGTGAATCCGGCCAGAGATCTGAACCTGTCCAAATGGATCAACAGCCATCGGATATCGATCAACAAGCAGCGACTGCAGACACTCGCAAAAAACGGTGCCGACCTTTGTCGTGACAAAGTGGCAAAAGCGGCGGGAACTCCGGTGGTCTTCGACGCGCAACGCTTCCGGGACGGCTTTGGACTGAACACTCACGTGAATGCGTTTGGCTACGTCGTCGAGGCGATGACAGAGCAGCGACGTGCGCCATGTGTACACGAAGATGCCGATGGCATGCTTTACTTCGTGCTGCCCGAAGACACGACGATGTTTACTCTGCGCGGCCGACAGATCGAAGGCCGCCCTCCCTTGTTTCCCGGTGAGTATTCGGTGAGCATCACGACAAGAACGAACGTGCCGAATATGGCATCCGAGAAGGCCTCAGAAAGTGAAGCAGCAGACGTGGCACCCGATGCCGCAAATGGCGAATCTGAAGAGATGGATGAACCAAACGACGGTGATACTGAAAAGACCGAACCGATGTCTGAAAACATGGACTGAAATGACGGCGGTTCTCCCGAATGACTTCTGCAAATGACGGCGGACCGCCTGCATTTCAAAACTGACTCGAAGACCAGCATGCTCCACATTCTGCTACGAGTCGTACTCATCGCAGCGAGCCTGACAGGGTGCGGTTCCGACAGGAAGACCGAATCCAGCCCCCAGACGCTGTCTGCCACAGTTGAATCAGCAGAACAACCGGTCACGTCACTGGTTGTCTCTCCTGCCAGTAAACAGGTCCCATCGATCCTGTCGTGGGAAAGCGTAGAATCGCTGCCGGAACAGATTGCCGTGTTTGATCATGTGTTCTGGGAACCGGACGACACCAGCAGTCTGCGTGCGATCCTTCGAACGACCGATCTTGTCCACAACAAAAGCGTGTTGGAGATTGGCACCGGTTCCGGAATCGTGTCGCTGTGTTGTTTGCAGGCGGGTGCGAGCAACATCGTCGCCACGGACATAAACCCGTGGGCCGTTAGAAACGCCGCCTATAATGCCGAAGTACTGAAGTTCGCGGACCGGATGGAGGTGCGACAGGTGGCTCAAAACAGGCCGCAGGCGTGGTCCGTCATTGGCAGGGAAGAGCGATTCGATGTCATCCTCTCCAATCCGCCCTGGGAATTAGGCCAGACGACACGAGTCGAAGATTTCGCCCTGTACGACCCCGATTTTCGCCTGATGAAGTCGTTTGTGGAGGGTCTGCCGGAGCACCTGAACCCTGGCGGACGGGCGTTTCTGGCTTATGGTTGCGTCACCGCGATCCGGCGGCTTCAGACTTTGTTAATGAAGCACAACCTGCCCTTCCGCGTTCTGGACGAGCGTTCGCTGGATGATCTGCCGGAAACGTTCCTGCCGGGCATGCTGATTGAAATCCGCCTGCACGACAACTTTGATTCGCCCTGAGGTCGATTTCTGCCACGCGTGGACAGCACACGTGGTGCTGCTATGCTGCCCTGCGGTTCACTGGTCGAGCGAAGAGGGTCGGGAGTCTTTTTCGGGCTGAGAGCGAACCAATGCAAATATTGTCTATCCGAAAAAGACTCCCGACCCTGTGTCCACAATACGTCGCACACGGAATGATTAATGGTTGATCACATTGATGAATTTGAATCGATGTTTCGCCGCGCGGAACGGGACTTGTTCTGCTACGTGGATGTACCGCTGACTTCGGTGGTTGTCGTGTCTGACGGCGGATCCGAGCAGGCGAACGCGACCATCGCCGCCACAAAGAAATTCGTACCGAAACTTGAATCCGTGGAAGACTGGCGGATCATCACGGCCGATCAGTTTCGTACGGTGGCAGAGCTGCTGGAGGTACTGGATCAGCAGCAGACAGATCTGATCGTGACTCATCGGCATCTGCATGAAAAGTCCTTTGTGCCGCAGCATAGCCTGGGTGTCCATCTGGACGTCCTGACTCAGACGACGTCGATTCCGGTGCTCGTGCTGCCTGGGTCCGCAGCTAAACCTGGATCCGTCGCCGACCGCGTCTGTGATCGTGTGATGGTCGTGGCTGACCACATCACCGGCGATCACCGTCTCATCAACTACGGGATTCGAATGTGTCGGGATGGGGGCACGGTCTGGCTATGTCATGTTGAGGACAATGTCGTCTTTGAACGCTACATGCAGGTGATAGAACGCATTCCGGAAATCGATTCCGATGATGCTCGAATACTCATCGAAAATCAGCTACTTAAGGACGCTCAGGAATTTATTGACGGGTGTTCAGAAGTCATCCAGAAGGAGGGTCCGAACATCAACGTCAACAGCGTGGTTACGAGGGGACATCATCTGCGGGATTACCGGAGACTGATCGAGGACAATGACGTGGATCTGCTGGTTCTGAATACAAAAGACGATGATCAGCTGGCCATGCACGGCCGCGCATACTCGCTCAGTGTCGAACTCACAGACGTTTCGATGCTGCTTCTGTAAGGTTTCTTCCGATCTTTCCAGCGCTCCCGTGAGAACGTTCCAATACATTCCGGGCGTCAGCCCGCATCGGCTTGCGGGCCGCCCCGCACTGAAATTTTGACATGTTGCAGCACACAGCAAATCTATTCGACGTTTTTCCAGGAATGCTGGTATTGGCCATCGACGAAGTGGCTCACAGCGTTTCCGGCTGGGTGACAGCGTTATTCGGCTTCATTCTTTTTGCCATGATCGCCGCTCTGGCTCTGGAAGAAAAGATTCACGCCAAAAAATCGATCATTGTCGGCGCCTTCGCGGGCCTGTGTCTGATTCTGGCCACCATTTTAAAACTTCTGGTCTTTGGACCTGTTGAACTGCCGGACCATCACCTCATCGATCTGCCGGTCTACATCCCGTCAATTGACTGGGGCGTGATCTCAATAATTCTCGGGGCGAGTCTGTTTGTGGAAGTCACCAGTCGATCCGGCGTCTTTACGTGGATGGCCATCTCGTTGACTCGCAAATCCGGCGGAGACCCATGGCGGTTGCTGATATTCTACGGTCTGCTGACGGTGTTGTTCTCCGCTGTGCTGAACAATGTGACGGCCATGATCATCATTGGCTCACTGACCACCGTATCGCTGAAGAAACTCCACCGATCCGAACTGATGCTCGGGTTTTTGCTGACCGAGGGCTTGCTGACGAACGTCGGCGGTCTGCTGACGCTGATCAGCAGCGTTCCTAATATTATCGTCGGCAAAGCGGCCGGCATCAGCTTCGGGAAATTCTTCATCGTCGCCGCGCCGTACGTTGCCGTGTCGACAATCGTCACATTGCTGATGGCAAAAAAGATCTTTGGAATTAAGGCTCTGACAACCGATGAAGAAAAAGCCGAAGCGAAGCGCATGGTGGACAGTTTTGACCCGACGGAAAGCATCCCCAGTCAGCGGTTCTTTTGGTTCTCGGTGGTTTCACTGGGGGCCTTCATTCTGTGTCTGGCCGGCCAGTCCGCTCTGCCCTTTGGACTGGACAAACTGGAAATGGGATTCGTCGCCCTGTTCTTCGCCGGTGTCGTATTGATCGCCTATAAGAACGAAGTCGACAAATTCTACTCCGCCGTCGACTGGGACCTGCTGGCATTCTTTGCGGCCTTGTTTGTGGTCATTCACGTAATGGAGCATGCCCTGGTTCTGGACGTCATCGGTCAGGGTATCGCCACCTTGCTGACTCTTCCAAGTCCCGTGGATTCAACGGTCCTGCTGATCAGTTCCGCCGTCGCCAGTTCCGTCACCGACAACATTCCCCTGGCCGCAATGCTGTCGCAGATTCTGGGAGGACTTGGGACAGACGCATCGTCTCCGTACTGGTGGTGCGTCATTTTCGGTGCCAATCTGGGCGGCAACATTACTCCCATCGGCAGCGCGTCAACCGTCGTGGCGATGACCATCATTCAGCGACAGAAACTCGGCCTGACTTTTGTCGGCTTCGTCAAAGCCGCTGTTCCATTTGCCATCGTGCAAATTATCCTTGCCGTCGTTTACGTCCTGATCGCCGTGTAACGCTTGAAAGTTGATTGTCCATGTTGCCCGGACCGGACCAGATTCGCAGCGTTCTCAGCAACTT
>JBDONA010000149.1:0-25397 GCA_039831575.1 Fuerstiella sp. | reverse complement strand
TTATAAAGGATGTCTCGTGGAATTCTTCGAAACCGCGATCCGGGTACGCGAAACCCTTTAAGTTGGCCGGAATCGAAGCAACGAATGATCGTCTGCTGACTCACTTTGCAGATCTTCGCGGCTTCGCCCGTTGTAAAGACTGTTTTCATGCTTCACAATCCGTTCTGTGATGAGCGATAAACTGCCTTGCGGCAGTCGTGTCAATCTGACTTCGATCGGACACCATCCGTGTATCGCCAGGAACATTGAAGGCCCCATCCTTCATCTGTGGTGAGAAGGATCAGAAAGAGCCAGTGCTGACGTGGACAATCAAACTATCGAACCTCGCCAGACCAGCTGACTCTTGGTAGTCCCCTTAGTTTTCTTGTTCCTCAACTCCACCGATTGTATCTATTCATGAAAGTCGGTCAACGGGAGTTTACTGCCGCAAACCTCCCGGCTTCGCTTACCTGCAGAAACTACTGAAAGCACTCACTTTTGCCCCATGTGGTGGGTACGCAGGACAGCCATGGACGCCGCTAAGTTGCTTTTCACAAAGGGCTTAAGTGCTTATCAGGAGGCCTGTTGAGAATGTCCCCCTGACTTCAGATACATCATCAGAACGGCAATATCCGACGGTGTGATGCCACTTACCCGACTTGCCTGCCCGACGGTTGTGGGACAAATTCGCCCTAATTTCTCACGTGCTTCGTGGCGAAGCTGGGGTATTCCGGCGAAGTTGAAAGTTTTCGGAATTCGTACACTGTCGACTTTCTGCAGTTTGGCGATCTCCGTCTCCTGCCTTCGGATGTAGCCGGCATACTGAACTTCGACCTCAATATGACGCTTGCATCGCTGCGATAACGGCAACACAGCCAGTCCGGGACTCATGTCTTCGACGTCAGTCCATGTGATTTCCGGTCGTCTTAGCCATTCTTCCAGGGATTTGCCCTGATACCGCATTTCCGTGATTGCCGTCTGAGCTATGCGGACCTGCTCTTCGTAATCCCGAAAGCTCTCTGCGCGCTCGTGGCAGACGGTGCCCAGTTCAATGCCCAGGGGAGTCAGCCGTCGGTCGGCGTTGTCCTGCCGCAACAGCATTCGGTATTCCGCTCGCGACGTGAACATCCGGTAAGGTTCGTCCACGCCCTTCGTCACAAGATCGTCGACCAGCACACCCAGGTAAGCCTGACTACGATCCAGCACGAACGGATCTCGGCCGGCAACCTTCAACGCGGCATTGATTCCCGCCAACAACCCCTGGCCGGCCGCTTCTTCGTAGCCTGTTGTCCCGTTGAGCTGTCCGGCAAAGTACAGGCCGTCGACCCTACGAGTCTCCATGGTGGCAAACAGTTGGGTCGGTGGAGCGAAATCGTATTCAACGGCGTACCCGAACCGCATGATGTCGGCATTTTCAAGGCCGGGGATCAGGCGGATTATGTCGTCCTGGACATCACGAGGCAGACTGGTGGAAATGCCGTTGCAGTAGTATTCAAGCGTGTTGCGGCCTTCAGGTTCCAGAAAAATCTGATGCGAACTCTTGTCCGCAAACCGTACGACCTTATCTTCGATAGAGGGGCAGTAGCGTGGACCCGTCGATTCGATCTGCCCCGTGTACATCGGGGCGCGCGACAGATTGGCTTGAATCAGAGCGTGAACTTCAGGCGTCGTTTCTGTCAGATGGCAATCCATCTGCGATTGCTCAATCTTTTCCGTGAGGTATGAAAATGGTTGCGGATCTTTGTCCCCCGGTTGAGCCACACACTTTGAAAAATCGATCGTGCGACCATTGATTCTGGCTGGTGTGCCCGTTTTGAAGCGCTGTAGTTCGAAGCCCAAATCCAGCAGTGCTCCGGACATGCCGTGAGCTGATTTTTCACCGGCACGGCCGCCCTCACTTTTCGTTTCTCCGGTGTGCATGATGGCTTTGAGAAACGTTCCGGTTGTTAAGATCACGGACCTGGTGTGGTAGATCGTGCCTCCAGCAACGCGAATTCCCGTGACCTGACGACTGTCGGTCTCGATACCTTCAACCAGTTCCTGTCGCAGACTGAGATTCTCCTGCTGCTCGACCTTCCACTTCATTTCGAACTGGTAGGCCTTCTTGTCCGCCTGAGCCCGCGGACTATGCATCGCCGGTCCTTTGCCGCTGTTGAGCATGCGGAACTGAATACCGGTGGCATCGATGACCCGGCCCATTTCGCCGCCCAGAGCGTCAATCTCGCGAACAATCTGGCCCTTCGCCACACCGCCGATCGCAGGATTGCAGCTCATTTGAGCCACCGTGTCGCAACTCATCGTCAGCAGTGCGGTCTTCGCGCCCAGCCGCGCCGACGCCAGTGCCGCTTCAACGCCGGCATGGCCAGCGCCAACGACAACGACGTCGAAGTGATAGTAATCATTTGAGGGCATGTTTGCGGCCAGTCGGCGACAGGGGCAGCGATGGAAGAAAAAAATGATGGGGTCTGCGGACAACACACGTCATCGTTCGCAGAAAGCTTAACCTGATTCCGTCGTGCGTGAACGACGCTCTGCACAAAAGTCGCAAAAGCACAGCTTTTGGATTCCGAATCTCGCCAGGTTCTCACGTTCCACAACGGGATCACATGTCCAGCCAGCGTTTTCGCAGGTCGCCTGTCAAAGCGATCCTGTGGCGACGAAACGGAACATTCGGGACAGGCATTCCCAAACCGGAGGACCGGCGAACGGGATGGAGGCTCAGACAGCCGAGGGCGTCAATGAAGACGTTTCTATTCCAGCACCTCATCAACCACTCGACCATGCACATCCGTTAAGCGGAAGTCACGGCCGGCGTAGCGATAGGTAAGCCCCTTGTGGTCGAGTCCCATCAGATGCAGAATGGTGGCGTGCAGGTCATGCAGGTGAACTCGCCCCTCCACAGCTTTAGAGCCCAGTTCGTCGGTGGCACCGTATTGAAAGCCTCTTTTCACTCCGCCACCAGCCAACCACATCGTGTAGCCGTTGGCGTTGTGATCGCGACCGTCCAGATTCTGCTGTGAAGTATCCGGCGTGCGACCGAATTCGCCGCCCCAGACAACAAGGGTTTCATCCAGCAGGCCGCGCTGCCGCAGATCCTTAATCAGCGCGGCGGTTCCCTGATCGACCGCTGCCGCTCGATCTTCGTGACCCTTCTTCAGAGCCTTGTGCTGGTCCCAGAATTCGTCGCAGCATTCCACGTGACGCACACCGGATTCGATCATTCGTCGAGCCAACAGGCACTGACGTCCAAAATTGTCGCTGGGCTTGCCGTCACCGATGCCGTACATCTCAAGCGTGGACTGTGACTCTTTGCTCAGGTCCATGATCTCCGGTAGCGCCGACTGCATTCGAAAGGCTCGTTCGTATGATTCGATCACTCCGTCCACCCGTGTGTCGTCCGGGTCGCGTTGGGCGAATCGGCGATTCATCGATTGGATAAGATCCAACTGCTGCCGCTGCTGGTTAGAATCCAAACGCGAGTTTTTAAGGTTACGAATTCTGGCATCTTTGATCGGCGTCTTGACATCTGCGATAGACATGCCCTGATAGACAGCCGGCAGAAAAGCAGACCCGTAATTATTGGCACCGCCGTTGATCGCGGGAGGACATAGACTGACAAAGCCAGGCAGATCGCTGTTTTCCGTACCGAGCCCATACAACACCCATGATCCCAGCGACGGTCGAGTAAACTGAAAGCTGCCGGTATGCAGCTGCAGCATCGCGGGCGTGTGGTTTGAAATGTCGGTGTGCATGCCGGACAGCACACACAGTTCGTCGGCAACTTCAGCCTGATGCCGTAACAAATCCGACACCCATAATCCACTTTCGCCGCGGCGTTTCCAGGCCCAGTGCGACGGCGTCAGCCAGCGGTTACCCCTGGTCTTTTCGCCGGAACGCCGATCGAGTTCCGGTTTCGGCTCGAAGGTTTCCATCGCGGACGGACCTCCGCGCATGTGCAGAAAGATCAGCCCCTTAGCCCGCGCGGGAAAATGCGGCGGCTTCGGTGCCAGGGAACTGACCGCCTTCGACGCAGCAGCTTCTGTCTGTGCGAGGCCCGCGAATGCGAGGTAACCCAATCCGCAGGTTGCAGATTTGAGGGCGGCACGGCGGGAAGTGAAATGATGCTGATCGTTCATAGTTCACCTGTTCCGTTGGAGTACAGCCCTGAGGCTGCGATTTTCGCTGCAGCCCGAAGCCTGTATCCGACAGAAGTTCAATCAATAAAACGAAATTCGGCGGACGCCAGAAGACTCTGGCAGACAACCTGCCACGGATCAACGTTCCGCGTCGTGTCATTCGGCGGCAACGTCGAATACCGACTGAGAAACTGAAGCGTCTCGTCAACTTCCGCGGATACCGGTTCGCGGCAAAGACACATCAGCCACGCATAGCGAATTCTATCCTTGTTGTCGCTCGAACTCTCCATCACCCGAGCCGCAATATCGCTGGCTTGCTGCTGGACGAAATCGCTGTTCATCAGAAACAGAGACTGCGTCGGCACGTTGGTGACAGTCCGCTGGCCGGACGGATTGCTGGGTTCGGGAAAGTCGAACACCTTCAGCATCTCCGGCAACAGGCCACGAATAATTGGCAGATAGATGCTGCGATGAGGAAACGGTTCCTCAAGCGGCTGTGTGTCAATATTGCGACCCACTTCCCCTTCACCGACCTGTTGCACCAGCGACCCTGTGGGCCGCTCTGGCTGTAGCTGACCAGAGGCCAGCAGCATCGCGTCACGTAGCGCTTCTGCTTCCAGTCGCCGCCGGTTGGTTCGCCACAGTAACTGGTTAGACGGATCCTGTCGCCAGCCGTCTTCGTTGTTGACGGATGACATTTGATACGTCTGCGACAATACGATTTCACGAATCAACGACTTAACGGACCAGCCGTGTTGATGTACAAAACGATGAGCCAGCCAGTCCAGCAGCAAAGGATGAGTTGGCTCGTTGCCGGATCGTCCAAAATTGTCAACGGACTCCACCAGTCCGTTACCGAACAAATGCTGCCACAGGCGATTGACCATCACGCGCGAGGTCAACGGATGGTCAGGATGAGTCACCCATTGCGCGAGTTGCAAACGACCACTCTGTTCCTCGGGAATCGAGAATTCATCGGGCAATTCAACGCACGACAGGAAACCCCGAGGTGGCGTGTCACCGTTCTTCCCTTTTTCACCGCGGATTTGAATCGGCCAGTCCCGGGACTTCTTCTTATCCTGCACAGCGAAGGCAAATTCCGGGGCCGGCAGATCATCCTGCTGTTTCTCAAGAATCTTCAATTCCTGCTTCAGCACGGACTGCTGATCCTTCACCTCTTTGTACTGCTGCACCGTTCGTCGGGCTTTCGGCGAAAGTCCGACGACAGCCTCAACATCGCCGTTCCTGTCAACATTTGAATTGAACACCGCCAGAACTTCTTTCCAGTTCTCAGGCAGCTGTTTTTTCAAAGCTTTCAGACGCTTGTCCAACGGAGTGATTTTCTTCCGGACGGCAGCCACTTCAGCGTTCAACTTTTCGACCTGACGGGCCGATTCGGCAGTATACTCTGTCAACGGAAAGTAGACCTTCAGTCGGTCCTTCAGATTTTTTGGGCGCGACGTACTGCCACCGTAGAACGTGTCGATGTTGCGGAAGATCCCTGCCATCGCGTAGTAGTCTGCAGTAGGAATCGGATCGAACTTGTGATCATGACAGCGAGCACAGGCGACGGTAAACCCCATGAATGCCTTGCTGATGACATCAACCTGGTCATCAACGATGTCCAAGTCCAGATTTCCTCCGTTCAGAGACTTGGAGCCAATGGCCAGCAGGCCTGTGGCGATCAGTTTGCGGCGTCGATCTGCGGCGCCATCCGCCGACAGCAGGTCCCCGGCAATCTGCTGCCGCACGAACTGGTCATATGGCATGTCGCCGTTGAAGGCGTCGATGACGTAGTCGCGATATCTCCACGAATACAACATCAGCACATCACGACTGCTTCCAGTCGACTCGCCATAGCGAACTACATCCAGCCAGTGACGTGCCCAGCGTTCGCCGAATTGAGGCGAATTCAGCAGGCGGTCAACCAGTGCCGGGTACGCGTCGTCAGCCGACGATGTAAACGTCTGAAATTCATCAACGGTTGGTGGCAAACCAACCAGGTCAAAAGACAGCCGCCGCAGCAGTGTTTCCTTTGTCGCCGGAACGGCCGGTGTCAGACCGGCGGATTCCAACTGTGCCAGAACGAACTGATCCAGGTCCGATGTCGACCAGTTGCGATTTTGAACGGTCGGCACTGTTGGATTCCGAATCGGCTGCAGCGACCACAATGGCGTGGCTTCGACCGGCTCACTTTCGGTGTCCTGCGGCGTGTCACTGTCCCGTGGATCTGCTGCCCCCATGCGAATCCATCGGCGGAAGTCAGCGATGATTTCGTCATCCAGTTTTTCGTCTGGTGGCATTTCCAGATCGCGATATTCGATCGCGGACAGCAGCAGGCTTTTCTCCAGATCTTTCGGCACAACGGCCGGACCCGTTTCGCCACCTCGGCGCATGCCAGCGCTGGAATCCATTCGTAAACCGCCAGCAGCTTCATCCGATTCTGACGAGTGGCACTTGTAGCAATAGTCCACCAGGACAGGACGGATCTTCTCCTCAAAGAAATCAACGTCATCGTCAGCGGTGGCCGGAGTAGAGCCGGGTACGACGGTCACCAGAATGAGTAACGGGAAGTATTGTCGCAGGTCAGACATGTCGACGAACATTGCGCAGAAACAACAAGGTGGGTGTGGTGAGGCGGGGCCGCAGATTGTACCAAGACAGGTGGGAAAAAGTACAAACATTCCCACAACGCCGGTGATGCTGAAGCGTTTGTCAACCGTCAACTGGTGCACTGTATGCATGTTTCAGACCCCGCAGATGTACCGAACAGACGTCGTTCCAATGGTCGGCGCCTGCCGATTATCAAAATCGGGCAGACCTTACGGTTCAGCAGCGGACAGGGTCATCGCCCTCCGCCGAATGATTTCCACAAGACGATGCGCAGCCCAATCGCCCGCATAACCGCCACAAGCGGCCTGGTTGCAGAGTCAGCCGATATGGGATCGACCGTGCGACCGAACGCCATCGTTTACCGGTCAAGCAGTCTTGTCAGCGCTGTCGATGGGAAAACAATAGCGTGATGCCTCATTCCGAGCTGTCGTGCCAGTGTTTTCTGGACTTGGCGGACTCAGTTCCTCAAGATAGACGTGTCTTTGCACAACGTTGTTGTTGTTGCGTATTTTCTGTTTGGTCGGACAGCGATATTGTTCATGCTTCAATTCTTCCCTGGAGTCAGCCTGCTGCAAACGCGCGGCGCCAAATATCGGCGCGGCGCTGCTGTTTTGATTGCAATCTGTCTGCTGACGTCCCCGACACCCGTCACCGCACAGCTGGAAGACGGCGATCCGACGCGGGACGAGTTATTTGTTTTCAAACCAAACACACCGGTCCGCCAGGTACGTGGAGCCGTCCTGGCGGAACGCCTGGATCGCCCCGGACTTGCCCAGGGTTACCTGCAGGATCTCATCGATTCTCAACCATCGATCGATGTGCTGCGTTCGTTGCGTCGTGAGTTTGGCATCGGGCTGTTCCTGAAACTCAGTGCGATCAAAGAACTGCAGCCAACTTCACGCGATCTGTTGAGACTCATGAATGAGGCGATGAGACAGGAAGCACCGTCGGCCAATGCCGTTGCATCACTAATCACTGTACTCGGACAGTCCAGACAGCAGACACTGGAAGCATCTTTGCGAATTCTGAGTGCTGAAGGAAATGCGGTCGAACCGCTGCTGGCGGCGGACACCACAACACCTCAGGGAGAAATTGCCGCACTGTTATTGCAGAAATATGCACGACGATTGCGGCACGGATTGTTGACCGCATTGCCGAACGCCGACGAACCTGGCCAGACGCGAATTCTGCAACTGCTTGAGACGACGGCCGATCCGGAAATTGTTCCTGACCTGAGTCCGTATCGTTTTGGCGAATCGACCGTGGTTTCTGCCGCCGCCACAACTGCGTCGGAAAAACTTTCTCCGGGCCGCCCTCTGCCAGTCTCGGCGGGCACCGCGATGGATTCTCTGGTAACCGAAGCCATGCGGTTGATCAGTGACGCGGGAGCTCCTTTTCCTTCACCGGAACAGCTGTTTGCGCAACGCAATCTGCGAAACCGGCATGCCACACCTGAGGACAGACTCTTCGGTGCGTTCATGCTCGAACGCGCAACGACGCTAAGTCGATACGCGACATCAATTCGACCGGACGATGAGACGGCAATGGCCGCCCAGTTGGTTGCCGAGATCACGGAACAGTCGTGGCCCGCCATATGGCCGGAACAGATTGACGTTCCAGTGGTGGACGTCACTGCGGAACCCGGTGGTGTGGACGTGGCCGCATTGAAAATGTCATTGCTGACGAAAAACATGGCATCGGTGTTCGGAGTGCTCAGCAGACCTGAGAGCGCGGCCGTCCTGAAACATCATCCGAATATACTGCGCAGCTGTCTGCTGTTTCCTTCGTCGCGTGTTCGACTCATGGCGGCTGGTATCGCGCACTCTCATGGGATTTCCAGCCCTTTCGCCGCCGCCGCAGTCGCTTCCGGCATCGAAGGCGGCAAAACGCCGGAAGCGGTGGTGATCGACTCCGGTGGCGGCGACAGCCCCACGACGGTCGCAGTTCTGAGCGATGCCGGATACACGGCCACAGCCGCCACCAGTGGTCGATCAGGATTCGAAGCAGCCACGCGTCAGTTGCACTGTGAACTCATACTGGTCCAGAGCAATTGTCTGAGGTGGTCACTATCGGAAACGATTGCCAATCTGCGAGCGGACTATCGAACACGCAACACGCCGATCATCATTTACGGTCCCGAACGAGACAAACTTCGGACCGAACGAGTGCGTTTCAGTCATCGGGGCGTGTGGTGGATGTCAGAGCCGATTTCCGAGATCACATTTGTTGACACTCTGCGTTTTGAAGAGGTGCCCACACCGATTCTGTCCGAAGCCGAACGCAGGTCAATGACACGCTACGCCCGCACGCTGCAGTAGTCGTTGGCAGCAGGCTGCCGGGAATCACCGTCGCGAATAGCGGTCACTGGCGCCCGCAAAACGTAGAGACGTTCACAGTCGCGACTTCGTGAAACGGAGATCGTAAGTAAGAGATTTCCGGCAATCCGCAACACAGACGCCGTCCTCACAGCTCGGTGTGGTCTGCCATGTGAACACAGACCTGCGGTTGGGAAACAGAGTCTTGAACAGAAGGACGCGAAGGAAGCAAAGAAGACGACAGGTTGGTCATTTGTCTTTGCGGCCTTCTGTTTGATTGTGACTTCCGTCAGCCCGCCCCTGGTCAGCTGTGGCTGGGTGTGCCGAACCTGGGCGGTCGGAATGTGGTCCACTGCTATCGCCGGCTAAGGAGCAGGACGAAGCCGATCGCGATGACGAAGACGGCGCCGATGCAGAATTCATGGGGCTCGAGATTGCCAGCCTTGTCGGCTACCAGATATTTCACCTGCCCCGTCCACTGCAGGAACTCGACTCTGAGTTGGTTCAACATGGCAAGTGTGACTCCGACGAAACTCTGGAAGTGACTTGCCTGTAAGATGTGACACGGTTCGAATACGGGCAACGGTTTTTGGAATAATAGCGATTGCGAACGTCTTAACCGTGTCAGGTTATGTTGGCTGCAACGATTGCATCAACGGTCCACAATGTCAGCCTGTGCAGAACGGCCGGCTTCCATAACGACCAGATTGTCCCGATGAACGACCTCTCCATACGGAACGTGGCCCAGCAATTCAGGAATCTGGTCTGAGCGGCGGCCCAAAATTTTACGGACATCAACTGACGCATAATTCGTCAGGCCTCGCGCCACGATGCTGTGTGACGAATTCACCAGTTCGACGGACGCCCCCTGATCGAATTCGCCAATGACGTCAGAGATTCCAACAGCCAGCAGCGAACTGCCTTCCGCCACGACCGCTCGACAGGCACCATCGTCAAGGACAAGTTTGCCTTCAGGGCGAGTCGCCGAGCGAATCCACTTCTTCCATGCGGGTACCGTCGAACCAGCCGCCAGAAACAGCGTGCCCACCTCCTCGCCGCGCGAAATCCGATCAAGAACGCCCTCAGCGCGACCGTTCGCAAGAATCACACTCTCGCCACCTGAGGTTGCGTCGATGATGGCAGACAGTTTGGCCGACATGCCTCCGCGTCCACGTGAACTCTGCTCGGCAGCAACGTGACTCAAAAGTGTTTCGTCCGGTTTTTCGACCAGGGAGATCAAACTGCTGTCTGAGTCTGACGGCGGACCGTCGTACAGACCGTCAATGCCGGACAGGATGATCAGCAGTGGGTCAGCCACCTGAGCGGCAATCATGGACGCCAGCTGATCGTTGTCGCCCAGCGTAATTTCTTCGATACTGACGCTGTCATTTTCGTTCACGATCGGCACGACGTCGAAATCAAACAATGTGCGGATTGTGTTGCGAACGTTCAGATACCGGCGACGGTTTCGAAAGTCGTTGACAGTCACCAGGATCTGTGCGACGGCATGTCCGGAGCGATTCAGATTTTCGCCCCAGGCTTTCATCAGGTGTGTCTGGCCTGCAGCGGCCGCTGCCTGAAGTGCCGGAAGAGATGCCGGTCTGCGTGCGAGTCCCAGAATTCCGATACCTGCGGCAACGGCCCCACTCGTAACGACTACGACCTTGCGCCCGGAAGAAATCAGCCGATCAATCTGTTCGGACAGGTGTCGAATGCAGTCCAGATCCAGTTGGTCATCGCCGCGCGTGAGGACGTTTGACCCAATCTTGATGATGAGTGTGCGGGAAGATTCGAAGACTTCCTGACGAACGATGTTTCGCATCTTCAGCCTTATGAGGACGTGACCCTCAATCCAATGCGGCCGTGCCGCAATCAAAACTGCCCCGTCTTCGACGGACTGTTCGAGCTAACGCTCGGAATCTGCGGAACCGTTTCCGCCGGTCATTGAATTTGACTCAACGGCACACGCCTGCACCAGGGGCAGGGCAAAATATCAAAGACCCACGGCGGACTGAAGCTGATCGATTTCAGTCTGACGTTCCGCTCGTTTTTCATCGGTGAAGAACGTGCCAATCGATTCGCTCAGTTTCTGACACAACTTATCGATTCGAGTTGAGCCCATGCCGCGTTTTTTTGCTTCCTGCACAGCAGGAATGCGGGTATTGCTGATGGCCTCCAGAAACCAGGTCTTCGCGGGAACTTCCTTATACTGTTCAAGTAGCTGCTTAACAGCTTCGGCATCGTCCGCTTTGGCCGCCTTGCGGGCTCGCGCCAGCAGGACTCCCTGCATGGCAATCGAATCAATAAGCTTGTCCTGCAGCAGCTGCAATTCACCTTCGACGCCCAGACGAATGGAATCGTCGGGCAATGCCACAACATCGTGCGGCAGCAGTCCCGGTGCATAGGGCACACGTGCCAACAGTGACGCACCGCTGTAGACACGAATCCAGAACGTCGGATGATTTTCGCGCGTTTCGATAATCACTTCACCATTGCGGTCACTGACGAGTTTCGTCTGTGGCCCGTCTTCTTCATCCTTCCATCCCAGCTGATAGGCAATGGACAGGCGGTGCGAAATCAGCGGCTTGTCCAGGCGTGACTGCAGGACCAGCCTGACCCGACTTTTGTTGGAGGTGGGACGCTGGCGAATAGCGAGGTGCTGCAGACGGCGGCCTTTGCCGCCGAACATAGAAAATGTCATGTGTGTGGCGTAGTAGCCCGTGATCAGTCCGCGCGCAACATCACGGTCGACCGACATAGTCCGGATATAAGACAATGGCAGGGCCTTAAGCTGTTTCAGCTTTTTGGGATTCCTACGTTCCATCGATCGAACAAACGGTCGCAAGACGTCTCCTTTTCTCACCTGATCAGCCGACGAATCCGGCGGAATGATCTCTCCAGCCTGCGCCTGCAACTCCATCAGGCTACGTCCTTCTTCATCATCAAACTGACGTATGTACAACAGGACCGGACGAAACGAATCTCTCATCACACGAGCGGCAACCGTACCAATGGACCGTGGATCCAGAGTTCGTTCGGAATACACGGGGGTCAATTCATGGATCCGAGAATCGTATTCGCGGCAGCTGATATTGTAGGATCGACCTGAGGATTCGACCGTCAGCACAAAGGCCTTATCGTACTGCTCCTCGGGGTAACGCTCGAAGACGTCAGGCAACAGCAGTCGTTCCAGCCGTTGGCCCTGCCCGGGTATCAGCCACTCGTTGGTTTCGACAGTCGTCGTCCACATACGGCCGTACATACGAGCGACGGCACGTTCAATCCCGCCAACGAGTTGCTGACGAACAGCGTCGCTGGTCGCGCAATTGCTGTCGAAGGCAATCGAAATATGAACACGATACGGACGGCTGGCAAACGGTATTTCCACTTCCGGCTCTGTTGCACTGTCGGTAGCAACACTTGCTTCTCCGGTTTCGGCGGCTTTGTCAGCTTCCGGCGGGGGAACCTGTCCGTCCGATGCCGCGGTCGCAGGATCCGAAGACTCCGTCTCAGCCTCGGCAGTTGGAGGTGGTTGTGTTGTTGCCGCTGCCGTTTCATCCTTTTCCACAGCTTGCTGCGCGGCGGCCAGAATCAGCGGCGACGTCGGCAGACTGGGGAAAAAAATGACTGCGGAAACGCAAGCCACCGTAATTAGAAACAGAAAACCTGATTGCTTTCTCATGGCTTCACCAACCAACGCTCAACCCCGTGGTAAACACTTAATGGTCGCCCTTCAAATCCGGAGACGTTGTTTTGAAAAGCTATGTAATCATCCAGCTCCCACAGCGGAATCAGGAATGCCTGAGCGATCATGTGGCGGTGGATCAGAAAAAGTTTCTTCTGTGCGTCGGCAAAGCTGCTGGAGTAGTCGAGATTAATCAGTTCCTGCCGCATCCAGTCCGGGTAGGCAGACAGTCGATCGACGTCAAGTTGATCGTCTGACAGCAACACTGACCACAGATCCAGCAATGGCTCCATCATCCTGACGCGCCGATACATCAGATCCCAGCCATCAGCGGCCAGTTTTTCGCCTTTCTGATCGGCTGGAATCAGCTCCACATCAAAGCCCAGTGCTGTCCATCTGGCGACGATCTTCTCAGCAGCCAGCGTGGCCACTTCGTCCGGATCGCACACCATGCGCAACGTTGGCAGCTGGATATGCTGCACGGCGGCGGTGATCTGTTTGGCATGGTCGCGTCGAAACACGACTTCATCCCATTCCTCTTTCGCCTGCAGCACCTTCTGTTTTGCCTGGGCAACGAACTTTTGCTTGTCGGGAATTCGAAGTTGTTCCAGCGCGGCCAGACGCAGCACATAGGCGAGGTAGTGGTCGTAAACCGGAGGCTCCACCAGAGGACTGTTGGCGTAACTGCCAGTGTGCCACGGTGCGCTGGTGACACGACCGTGCTTCATTTCACGATCCCGCAGTATCACCTTCTTCAACAGATTTTCACGATCCACCGACACCGAAAGTGCCCGTCGCAACTGCGCGTTTTTGACGGCCGAAGACAGTGGATTGAAAACGATGACGTGGTTTTGCGGAATCGCATACTCCTGAACGAACGCACGCCTGGATGCCTTGAAAATATCAATTTCCCACGGGAGCAAATGAGGTAACACGTCCACCTTGCCACGACTAAAAGCCTGAATCTCAGAATGTCGGTCACTGAACCTGATCTCTTCAACATCTGAGACATGATATTGGCGGTCGCTTAAACCATCGGGTTCCGGAATGATTCGGCGATATTTCCGATGGTGTTCATCCTGCTCCACCAGAGCAAATCTGGTGGACAGCGTCTGACGTTCTGCGTCCTTCAGTGCCGGCTGCTGGTCCTCAGGAATCCCCATCACCGGAAATCGAAACAGTGCCTCCAGACTCAACGGCACCCGGTGGAATTGAATCTGCAGTTGAGTCGGCGAACGCACTGAAAACTCACTGACAAATGACGCCAAACGCGGATTGAATGTACTCCGCGACGGGTCCAGCTGGTCACTGAGTGCTTCGGCGATCTGGTTGGCACTGAGAAGCGGTTGTGTTTGCCAATACGGTCGCGTCGACCTCAGAGTAAACAAGACCTCTCGACCAAGATCCTGTGGATCCCACTCATCAAAGAACCCTGACTCGAAATAGGTAAGTTCGTCGGCGCTGGACGGTACAAACAGTGAGACAGTGGTCAGTTCACGATCTCTTTCATCCGCTTCCAGCAGGACGGGTGAAACAATGTCCGTCCGGGCAAAGTCACGCACGGCGACTCGCAGCGTCTGATGTCTGAAGAGGTATTTGCTGTAGTCGGCCCGCAGTTTCCCGGGTGTCGGCCAGGTAACATACTGAGTACCAGAAGCCTGGCGTCGGAGGGTCGTGGGCCAGATCCTGTTGGCCATCGTGGCAACCGCGGCGGCGTCCGCGTGACGGCCCGCCAGAGCATGCTGTTCAGCCTGGGCAAATATGTCCGACACCATGTTCTGCAACTGTCCCTGCCAATCGGAGATAACAGGATGTTCCGGAAAATGTTTCGCCAGTCTGTTCAGGAAATAACGCGCCCGATCGTAATCCTTGTCGTCGATGGCCGATTGTACGGACAGGCGGATGGTTTTTCCGAACATGGCTGCCAGCTGTGGGCTGCTGGTGTCACGCATCGCCAATTCATCCAGCAGAGCCATGGCCGCATAGGTATTTCCGTCCTCGAAGTTGAGTTTGGCTTCTCTGATCAGCAACCTGGCGAAACGCGAATTGGCTTCTTGCCAGCCCGGAGCCATCTGTTCGACTTCCATCAACAACTCATAAGCCTGACTGATTTCACCACTGTCGACCAGTGCATCAGCTTCCCGCAGCATCATATCTTCGAACGATATGATGTAGTCCACCTGACTGATGGGCAGCTGATAGTCCACCGAGTTATCGTTGGGTAAATTAACCTCAAGTAGTCTGAGCCGCTTTTTTCGTTCCGAATTCTGAGCCCGTTGTGCCGCAGTGCCGCCCCTGGCCTGCTCCAGTTGCGCCAGTTCGTCAGCCATTTTCTGCAGCGTGTCAGGACGAGGATAAAGTGGCTGACACACAATGACGGACTGGTCTTTCAGGACAATCCAGTCGAACGGATCGGCCTTCAGAAGTTCTTCCACAGAGGGCCAGACCATGTCTTCCAGTTGCGGCCGTTCGTCCTGTGCCCACGCCGATGGAATGACCAGAACGTTGGCGCAAAGACACAGGACCGCAGCGCTGAGAATGCCACTGCCGGTCAGTCTGGAATCAGGGTGAATTTTGGTGCAGCTAATCAAGGACATCTTCCACACTATAAAGACTGCCATCGACTCCAATGACGATGAGTGAGTCGCCAACGACGATAGGCCCCATTTGCGCTTCCTGACCGAGCATCAGACTCTTTCCGGTGTCGTTGCCTTCCGCATCAAGCACGATCACCTTGCCGTTGGAAAGACATGCCACGAACCCGCCATCACTGACAGCGACAGGCTGGCCTGTCAGAAACGTGTCGTTCAGCGGAACGGTTGCGGATTCCTGCAGCGAACCGTCACGTGCGAACACCTTCAATTCACGGCGAGCGACTTCAACAAAAATCCGATCTCCCGAAATATAGGGCGATCTCATAGCAACTCCGCCGAGTTCATGTTCATCCAGAACTTCCAGCGTTACTGCAGACAGTCTCATCAGTTTGCCGTCGGATGTGACCACAGCCAGCAAATCCCCCGCGGCCGCAGGTGCCAGTTCGATCGGCTGTTCCATTCGCGTCCGGCTGACTTCGAACAGATGCCGTCTTCCGCTTGTCCGATACTCGACCCGAATCAGTTCGTTGTTGGAGTTGATGGCCAGTACCTGAGTATCGTTGAGGGCCACGAGTGATTTCCAGGACGCCTGTTGATTCTCGCCCTGCGCCTGCGCCGCTCGATAATCCTGCACTGTGCCTGCACGGTTCGCCGTAAAGTGCAGGCCACCAGGAAATGCGACAACCACGCCATCAGCAAGTGATACCGGCGGCACTTCCGGAGCACCCGGCAACAGCCAGATCCGCTCAAGCTGACCATTCGTCGTAAACGTCCACATGCCTGGCTCTTTGCCACCACAATACGCAGCCAGTCGACCATCCCTCAGAGACAGGCCACCGATTGCGTCTTCCAGACCGTCCGGTACGCGGTAATCGCTGAGGTCGTCGATGACAAAGCCACCGGTCTTGATTTTCTGCAGGGGCACCCGGAAGACTCGACCAAAGTCACCAACGGCCAGCAGCGATTCGCTGTTGGAGGCGGGACCGGCTGATACCACATTGGTGCCGATCACCGTGCGCCACTGATCTTCCATCTTCTGAGGCTCGACCCTGGTGAAGAAAATGGACGACGAATAGGGTTCATTGGTTGTTACAAAGAAGTTCTGATCGGACATCTGGATCGGTTGCAGATGCAGTCCTTCCGCCACTTCGTCCGACTCTAGTTCCAGAGTATTGGTCCGGACCTGAAACTTCCGTAAAGCCTCACTGGCCATCCACAACTGACCACCTGGGCCGGCTCGCAGAAAAATGGGTGCCGTGGCCGCGTCTTCAAGTTGATTGGCACCAATCCTGGACAGATGGTCGTCACCGGGATCGGGTTCATCATTGATACGGAACGCCGTCACACGTTGAGGTGTCGACGGAATGTACAGTACACGTCCTCTGAGCAGAGCAGCGTCTCTGACCTGGCCGTCCACTATCTCCGTTCCAAGCACGGTAATATCACCACTGCCAGGATCAATCTGGAGCACTCGCAGCCGGGCCTTTTCGACGGAATCGTTGTCCGCCATCAACATTATTTTCCCCGCCGTCAGAATCGGGGCTTCAACACTGCCAAGACGGTGTTCCACATAAGACACGGCCACGCATTCCAGCGGACTGATGGTCAACGTATAAACGAGCGACTGGTCACCCGCGATCACCATATACTTTTCGTCTCGCGTAACAGCCGGCGGTCCGACCACGGGTTGATTGAAGACAACACGCGAAACCGCTTTGCCGGAGCCTACTGCAATCTTCCATAGTTCTCCGCTTTCGGTCGTCAGATAAATCTGCTGCTGAAAAATGACCGGCGGTCCGGAGGGTAGTGACAGAATTCTTTGCCGCCATAACAAATCGCCGTTCTTCTGTGACAGCAGAAGAAGTTCGTTTGTGTCGGTGTGAAAGGTCAACAGCGACGGCTCCGATGCATCGACAGCAATCGGAGCAAACGGTGCGTCTCTGCCAACGGCACGTTTCCAGACAGGCTCTCCGGTTTCGGAGTCAATTCCGTAACAACTGCCAACACCCACTGCGAAGACGAGCTTGCCCTGCGAAACCTGATCAACGGTCACCTGGGTACGCAATGTCAACGATGCCGAGACCCTGTCGGACGAGGAAAAATCTTCGGTCACGGCGTCCGTATGCAGATCTTCCCGTTTCGTCAGAGCCTTCTCTCGCTCCATGATCATGATCAGAATCTTTTCGACATCCGCGTCATCACTCAGGACTTCATATTCGTCGATCAGCGCCTGCCGGGACTCCAGGGCAGCCAGAGTGTCGTCTGCCTCCAGATGGCCGTTAATTTCTGCCAGCGCCCCGTCCAGTACGGTAGCTTTGCGGATGGCGGCTTCCGCCCTGCGATGAAGTGCCCGAATCTCGTCGTCAAGCGAACGTGGCAGACCATCGGCGCCGGCAAACTGATCCATGATGGCCTTGGCAGCTTTACTGTCCTCCAGCGGCTGCATGGTTGGTTTGATTTTCTTGGCGGGGTCACCGGTTGCCACATTTGCGCCAATCCGGACGATTCGATCGGCATATCGGCGGACGTGGTCGCGTTCGTCGTTGAAACCTTCAAGGTCGCGACAGACGTCAATAAAATGATTCAGCTTCTTCAGTGCTTCGGAAATGCTATCAGGGGTAAAACTCGTCCCCATGATGATCTCCAACACCATGGTTTTGTGATAAAGAATCCGGGCCTGGTCTGCATAGCCACCGTCCGGGTAGGCCTCCAGAAAATCCACCAGCCTGCCCTTCGCTTCCGGGTAGCTTTGTTCCTCGAATTTTTTCTCCGCCTCAGCAAAAGCACGTTCTTCGCTCTTACTTAGAATCATGACAAAGAAAACGAGACCAAGCAGCGTGAGGGCAATAATCGCGCCCGCCATGATCATCACGAAAGGCGATTTCTTGACGTCTCTTTCGCCGGGTCGGGCCGCACCACCGGACAGTTTATCGCTGAATTCTGACAGCCGACCACGGCGCAGCTGGCGACGACCCTTTTCGAGAGTCGTGTCGCTGTCGCTCTGTTGCTTGCCGTCATCGGCGTCATCGGCGTCATCGTCATCGTCATCGTCGAGCTCATCGACCTCTTCGATGTCGTCGTCTTCAAATTCGTCGATATCGTCGTAATCTTCCGTCGGCACTTTGGCACCCAACTTTTTCTTGAGGGACGTCTTGTATGAAAATGCAGCTGGCCTCCATCAAACCACTGCCTGCGTTCCACTAACCCTGAACGCTCAATCAACCTCTTTGATCATGGAATTGATTTTTGTGAATCCGGCCTGGGCCGCAGCGTCTGCGACCAGAATTCTTTTCTCGTGAGTCGACTCGGGATCAATTAACAGTTTCAGTTCCACCGCGTCGGCAGTCGCCCTTGACGTTTCCAACAGACCGACAATTTCCTTAAACGACTCACCCGGCAAATCATCAATGTAGATTCTGTTTTCTGCATCAATGATGGCTTCCACGGCCGAACTCTCCATTTCCGGAACACTCACGGCGGAGACGGCATCAGACTGCGCCGGAGGTACGTCAATCTTTTTCTGCAGAGTGAATGATGCGGTAATCATGAAGAAAATCAGCAGCAGAAACGTGACATCAACCATTGGAGTGAGGTCCATTTCTTCAAAGTCAGGCTCCGGTCTGCCCAACTCAACATCGTCCTCTTCCTCTTCTTCCCATGATGGCAGACTGACTCGGACAATCGTATTAACTTTGGGTTTTTCGACTTGCGGAGCCGCCCGTTTTTTCGCAACTTGGGGGTGTTCCGAGAACGTGGCCTCATCATCGACGACATCGTCGTCTTCCGACAACGTCTCCGAGACCTCGTACGAATCTGCTTCGACTGCAAATTCGACATCAACTTCAGCCGGGTCGACCTTTCGTGTCTGGCGTGAGGACACCTTAGCACCAGCGGTGGCACCAGGCTCAGCTGCCTTTTCGCCTTTGGCCTTCTCAGCGACGCGATCCAGTTCATCAAGGATCGGCAGTTTGACAAGATCGAGCGATTTGCCCTGTCGATAGGCCGTGATCAGAAGCTTGAGATCCGACGACACATCGGCCGCCGAGGCGTACCGCAGACTGCGACGTTTTGCCATCATGCGGTGTACCATCCGACAGATGATATCCGGCAGTTGGGGGTTCTCTTCCTTCAGCGGTGGGGGCACGGTATTCAGATGCTGAACGGCGATTCCCATGGCCGTACTTCCGGTGAATGGCGTCTTGCCGCACAACAGCTGGTAGCACGTTACGCCCAATGAATAGACGTCGGAACGCGGGTCAAGTTCCGTTCCGTTGACCTGCTCAGGACTCATATACAGCGGCGTTCCCAGCGTCATTCCTTCCCGGGTGATTCCGCCACCATCGGGATTGTCGTGCAACTGAGCCAGGCCAAAGTCGGCAACTTTGACTTCGCCCTTCTTGGTCACCAGGATATTTTCCGGCTTAATGTCACGATGAACAATTCCGGCCTGCCCGGAAGCCTTCAGAGCCGATGTAACCTGGCGGATGACGTGCAGACACGAACCGAGATCCGGCGTGGACTTCGATTTAAGAATGCTGGCGAGATCTTTACCCTTCACAAATTCCTGTGCGATGAAGTGATACCCCTCTTCATCGCCGATTGTGTAGACCTGAACGATGTTCGGATGATTCAGGCCGGCAGCCATCATGGCCTCCTGCTTGAATCGAGCCAGCATCACTTCGCCGGACGTTGCCATCAAAGCAGGTTTCATGACCTTCACGGCGACATGCCGCTGCAGAGAAGTCTGCTCCGCAAGGTAGACGTCGGCCATGCCACCGCTGCCAATATGCCTCAGCAGGAGGAATTCTCCAAGTTTTTTATCTACCAGATCCGCCATTTTTCAATTTCAGTCGCTTGCCTGTTAACGCCGATCGCTGACCGCAAAGTTCATCTGAATTTCTGTTTCCGTTTCCGCGGCCACTTCGCCGATCACCTGTTCGACTTCGCCGATAAAGCCTGACTTCACGTCGCGTTCCGCATAAATCATAATTTTCAGCAGCTCGCCCAATGCTGCTCGCTGAGTCAGATCGGCTTTGATCTGATCCAGAGACGCGGGCTCGCCATCCAGCAGGATTTCCCCCTCAGACCCGGACGAAGCCGGTGCCTTGACGACCAGTTCAATATGTCCGGCGACGGTCGCATTGGTTCCCGATGATGCCGGCGGAATATCTCTGTCCGGTGTACCCTGCATGGTCGAGGTGACCATAAAGAAAATCAGAAGCAGAAAAACGACGTCGATCATGGGAGTGATGTCCAGCTCGGCTTCGTCTTTCTTCTTCTTTTTTTTGCCAAACCCGCCTTCATCAAACACACCGAATCTCCCGAAGTCGCCCTAAGCGGTCAGAACGTACACCACCCACGTCTGGAAATGAAATCTCCGACAGCGAAGTCGTCCGCGGCGCCCACTTTACAGAGCAATGCTGCTTCTGCCAAAACCTCACGATGGTGAATCCTCTCCACGAATCTGAGCGGCTTCGAGGTCATCGAAGAACGTTCCCAGATTGTCCTGTACGGAATCCTGCAGCCTTGAAATTCGAGTCTGAACCATCGCACCAAGGACCACCAACGGGATTGCGATGGCCAGACCGATTGCGGTCGTAAACAAGGCAAAGCTGATGTCCGACGCCAATTCAGCGGGTTTAACGCCCGAATCTCCGGTACCGGCGATCTTCTTGAACGCCTTAATCATCCCGGTCACCGTGCCCAGCAGACCAAGCATCGGAGCAGATTTCACAATGGTGTTCACCCACGACGTGCGAACATCAAATTCCGCAAGAATCTCACGTGAGAAGAAATCAGCCACGATCTGTTTGATTTTTTTGATCGGCTTGGCTCGGTTTTCGACGCCCACCTGAACCAACTGAGGCACGGCTCGCGACCAGAGCTCCGGAGTGTCACACATGTCCACCGCGCCTTCAAAGTCGTTCTTTTCAAGCAGTTCGCTGACATCATCCAGAAAGGCACTGGCGGCTTCGCGGCCGGGAAAGCTTTTTTTCTTCACCCGCCGCATCAGCACGATAATGCAGTACATACCGTACCCGGCAGCCAGCGCCATCGACAAGTAGATGAGATTGCCGAATTGGTCCAGAATCGGACCGGTGTCGACCGCAGCAAACGACGTGACTGTCAGCGAAGTGCATAAAACGGACAAGAAGTGCATAAGATTTTCCTGAACCTGTATTTCATTCCGGCCATCCGGCCTGTTCAAACGAGTAGCATCGGTCAGTGCCCGGTGTTAACGTAATTTCTGACTGGTAACCACAAATTCATAACCACTGCCCGCTTTTTTCACCTGAAAACGAGTACGGCGAATCTGTTCCGGAGGCCTGCCGCCAGCACGTTCCGACTCAAGTTGTGCCAGCATTTGCTCAGTGCCTGGATCATAGAAGTGCAGAACCATGCCTTCTTCGGGCGTCGGAACACCCGCTTTTGTCAATAATTCGATGTCCGCCTTGACGCGATCGCCCCCCTGCCAGTTCATAAACAGCCGCTGGTCCTTGCTGTTCAGCCGCGCCTCACGAAGTGATGGACTGCTCGCCATATTCTTCAGGTAATATATGCGGCCGTCCTTGAATGCACAGCCTAGCTCAATCTTGAAGAATTCCAATTGCCTGGCGTAGGACTTCAGATTTCCCTGATCAGCAAACTCCACAAACCACCGCTGCTCACGTTTTACGCCACCGCGAACTCCGCCGCCGCTGCCAAATGGTCGACCACTTCCCTCAGCACTGCCAGGGTTTCCCCCGCCACTCGCGTCGGCATAGTCGTTGGGCTGCTGCATTTGCGCTGCGGTCGCAGACAACGTGAGTATCTGTTCCGTAATCTCTTCCAGTTGAGTTTCGCTCTGATCGTTCGAAAGGGACGGATCGTCTGTCGGATCCAGGGGCGATTCCACGTCCAGAGTTTCATCCGGATTTCCGTCCTCGAAGCCCCCGTCGCCGGATTCCATCACGATTGGAATCGATTGAACGTCCGGCAGCAGATTGCTGAGCCATATGGCGATCAGTATCGCCACAAAGATCCCCAGTCCGACAGCGGCAGCAATCTGCATCGATGTCGCAACGTCATACTTTGTCTCGGACATAACCGGAACGCGACCCGTCACGCGCCGGGATTTGCGATCCGGTACTGCGGTGGACATGGCGAACTCCAGCTAATTACTAGACAGGGAAATAACAGAAGAGCTGGAAGTCGGAATTCGCCGCCAGCAGAAAGACTCAGTTCTAAAGCAATTCGATGCGGAACCGCATGCGATTGGTACGCCGATGCTAGCTGTTTTCCGGTCAAAATGTCAACGATGCGGGTCGACCAGCCATCGTAAAATCGTCACACGCCACCACTCCTCCTCAATCGGCGTCGCCATATCCGCACGGTACAACTGCGGCTTTCGTCGCCGCGAACATCGACAATTCCCATGTTTTTACAACAGATACTGACGTGGGACACGCGAATAACGGGAACTTCTGTCGAAGATCCGGTATCGCATCCAGATTTTCGGGCACGACCGGGACCATTGGCTTCGTCCGCCGGTCGGTCGCCGTGCCGCTAAAATTCCGAACACAGCAGGTGGATGACGTCATTCCGAGCAGCCACTGAGAAGATGTCGCCATGCTGGTCCCAGAAAACGCAGCAAATCGGAAGCGATCAGCCCGCGTTCCGACATTTCAGCCGCCCCCAGGTCCCCCGCCATGCCGTGCAGGTGAACAGCAAGGGATGCCGCATCAAACAAAGGCAGCCCCTGACCGACTTGGGCCGCCATGATTCCGGTCAGGACGTCGCCGCTGCCTCCCGTTGCCATACCTGAATTTCCTGTCGAATTCACAAACACGCGATCCCCATCGGTGACCACCGTTGAAGCCCCCTTCAGCACGACGACAACCTCGTGCTGCGCGGCAAAATCGCGGGCAACGTCTGTACGGTGGTCCTGGATTTCTGCGACGGAAAGCCCCGTTAAGCGTGCGAACTCACCCGGGTGCGGCGTCACGATGCAGGACGGACTCGAATCCACCACGCCGAACATCTCGTACTCAGCAACAACATTCAACGCATCTGCATCAATAACTATCGGGCAGGCTGATTCTCTGAACAATGACAAGACGAGGTCCGCCACCTGCTTCGACTGCCCCAACCCGGGACCAACCACAATCGTATCCTTGCCAGCCACCAGCTGACGCACGTCGTCAACGCCAACGTCAGACAACAGTCCACTGCCACAACACGGCAGCCCAATCGTCATGTACGACGGTTCGTAGCTGGCAACAATGGCCTGAATCGATTTCGGAACGGCCACCGACACCAGCCCCGCCCCTCCCCGCAATGCCGCCGTCGCCGACAGGCAGGCAGCACCACTCATCCCCACGGAGCCTCCAATCACCAGCACCCGCCCAAATGTCCCCTTGTGGCCGTCCACAGCACGGTTCGACAGATTAACCGGACTGGATTCATTCTGTCTTGCCACGTTCCGCCTCCTGTCGCGCCGAGGATTGTTCAAGCTTTCGTGACGGCACTCCGTCACGATCCGCCGTGGTCGGCAACCACGCCTTCAACTCGCTGCCCCACCGATCCTGTGACGACCGGCAGAAGGTTCCGGCCAGAATCATCTCGTGATTCGGCCGCCCTGTCATCTCAAACGTCTTTCAAATTGCCGAATCCGGCGGCGACTTGACGCAGCACCGACTTTTGTTCAACTTCACCCTGCAGTACGCGGCTGATTCAGTGCCCGGCTTTTTAGTGAAGGATTACAGATGCGGACCAGAGTTTTCTTTCATAACCATGGCGAGTCGTCGCGGATAAAACTTCGGTCAGTCGTTACCGGGCTGCTGGCGGCTGTCTTTCTGATGGCAGTGTCTCACGGCCAGGACAGTTTCCGCCACACTGTGATCTCCAGCGAACAAGGGCACAACGACGAATCCTGGAAAGCCGAAGCTGCGCAGGTAACACCGGATTGCCGACACCAATGGTGGATACAAAAATCAGTACTGAAAGGTGGCCGACAGGAAGGCGTTGACCAGATCATTATCAATAATGGCGTGATGGAAATCGTTCTGTGCCCGACTCGAGGCATGGGGATTCTACAGGTCAGCGCCGGAAACGTCGTGCTGAAGTGGGACAGTCCGGTCAAGGAGATCGTGAATCCGCAGTTCGTGAATCTCAACAGCCGAGGCGGCCTTGGCTGGCTGGAAGGCTTCAACGAGTTCATGTGTCGCTGCGGACTGGAAAGTAACGGTCACCCCGGCACCGACAAGTTCGTCAACAACGTAGGCGACGAAGCCGAAATGGAACTGACACTGCATGGCAAGATCGCCAACATTCCGGCTCGTAACGTCGAAGTGATTGTGGACCGCAAGGCACCGTACGCGATACACATCAAAGGCCAGGTTGACGAAAAATTTCTGTTTGGCCCCAAACTGGAACTGCATACCGAACTCATCGTCGTACCGGGCGAAACCTCCTTTCAGCTGGTTGACGAAATTCGAAACGTGGGCGCTCAGGAACAGGAGTTCGAGATTCTGTACCACTCCAACTTCGGTAACCCGCTGCTGGAAGAAGGGGCACAAGTCGTCGCTTCGGTGAAAAGCGTCAAGCCCTTCAATGATCACGCGGCTATCGGACTGGATACATGGAATGTCTATGCCCGACCAACCACTGGTTTTGTGGAACAGGTGTATCTGCTGGAACTCAACGGCGACGAAAACAACCACACCACAGCATTGCTGCATAACAAAGCGGCCGACAAAGCAGCGACGATCAGTTGGTCACTGGATGAACTGCCCTGTCTGACGGTGTGGAAGAACACTGGCGCTCTGGCCGATGGTTACGTCACCGGAATTGAACCGGGCACGAATTACCCGAATAATCGCAGCGTCGAACGGCAGGCCGGTCGAGTTCCCAAACTGGGTCCGGGCGAAAGCCATCATATGACGCTGAAGTTTGGTCTACACAGCGGTATCGAAGCCGTGGAGGCAGCGATCAATTCCGTCCGGGACATTGGCTTTGCCGGTCAGCCGGTTGATGACCCAAAAATTGAAGTGTTCAGACGGTAAATGCGGGCCGGCCCGCAGGCGATTCGAGTTGA
>JBDONA010000480.1:0-25513 GCA_039831575.1 Fuerstiella sp. | reverse complement strand
AAAACACGAATCCGACTGTACACAAATCGTGGCATCGACGTGGACAAAATCAAATCCTGCGTCCAAACCATCTAATCCACAGCCCCTGCTATTATACTGCTCAAGTCGATAAAGTGGCGCTGTCCAATTAGAGCAGTTTACTTTTTCTCGTGAACCGTACTGTCCCCCCGTTGGTCTCGGGCTGTTCCAGGAGGTTCACGAGATTATCCTTGACCATGGACTCCGTGGTCCGAGTTTCTCGGCCCATTTGCTGAAGACAACGGTCGCTGTTGAGGAAGAACTGGCTGGAGCATCGGATGGCTGTCAGCGTTATCTGCTGGCCGGCCTGAATCGGTTCTTGCACTCCTCCATCAAGCAAAAGCACGTTCGCCGACTCGCCCGTCAGGCGATCGAGCTTGTCCAACGCGACTTTCCGTCGTAAGTCACACCTTCGATATCCGATCATCAACCCTGAGCAATTCAACGGCTACTATTCACAGTTGGTCGCCGATTCTCATGAACTCGTCGGGCAGACAATGTTGCTCGCAACCCGATGATGGCAGCGGTACGTTGCCCAGCGCCGCCGCCCTGCAAAGACTTTACCAGGATGCGCACAGGGATTTGATGTCGCTCGCGGCTATACTTAGGCGCTGTTAGAATACAGACTCAGGAGGCCCAGTGGTTCTGGCGACCGAGAGTTCGCCGAACGCATCGTTACCCATGGCCAAGACCGAGACTCTCTCGCCTTCATCCAGCGACTGGTTCAGTCCGAGGATTTTCAAAGGAAACAACTCATGAAGTCCACGCGCCCCGGCCGCCGAAGAGCCTTCCTGCTGGCTGTTTTGTTTTTCATTCTGAACTCCGGGCAATCAGCGACAGCGAAGCCGCCCAACGTGCTCTTCATTCCCGTCGATGATCTCAATCACTGGGTCGGCTACACCGGCCGTAATCCGCAGTGTAAGACTCCCAACATTGATCGTCTCGCCGCGATGGGCGTGGCATTCACCAACGCCCACTGCGCGGCCCCTGCCTGCGGCCCGTCCCGCGCCGCTCTGTGGTCCGGTATCCGTCCGCATACTTCGGGCTGCTACGTCAACGGCGATCCCTGGAAGCGACACATCGAAGAAGGACTCAACCTAAACGCCCACTTCAGGAAAAACGGCTACTACACCGCCGCGATGGGCAAGACCTACCACTCCAGCGCCAGTGGCATGAAAAGCGTCTACGCTTCTGAGTGGGACGAGTACCCGCCCACGACCAGAGAGAATAGTGCCGGTCGTGCTCCCACGAAATTCGAAGGCTACCACGAACCGCTTCCCCTTAACCTTCACGACAAAGATCTCCCTGACTGGCACACCGTCGACTTTTGCATCGACCGCATGAAACAGAAACGTGACAAGCCGTTCTTCATCGCCTGCGGCCTGATCAAACCCCATCTTCCGTGGGCCGTACCTCGCAAATACTACGACATGTATCTCCGTGAAGACGTCCGGCTACCGCCTCACCGCAAGGACGATCTCGACGATCTTTCCAAAGCCGGCGTGCGGATGGCGGGCCCTGAGAAAGACCATGCGAAGTTTCTTAAGTCCGGCCGCTGGAAAGACGCTGTCCAGTCCTATCTCGCGACGATCGCCTACGTCGACATGAACGTTGGCCGCCTGCTCGACGCCTACGAAGCAAGCCCCGAACGCGACAACACCATCATCGTCTTCTGGGGCGACCATGGCTGGCACCTGGGCGAGAAACAACACTGGCGCAAATTCGCGCTGTGGGAGGAAGCCACGCGCACTCCGTTCATCTGGGTCGCGCCCGGCGTCACGAAACCCGGAACGATCTGTGATCGGCCGGTCGACTTCATGAGCATTTACCCCACACTCTGCCAACTGGCCGGGCTGGAACCTCCCGGACATCTCGAAGGCAAGAGCATCGTCTCGCTGCTCGAGCATCCAAAGTCTAACTGGGACGGCGTTGCGCTCACGACCCACGGTTACCTCAATCACGCGATCCGCGACGAGCGTTACCGTTACATTCGTTACGCCGACGGCACTGAAGAACTATACGATCACAAGAACGATGCGTACGAGTTTACCAACCTCGCTGGCAGCACAGACATGGCCGCCATCAAAGAAAAACTGGCCGCCCATCTCCCCCAGGTAAACAAAAAGCCGACGAAGAAGACGCCCACAAACAAGAACAGCAAGAAGTAGCGCGCCTCAATCCGAGCCGTCCTTTCGCACGAGTCTGTCGTTTTCTCATCAACTCATAGATTTGCTGACACGCGTAATCCTACCACCCTGTTTATGACAGACGTTTGACAGCACGCCGCTGACGCTGCATCGGTTGGCTGAGTTCGGACTTCTTCGTCACCACAGAACAGTCCTGGCGAAATCGTTCCTCAAACTCTTCCGTATTGCGGCACGTGTCATCTGAGCAACGGCTTGTGCGTGCCTCAACCTGCTATTGAGGTCCATGTCGATTCCACATTGCGATTTGCTGTGCGCTGGCAGGAAACTCAGATTCACCTATGATTCTCGCTACAAAGCATAACGCTGACGGCACGAATGCGTCGGTCGTTGTTCAGCTGTGAGTGACTACTGTTTTAAATTCCGTTGCCGGAACAGGGCGTGCATCAGCCTCCTCGTGATTCTCGACTTTCGAATCTGACTGCGGCGGCAGCGGCGTTTTCTGTGTACTTCTGTATGTACGCGTTTCGCAAGCCGTTTACCGCCGGCACATTCGACGGCCAGGAGGTGTTTGGACTGGGCCTGAAGACGGTCCTTGTCCTGTCACAATTGTCCGGTTACATGCTGTCGAAGTTCATCGGCGTGAAGATCATCTCCGAGATGCCTCGGTCGCGCCGTGCTGTCACGCTGCTGGCATTGATTGGTTTTGCCGAACTTGCACTCGTTGGATTCGCGTATCTGCCGACTTCTGCGAAGGTCGTCATGCTGTTTCTTAATGGCCTGCCGCTCGGTCTGATCTTCGGGATCGTGCTGTCATACCTCGAAGGTCGACGCCAGACGGAAGCACTGGCAGCAGGCTTGTGTGCGAGTTTCATCGTTTCATCGGGCATCGTGAAATCGGTCGGTCGATGGCTGATTGTGGACCATGGGGTGAGTGAATTTCACATGCCCTTCATGACCGGTGCAATGTTCCTTCCACCGCTGTTCTTTTCCGTCTGGTTGCTCCACAAGACGCCCGAACCCACAATTCAGGATCGCGAAATTCGTTCAGAACGCAAAGCGATGACCGGTCAGCAACGTCGGGACTTCATTCGTGCGTATGCACCGGGACTTTCGATGTTGCTTTTCGTGTACATCGTGCTCACGATCACCCGAACGATCCGCGACGATTTCGGAGTTGAGATCTGGACCAGCCTTGGCGTTCAGGAACAGCCGTCGGTGTTTGCCCGGTCGGAAACGATTGTGGGAATTGTCGCAACGGCTCTGAATGCGCTTGCGATCTGCTTCGTACGGAATGTTTCTGCGCTGCGCGCGGCGACCGTATTGATGTGTACCGGCTTTGTGGTGACCATCGGAGCTGCGTTGGCTCAATGGCAGGGGCACGTCGAACCGTTTGCCTTCATGGTGGCCTGCGGGATCGGACTTTACCTTCCGTATGTTGCGTTCCACACGACTGTGTTTGAACGCATCGTTGCGGCGTCACGTCACAGCGGGAATCTTGGATTCCTTATGTACGTCGCGGATTCGCTTGGCTACCTCGGTTATGCTGCCGTCGTATGTATGAAGATGTTCGGTCCGGAAGACGTTGACATTCTTTGGTTCTTTCGGAATATGCTGTTTTGGGGCTCAGCCGTCAGTATTGGCGCGATCGTCTGGGCACTTGTCTATTTTCAGAGGGTGTTTCAGGCGCAGCATAATGAGGATGAGATCTCAGACGCGAGTGCATAAAACCAGTCCGGGCTCCTGCCGGAATTGCTGTCTTCGAAGAGGTTGTTCAACCGTTGGATAATGCCGAGGCGGAGGGAACGGTTCACATCGCCGTCCGGCTTTGATTACGAAGGAAGATTCATGCCATCGATTGAAAATTGCGTCAAGCTTTTGCGGGAGAGAGGAGATTCTGAGTACGGAGGAGAATCGGTCAGTCAAATTCAGCATGCTCTTCAGGCCGCGATGCTGGCAGAACAGGATGATGCTTCGTCAGAACTCATTTCTGCGGCACTGCTGCATGATGTTGGCCACCTGCTGCACGTTCTTCCGGATGACGCACCTGACAGTGGAATCGACGACGCTCATGAAGACCTTGGCCACCGTTATCTGAAACAGATCTTTGGCGACGCGGTGACAGAACCCGTTCGACTTCATGTCCCGGCAAAGCGATACATGTGTGCGAAGTTTGTCGGATATCAGGATCGGTTAAGTGAACCATCGATCATCAGTCTGGGATTGCAGGGCGGTCCCATGTCTGTCCAGGAAACCGAAGTGTTCGAACAGAATTCCTTCGCAAACGATGCCGTCCGCCTGCGGCGCTGGGACGATGCCGCGAAGGTTCCGGATCTCCGGACGCCACCACTTGAACACTACATCCAATATCTGCAGACGTCCATTCAGTAATCAGACCGGGCTTTGTAAAGTCCGACGAAGGCGCGCATTCTGGTGAGTGGCTTAGTTGGACAGCGCCATTTTCTTCTTCATATTAACCCGAAACGTAAGCGAGGAGACAAGTTGCGCTGATCGCGTCGCTTACGCTTCGGGTTTCGAAAAAGCACTGAACAGATGAAACAAGTGGTGCTGTTCAATGACAGCAGTTTACAAATTGACGTAACCGTTTCTGGCTCGTGGGGGCAGCCGTTCTGCTATCAAAACGCGTCAACCGCGGCCATGAGTCCGCGAAATTCGCTGTTTCCTGGACGTTAAGAATTCGACGACTGAGCGAGAATCAGGTCGAGCATTTCTTCAAGGCTGTGCACCACGTGCGTCGGGTCCGCAGCCCGAAGCTGAGATTCTGTCTGTGCACCGGAGGTGACGCCGAACGTCATTCCGCAGTCAGCGTTTTTTCCTTCCTCGATGTCAATTGCTGAGTCACCGATTTTGACGACGAATTCTGACGACGCAACATCGTTACCTTCCATCGCCTGATAGATCATGTCGGGGGCAGGTCGACCGTTATCGACATCGCTGGCCGTCACCAGGCTGTCAAAATCGTCCCCGACCTGCCAGCCGATTTTCTTGATCAGCCCTTCAGCGGTGGCTCGATCATACCCCGTATTCAACACGACTTTGATTCCGTGTTCACGAAGCGCGGCGAATACCTTTGATGTCCCCGGCTGTTCTGTCACTTGCAGAGAGTCGTACGCGGTCACCAGACGCAGCTTGAAATCCTCAAAGATGGTCGCCACCTCATCCTCTGCGTGCGTCTTGCCATCCAGGGCAAGAACGTCGCGTATCGCCTGTGATTTTTCTTTGCCGGCACCCGCCATTTGCACCTGTTCCTGAGTGAATTGATACCCGACGGCATTAATGGCAGCTCTCACGGTTTTATAAACCACGTTGTCTTCATCAACTGTTGTTCCGGCCATGTCAAATACGACGAGCTTAATCATTGTAGATCTCTTTCAAGTGATGCTTTGTGAATGCGGCACTGCTTGTCATTCCTTTGCCACCGATGCCGGTCACGATGTGAATGTTGTTGCCAATCGTTTTCGTGAAAATCCCGGACGGATGGCTGGTCTGACAATAGACTCCGTACCATGCCGCTTCGATTTCCCAGGACGGCAGGTCAAATATCTTCATGCCTTCCGCCACAAAATAGTCATTGATATCACCCCGAAGATCAAACTGCAGATCGTCCAGGCGGCTTGCCGAGGCGTATTCGTGTGAATCGCCAAGAATAATACCGCCATCAGCTTCCTGCTTGAACAGGATATGCACGCCCCATTTTCTCCAGAAGCAATCCTCAGCCTCTCGACTCTTTATGGTTGACCAGGATGGACACTGAGCGAAACTTTCGTACCGCCGAATCGACAGTCCGGTAAGGACGTTACCAGGCATTTGAATATTTGACTGTGGTTTCAGCCGCAGCATCTGCAACCGCACGGCGGTGAGATCACTCTGTTGGAATTCATGCGGAAACAGGAGCTGAAACTCGCTGCCACTGCACACGATGGCACGCTCTGCTCGGAACACTCTTCCGTCGGTCGTTCGCGCTTCGATATCGCCGCCGGCTTCGGCAAGATCACAGACACATGTCTGAAAGTACGATCTGTATCCGGATTGCTGATCCTGGTACCGATGCAGCTGATGAATCATCATTCTTGGATTCACTGAAATCTCATCCGGATAGAACAGCCCTCCGCGACAATAATCCGGCCTCAGCTGTGGATAGCGAGCACGGCATTGCTGCGGACTCCAGAGTTCGGAGTGATAATCGTTCGCAGCATCGATTGCTCGTAATTCCTCAAGCAAAGTAAGCTCGTGCTCGTCCGAGGCAAGGTAAATGCTTCCCAGTCGGCGCACCGACAAATCGAACTCTTTCTGAAGCGATGTGTAAATCTCAACGCTCTCACGCCCAAATCGTTGCCAATGTTGATCCATTCCGGACGGAACAACCTGCCCAATGTTTCGGACAGTCGCTCCCACTGGAGCGGAATTCTTATCCAGCAGGACCACGCCCAATCCGCGCCGCTGAGCATGATACGCGTGAAACGCACCCAGCACGCCACCACCGTGATCACAAGATCGACTTTGGGTGGCGTAGCTGTCAACTTCGCTGATCCTTTTGAAGGTTGAGTAAATTGGCGGGCGCACCGCTGCAAATCGAGCCAGACAATATCCAGGTTCTGCCTGCCGCCGCCGACGGATCATAACGCACTGCTCTGGAATCACCTCGAAAACCGTCTGCAAATATTGCGATCGGAATTAACAGTTGCCCCAAGACCGGCGGCTCGGCCAATCCACAGTCCCGACATCGACATCCTGTGATGCCTTAGTCGTTTTCACGAAGATGTGCTGGTTGGGCTCGTAAGAATGCGACTCGCTAAACACTATACTCCGACTGCTCATGCCTCGCCCACCGCCGAAGGCAAGTAATTAGGTGGCGGGAATTGGATTCGTCGCGCGATCACGTTTGACACCTTCGACTCAGTTGTCGAACGCCGGATGCGGACGATCCTGACTCTACTTGCTGATGCACGTGACCGTATTCCAGAAATCACGCACGTTTGTTGACGTACGACATCCGTATCGTCCGGTCCGTAGGTTTTCGGCGAATCTCACGGCATCTGGTCCGGCGGGGGGACCGCCCCGAACGGACTCACTTCGTGAGCAAAAGAAACCAACGTATGTCGCACTACGCTTGACTGACCACACGGTGTCAGGTGTTAAGACACTGCTATGCCGGTCGAGCGGCCGCAAGAATCGGGTGGAAGACTTCCGGATGACTTGTAGAATGAGGATATGAACGACTACGAACGCATCGGCGATATCCTTCGATTTCTCGACGATCGCCACACGGACCAGCCTGATTTGGATACGCTTGCTGAACATGCGGGATTGAGCAAATTCAATTTTAACCGTCTGTTTTCGCGTTGGGCAGGAATTACGCCGAAAGATTTCCTGCAGTGTCTCACATTGGCTCACACCCAGAAAATGTGCGGAACGGCAAAAGCGTACTCGATGCCGCACTGGACGCTGGTCTGTCCGGACCAGGTCGCCTGCATGACCTCTGTGTGAGCCTGACAGCGGCTTCCCCAGGCGAACTGAAATCCGGTGGAGCAGGATGGGTGATTATGGCGGGGTTTGCCGACAGTCCGTTTGGCACGTGTCTCGTCGCTGAAAGTCCTCGAGGGATCTGTCATCTGTCTTTCGTCCCATCCAAAAACCGTCAACAGGCTGTGGCTGAAATTCAAATCAGTTGGCCTCTGGCGAAGATTCAGTGGGACGATGCCGCCACCAAAGAACTAAGGGATTTGCTTTTTCAGAATCCAGGGAATGGTTCATCTACGGCTTCGCTACGCGCCTACGTCCGTGGCACAGAGTTTCAGGTAAGTGTTTGGCGTGCTTTGCTGGACGTACCGCAGGGCACGTTGGTCAGCTACGGTGATATCGCCAAAAAGGTCGGCCATCGCGGTGCCGCGCGGGCTGTAGGCACAGCCGTCGGTCAGAATTCACTTGCGTACCTCATCCCCTGCCACCGCGTGATTCGTGAGACCGGCGTGCTGGGAGACTACCGTTGGGATCCAACCCGGAAAAAAGCCCTCATGGCCTGGGATAGTGCTGCGAGATTAACAGAACCACAGTCTGACACGGAAAAGAAATGAAAACGCAGGCCAACGAACGAGACTATGTGCTGGGCACGAACGACGAAGAACTCCAGCGTCTTGGACTGCAGCACCGTGTCTGGCGTTCGACAGCACTGAATTGTTGGCAGCAAGCGGGCATTACGGTCGGATCGCGAGTTCTGGATGTCGGCGCAGGCCCTGGATACGCAACGGTCGATCTTGCGGAGATCGTCGGGTCGACAGGTATCGTGGTTGCTGTTGAGCGATCCGCGAATTTTCTGCGAGCGGCAAAGCATACGTGCCAGGATCGCGGCTTTTTGCTTGTTCACTTCCACGAACTCGATCTGATGGCTGATCCACCACCGGGTCACGATTATGATGCCGCGTGGATTCGGTGGGTGGCCTCGTTCTTACCGTCGCCTGCAACGCTCGTCGAAAAACTCGCTTCCGTCGTGCGGCCTGGCGGAGTCGTGGTCTTCCACGAGTACGCTGACTACTCAACTTGGCGACTTGCCCCTCGTAACGAACTCGTCGAAGAGTTCGTGCAGCACGTCATGGGGTGCTGGCGAGCCACCGGTGGCGAACCGGACATTGCATTGGCCTTGCCCACGGTACTCGCTCGGTTCGGCTTCGAAGTTCGATCCGCAATACCAAGAGTGTTCTGCGTCAGGCCGCACGATCATGTCTGGCGCTGGCCCTCAGCATTCCTGGACATCAATCTTAAGCGGCTGGTCGAATGGGGTCGCGTTGACGAAGAATGGACGGCGTCCGTTCGCAGAGAAATTGACATGGCTGAATCCGAGCCGAGTACATGGATGATTACGTCGATGGTGCTGGAGATCGTCGCAGAACAAAAACCCTAATCTCCAGGTCGGGGAGCTCGTTTCTGTTTTGCGAACTCGCCGTACAGATCAGTAACTGTAGGTCAGGACCTGTCCTGACGATGAGAGGCGCGCCAGGACAGGTCCTGGCGTACGTAGCTGACCTACGTAGCTTGAACTCTCGGCTTCATGCCACCGTTTTCTTCTGTCCGGCAGTCGACAGAGCATGTGTCTACCACGAACGGTTCAGCTTTTTGGGTTAGGATATCGTTATTCCAGCCACCTACTTCGCACGCGGTGCGAACATTGTCTTTTTTGGTTCTTTGAATCATGAAAGTTCAGTGCCATGAGACCGACGCTGAATAGGAACGTTGTCCGTGCATTACTTTTCCTGTTCTGCATGCTCACTATGAGGACGGTTATCGTGAGCGGTGGATTTCGTCGTGCCTGGCGATAAAGAAATGGCAGAATATTCGGGGGAATACTTCTGCGTGGACGTAGAATCCCTGTATCGTTTTTCGATTGACGACGATGTAATCTACGTTCAATTCAACTTCGGCAACAGGAAGCGGCTGCTCCCAACAACAGCGGACGTTTTTATCCCTGACACGGACCAACTGGGCAACATGCTTTTCAGATTCTCACGCGACGACTCTGGAAAGATTAACGGGTCAGGTTGGATTTCGGCCGTGCCAGAGACCTGCGTTTCGTCAAGAGGTCGTGAGACAACAATCGTGACGTGCAGATCCTTTGATCAGTTCCACTAAACTTACGGAAGTTCAAAACCATGCGTTATCTACAACTCACTCTGGCCGTGTTGTTGCTGATGACGACAGTTTCATGCAGCGACACCGTGCAGAATTCTCAGCCAGATTCCAATGCCGGGACAGCGGAGCAAAACGACGCACCCGCCAAAGAGAACATCGTCGCGAGCTCGGATGGTTCATCTCTCGCCATCTTCGAGAAACGCATCCTGCCGATATTTCAGGCACAGAAACCATCAAGCTGCACCGAATGTCATTTGAGTGGTGTCGATCTCAAAGATTACATCCACGCCGATCAGCAGAAAACGTTTGCTTCACTCGTCGTTGCCGGTCTAGTCGATGTCAAGCAGCCGCTCGACTCGAAGATTCTCGAGTTCATCAAACGTAGTCCCGAAAACCCCAATCTCATCACCGACAAAGTGCGTCAGCAGGAGTACCAGGCATTCGAGTCGTGGATTGTAGCTGTGGTAAGAGACGGGGATTTGTTGGCAGCGAAGGCCGACACACCTGCGGGCCCGCAATTGTCGGATGAAGTCATCCGTCACGCCCGCAAAGATCGAGTGTTGGCGTCCTTCATTGACAACGTTTGGACCGAGGTTGGCCGTTGTGCCGCCTGTCATTCTCCCGACCGCAACCAGAAGCAGGTGAAGGAACATGGCGAGCAGGTGTCGTGGATCACGCTCGATGATCCACAGGCCACTTTGGGTTACATGGTCGAGAACGATTTAATTGACGCCAGTGAACCAGAGAAAAGCCTGCTGTTGAGGAAGCCGACGATGCAGGTCGAACACGGTGGCGGACAGAAGATGGTCATCGGTGATCGTACCTACAAGCAATTTCGACGTTTCATCGACGACTACGCTGCCATCGTGCAGGGCAAATACACCGGCAGCGACCAGTTACCCGACCAGAGCGCCGAAGTGTCCGTGGTGACAGACATCTGGTTCAAAATCGAAGGCGTTCCAGCCAGGTTCGACAAGATGCTCCTACAGGCCGACCTGTACCGGCAGACTGATTCGGGTTGGTCTGAGTATCGAGTGGCAACGTCGGATCGACTGGTGTACGGCAAGGGCAAACTGTGGCAGCATTCGTTGAGCCTGACTGCGCCACGAGGATCGGCCCTGGTGAAGGAGTCGCAGGGCAAGCGTCTTCCACCAGGGCGGTATCTCGCCAAACTCTACATCGATCAAACGGGTAAGTTAGGGAAAGATTTCACTGCCGAGCTTGGAGAGGAGGATTTGGTTGGGCAAACTGAAGTTGAGAGCCGCTGGCCTGGTGGTTATGGGAAGATGACGGTGGTTAAGTTCCCCTCTGAATAACGATCAATGGGAGCGGAACAATCAGCACTCGAATCGATTTTCAACGTCGAGACGAAATTCTGTTGACTCGGGAGCATGGTACGGGCGGTAGGATGGCATGTGGGAACCAGCAGTAATCATGAATCGGAGACGCACATGAATAGGAAACGAATTGTCTGGAAGGGAATGGGGATTGTGAGTGTCCTGTTGCTGGTCGGTGTCGCTGTGGCGGCGTCCGGCTTTGACGGCTCCACTGAACGGGCAGACTGTCCAGGCAAGGTAGTTTGCCCGCTCACGGGCGAAGAGGTCTGCAAGGACCAGTGCCCGCTTATCGATTCCAGCCGTACCGACTGCCCCGGCAAAATCGAATGCCCGCTCACCGGAGAATTGGTCTGTCGGGACCAGTGCCCGCTGGGATCAAGCGGTAACGCATCGGCATCGGACAATGAGCTCCCGCCCTGTTGTCGTGGTAAGAAATAGCATCGGCCACGCCAGCCAGAAGAGCACCAAACGTAGGTCAGAACCTGTCCTGACGATGATGGGCGCGCCAGGACAGGTCCTGGCCAACGTAGCGGCCTGCACCGCCTCAGGTTTTGCAGAGACGGCGGTCACATCCACCGCCGCATCTAAGGAGTTCTCTATTGTTTAAGAATTCCTCGGAATTCGTGTCGCGCTTTGGCTGTCGCGGTCGCCAACTGTCGTGGACACCACCTGTGTCAACACTGCGGTAGCTCATAACCTGTCGATACCCGAACTCACTGATGCACGACTGGCGCAATATTGCGGAAGAGCATGGACCGCTGGTTTGGCGAGTTGCGTTTCGTGTCTTGCAGGACGCTGACGATGCGGCGGACTGTCATCAGGAGGTCTTTGTAGATGCCATGCGACGAACTTCGGGGAAATCGATCGATGACTGGCCGGCATTTCTTCGCTGGCTGACGGTTCGTCGCGCCATCGATCGGCTGCGTTGTCGACAACGAGATCAAAAGCATATTGATTCTGACCAAATGATGAGTGACCTGCCGCTGCCGGCGTCTGCAGAGGGCGATGCTGAATGGAACGTGCTGATCGATGTCATTCGCTCCGAACTGACAAAGATTCCCGATCCACAGGCACAAGTGTTCTGGCTGCATTGTGTCGAGGAGGTGTCGTTGAATGACATTTCAATGCAGCTTGAAACATCCGTGAATCATATACGCGTCCTTTTGCACCGCAGTCGCTCAAGACTTCGAGCGGTGCTGCAACGCGATCATCCGTCATTAATCGAAAACAGAGGCAATGAACGAACAGGATTCAACTGACAAACTGTTGGACGACGTGACCGAGCACATCCGACGTATGCCGATTCCGGAATATCCGGGATCGCCAATGCTCCGGACGCCGCTTAGCGAACGACCATCGGACACGTCGGCAACATCGCACAAATCACGACGTGGTGCATTGATCGCGGTTTGTTGCTGTAGTGCCGTGCTGGCTGTCGTGCTTGTCGTTGTGAGCACGACTGGGGACTCGGACGACCGCAACCGGGGTGCGGAGATCGCACAAGCGGCCCCGGCGGGCAACGAAACGGTGGGGCCGGTTCACGTGCATGTCGTCAATCCCACAGCCGAACTTGACGGCATGCTGCTTCAGCGCACGAGCGAACGACTTGATCAGCTTGAGCAGGAAGTGGCCCTGCGCGACGTACGTTCTGATGTGGCAGTATTGCTGGCGAAATTTACCCCTCAACAATCCGACTTGTGGTGATCGCGTTGGACCGCGCCTCTTTGCCGATGCAGTTGCTGTCCTTTGGTGTGATTTAGGAGAATTGTCATGAACCTGATCGTCATTCAACGCCCTCTCATTACGCTGTTGTGCAGCGCCGTACTGTTGACAGTCAGCGGTATTTCCTGTGCGGACGAAGACGAAAAAGGTGTCGCCACGGCACCGGCTGGCACAGACGTATTCGAAACAACTTTCGAAGGCACCTGGTTTGTTGAACGAAAGCTGAAGAAGCAGTACGACGCTCTGCTGGTGGCCGTGAGTGACCTGGAGAACCGTGTTCGACAAGGAGACCTGGACGTTCAGAAAGCTCAGGACGAAATCGCGGGCCTGCGTGAATCGCTTGAGGATGTTCGCAGGCAGATTGATGACCGCAAGACTCTGGTCAGTCCATTTAAGATTGTCACACAGGAGGTGGAAGGCACGATTGAACTCGGGGCCGAACGGTTGCTTGTTGTCATAGCTGATCGGATCAAAATCATCGGGTGGGATCAACCTCATCTGAAATACGTCATGGCCAGAAAAGTGCTGTCGACCGGCACGCCTGTCGACAAACACCTGGCCGCGGTCAGGGTCATCCATGAAAACCGCGTCGCCACCAATCTGGTGGGAAGGACGGACCATGAAATGACGGTGTGGCGAGACGGCTTTCTTGCTGCAAAGGATGGCGAAGAACAGACTGCTGAGCAACTCAAGCAAAAAGAGGACTCGTGGCAGCGTTACTTTGCTCACGGAGAGCGTTTCCGGCCGTTTCTCGGAAAAATGGTGGATGTTCTGCACATCGAAGGTCTGACATGGCAGGAAGGCAATCAGCATATCAGCTACGAATTGCTGCGGCCTGAAGGTGGAGGGCAATATGGCTCACGCTGGCGCCGCAACGCGGACGTGACGTTGTTTGTTCCAAAGTGTACGGCGGTACTGCTGCGAGGCTGTCAGATGGGCATTGACGTTTCCGGGCTGGAAACACATTTAATGCTGACCGCGATGGGGTCACAGAACCGCGACTATGACGGTCAGTTCGCGATTCGAAATCACACCGGCGATATCACCTATTCGAACGTGCCCATGGACGTCATTGAGCACGTGGCCGGCAACGTGAACATCACTGCGGCAACAGAAATGGCGAATACGGGTAGTCATCATTCCGGTGGTAACTGGACCCTTCATACACCCGCACCGCGACGATTGATGTTGTCCGATATTTCGGGAACACTGACCGCGCGATTCACACGGTCTGACCTGCACGTTGATGCAATCGCGGGTGTGCTCAACATTCGCAACGACTTCGGTGACACCCACTGTTCGATTCATGCAGCGTTGATTCCGGCCAGTCATCGCATCGTCAGCCAATCCGGACTGGTCAACGTGGAAGTTGACCGCAATACGGAACTCATGCAGCCGGTCTTCGTCGCGACCAGTTGTGGAACAATTGCTACAAGTCTCGGCCGTAGCAAACTGGATGATCTCAATGTGACCTTCACCAGTGGTCGCGATGGACTTCGCCACGAATGGCGATCGCTGCACTCAAAGCTTCCCCAGGGCGACTTCAGTGCCCGCTCTGCCCTGCATCAGCGCCCGGATGACATTCTGGAGAACAGTGAACGCACGCACGGCCTGGACCTGCTGAGTGTTGCCGGCCGAGTTGAGTACCTGGTTGAGGGGCGATAATTCGGAAGGGGCGTTGTCTCCACCGCGAATGGACTGGGGTCGTCGCCGTGAGAGTGTCATTCGTGGCGAAATTCCGGCGCGTTCAGAATGGGTGCTCCCGAAATCTGTCGAAGTTCACACCGTCTACACGCCCGAATGGTGTTCAGACGACAACGTACTACGCTGTCGTGTCGCAGGTTTGCCCGGGCAGCATCGATTGCACCGGGACGGTGCCGGTGCGTTTCACGACGCTGGGAATGCGATCGCCCGGAATTTTCACAAGTGCGTAAACACCATTGAAAATCAGGCACCTGCCTGTCAATTGCGGGTCGAGCGACCGGCCTGCCGGTTTCCCCTTGCATTAGCGAAGCCTTTCGCTACTCTGCGTCGTAGCGAAAGATTTCGCTAACTGTTCATGGCCTCGTTAAGCACATCGGGCTACGAATCATTTCTGTGTCCGAGTGAGTCCTGCGGAGAACGACTGATGCGTGAGTTAGGGTCGACTCAGCCGACAGCGGTTGAACTGGAGATTCTGCGGGTTATTTGGGAGCTTGGTCCAAGTCCCGTGCGTCAGATTCACGCGAAGCTGAATGAGGTAAAAGGGACCAACTATTCCACGACCGTCAAGATGCTCGCGGTGATGCTGACCAAGGGGCTGGTCAAGCGAAACGAAAAGGCGACTCCACATGTCTGGCGAGCTGCCATCACGCGTGAACGAGCGGCGAAGAAGTTTCTGACGGAACTGATCGAGAAAGTGTACGACGGATCGGCGATGAGTCTCGTACTGCAGGCTCTGTCCAGTGGAAAAGCGTCACAGCAGGAAATCGACGAAGCTCGGCGGCTGCTGGACGAATTGGAAGGCCAGTCATGAACGCTTTCTATACCGATCATTGGCCAGCTGCAGCTCTTATTGTCGAACGTTTGGGATGGGTTCTGGTGCATTCGCTGTGGCAGTTCGCAGCGGTCGGGGTGCTTGTTGCAGTGCTGCTGAGACTACTGCGACACAGTTCGTCGACGGTGAAGTACGCCGGGCTGGTCGCGGCGCTAAGTTTGGCGGCGGCGGTTCCCGTGGCCACCTGGTTCTGGATCCCTGCCGGGCCGATGGTCACGACGAATACTCAGATCGCCACAGCGCCTGCTGAAGCGAATCGCTCGGTTGATCGCTCGTGGATGGCCATTCCGCTCATCGCCTGTCTGTGCTCGGCGGCCATGATTGCCGCGATGAGTGTTCGCAGTCTCGCCCAGATTGAGGAACTGACGTTACCGTATGTCGTCGACTTGCCGAACGAGATTTCGGTGCAGCCGGAACAGCGGACGTAGGTTCAGACATCGACAGGACCACCACTGCCGGAAGCCAGCGGCGGAGCAAACACTGTGAAGTTGTTGGCGGATCCGGCGCAGCCGTTGATCGCCGAACTACCGAACTGCCGGATGGACGGTTCGTGGAGTTCGTGGGGATCACAAAGAATACTCGCCCGACGGGGGAAGGCTGGCGGCCGAATGGGACAGCAATCGGTGAAGTGGGATACTGGCCGTGCACCACTGTGTTACACAGTGGGAACACCTCGGGAAGTTATGTAGAGAATGGTCCGCATCCGGAACCTGACGCGAATGCTGTCGACTTTCTGTTTCGTTTCCGCGGCCTGAAGTCTCAACCATCGCTGACATTCGATATGCCGACAAGTGGCAGCAGCTATCATCATCTGCCGCTGAAGGATCCCTACGAACTTCGAGTCTCCGGACGTCTGCGGGGGTCCGCCGCCACCCGGCGCACAGTACACGAATCCTGACGACGTTGTACGAATCGGCCTGACCGACGAACCGTGGGGAAAGTGGCTGCAGATCAGTCCGGCGGGCAAGGTATTGAATCCGTTGGCCGACGAAGACCTCTACAAATCCAGCTACGATCACGTGCGCATCGAAGGAATCGAACCGCACGATCGCGCACCCAACGGAAGTGCCCTGGTGCTGACTCAACCGGACAACAGTCGGTCGCTTTACCGATTTGAGATTCGTGGAATTGACGAGGACGAAGAACAGCAATGGGTTCTTGAATGGGAAGGCGGAAAGCAGAAAGACACGAACCTCAGCATCGGTCGCTGGGGGCTGGCGTCTCCGGAGAAGAACACGCTGGCCCGCTACGAATTTCGCCTGCGTCCCTACCGTCATTGGGTCACCTTTGAAGGGGTGTCGACGCACCGGGACAAAATGTCCAATGTCGATGTCACCACACAAAACGTGCCGTCTGACGAACACCGCAAGGCGGAGGCGGTCGATGAGGGACGCTCTGAGACCGTCGAGCAAAATGCCGATCCGATCAATCGACAGCCGAGTCCCGTAGCGTCTTCTGAAACCGCAGACACGCAGAAACCTGGCGATGACCAGCAGATTCAGTTGGCCGCAGTTAAGCGGTTAAGCTCCCAGGAATCCAACAAGACGGCCGCAGACCGTTATGCCGGTCATTACAGGGGGCTGGTCACCGGGCCGGACGGCAGACCGTTTTCCGGTGCGGAAATCTTCATCGTTTCGAAGAAGGGCGCTGCCACAGACATTAGACCGGTGCGGACGACGACCGACGCCAACGGACGATTCAGGTTTGATGCTCCCGATTTGACATACAGCGGTTATGACGGTCTTCCGTGGCGGCGCGAAGGGCTCATTTTCGCAACGGCCGAAGGCTTCGCTCCGGATTGGATGGAGACATGGGGCAACAACACGTCACGGCTTCGCGAGTATTGGACTCCTGTCAAAGGGGCCGAGATCAAACTGCAGCTTGCGGTGGACGATGTGCCGATCAAGGGACAGTTCCTTGACGCCGCCGGACGTCCGCTTGTTGGAGCCCGCGTCCAACTGGACCGCTTGATGGTTCCCCGCAATGCCGATCTCACCGCGCATCTCGCACACTGGTCAAAAGCCAGCGTCGCCGCCGGATTTCTGACGAAGGTGCCCGACTACAAACGCGAACTTGGGCGGACGCACCTCATTCCCGGCCTGACCGTTGAAACCGTGACTGACGCTAACGGCCGATTCACGTTCAAGGGACTCGGTCGCGACCGACTGGCCAGACTGAAGGTAAGCGCGACGAACGTTCTTGACACGAATGTCCAGGTCATGGCCCGTGACTCGGACAACGTCGGCTTGTTTCTGGATTTCGATCAAAAACCGACGCAGACAGTTTACGGTGCCGACTTTACGCTACAGCTCAAACGCGGGCTGGCCGTGAAAGGTATCGTTCGTGACCGGGACAGCAAGCAACCCATTGCCGGGATGTGGGTGACGAAAGTCTACAATCCGTTGACTCATCCCGCGTTGTGTGAAGGTGTCCCGGTCACCGATGAGAACGGTCGTTTTGAATTCACAGGTCTTGATCCGGCGATGCTGACACTTGAGGAAAAGCATCGCCGGTTTACCGCGATTCCTCAGCCGGGCGTGACGTACCTGCAGGCTCGTGCTGCTATCAAGGCAGATGCTGCCGATCCCTCCCAGGACGCTGGTTCGGCAGTGAACGCCAACGTCGTCATCGAATGCGTCCGTGGTATTTCGTATCGTCTGAAACTGGTCGATGAAGACGGTCATCTCGTCGAAGGGACCGTGGAGTGTCGAACTGTCAGTCCCAATCCGCTGAGTGCAGACCTCGTTGTGCCGCTGATGGCTGGTACAAACTGGCCCGTCATGAATCGAGCAGCCCGCCAGGCAGACGGAACGTACGAAGGATTCGTATTGCCGGGCCCCGGTGCGATCATGGTTGAAATGCCGAACCGGCGAGCCTGGCGTCCGGCCTTCGTTGATCCGAAAACCTTCTTTGCATCCGCAACAACCGAGGAGAACAAAGAGGCCGAGAATTCGTACGGCACCCGCGACACCCTGCGGACATTTGGCGGATTGAAGGATCAGAAACGTTCGAACGCAATTATACTGGTCAATCCACCAGCCGGTTCTGAGTCTCTGGAACTGACTGCAACCGTTTACCGCGACCGCCCGCGACTGGTCTCTCTTGTCGATCCGGAGGGCAGACCGGTTGTTGACGTTGAGTCCCGCATGCAATGGCCGAATCGTGAAACAAAGGAACAGCTTCGTTCTGCGACGTTTTCCATCACAGGGCTACATCCAAACCGCGTTAAACAGATGTCATTCATCAAAGAGGATTGTCGGCTCATTGCCATCCTCCTGGCTCGTGGCGACGGCGACACACCACACACGGTGCAGATGCAACCGTGGTGTACCGTGACCGGACGCGTTGTCGATGAAAACGAAAAGCCGCTGGCAGGAAAATGGATTTCAATATGAGCCACCAATGACGTTGCTACGAAATATCACTCTGCCCCGTCGGGCAAGGACGGGCGTTTCCTGATCACACAAGTCATTCCCGGTCTGGCCTATGACACCGGCGGTCGGAACGGGAAACCCAGCTATGTCTCCGTCGATGACGGGCACATTCTGCGGTTAAACCTGAAACCAGGAGAAGTCCGGCACGTTGGAGATGTTCACGTCAGGGTCGAATGAGTTGCTTTGATGGCACCAACATCGTTCGGCAAATGTTCCTGCAAGGGGAAAGGCGTTCTCCACGGCCGCACGTCAGCGCAATACGCCAGGCGACCTCATCTCTCGTGATCGATCGCCAGGGAGGCCCGGTCGAGATCGAGCCGGTGTTCGGCAGTTGGCTCACTTCGTGTGTCTGTAGCGACTGATCGGTCGTTCCCTGTGGGAATGATGGTCGTCCGCAGTCACGTTTATTGAGTGACATCCTGTTGGGTGATCTCGACAAAGCACTGTAACGCCGCGGGCTGAAGTTCGAGCGATTCCGACGTCCCGAGTTTGATGGTTGACGACACCTGTCGTCTTGCGTAGTCTGGATTGACGACGCGCGTCGTATTTGTGCGAGATGAGTTTCGTGTCGAGAACAGAGCAGCGTAATGCCGGAAGGAAAACTTACCGCCAACCAGTTTGAGATTATGCAGTTGATCTGGAGTTCGGCTGCCGGTTTGTCGGTTGTGGAAATCTGGGAGTTAATCTGCAAGGTGCGTAATGTCAGCCGCACGACGGTCCTGAACCTTGTCGACCGTCTGGAAAAACGCGGTTGGTTGGAGCGTCACAAGCACAATAAAATTTATCGCTATGTTTCCCGTGTCGAACAACAGGCAGCAGAACAGCAGCTTGCCGCCGATTTTGTCGAGGAGTTTTTTCAGGGGTCCGCTGCAAACCTCGTGATGAATCTGTTGGGGTCGGAACAGCTTTCGACAAAGGAAGTTCAGCAATTGAAATCATTGATCTCTGATGTCAGCACGCCGGCATCCCGAACAGGAGAGAAACAACAATGATCGGCTTCTTCAATTTGATACTACCACCAGGAGTCCCGCCGTTCTTAGTCAATCTTGCACTGGCAACCTGCATCGTCAGTGTGATGGCGTTGCTTGTCAGCAGTCTGCGTCGACTTTCTTTACCATTGCGGCATGCCATTCTGGTGGTGTCTCTTGTGATCTGTGCCTTTGCACCGACGATTGTGCTGTTCAGTGCCCGACATGGGATCGGCGTGATTCGTTTGGCCGAGGTGCACGCGGAACCATATGGAGACTCCGTCATCAGCGAGCCGGCACAACAGGTGACGACCGGTGAGTCGCTCATGCCGGAACATGACCGTCAGCATGCTGAGAACGTGCCGGTGGGATCGCCTATTGAGGCTGAACCGTCGGTTCAGATTTCCACACGGTTCGAGCCGATGAAACCAATCATGCTGCCCAAGAACGATGGGCACTCGAAACGTGGCGGCTTTCTCGTGCTGGCTGGCGTCTGGATGGCCGGGTCTGTGCTATTCCTGCTACGAAACATCAAGGGATTCATAAAGCTCCGTCACTGGCAGTCATCATGCGTGACGTGCGATGATCCCACGACGCACGAAGCGCTCAGGTACGCAGCACGTGTTATCGGATTGCAGAACATTCCGGCTATCTATGAGTCAACTCGGTTGGTGTCACCTGTCGTGTGTGGATTGATCCATCCGAAGGTGATTGTGCCGGCAGATGTAAACAAGGTGCTCTCGACCGATCAACTGAAGATGGTGCTGACACATGAATTGGCACACATCGCCAGACGCGATCTGTGAACGGGGGCGTTGCAACGGTTTCTGGTGGCGGCGTACTGGTGGAATCCTTTCGTTTGGCAGGTCAGCCGTCACGTTTCTGAGTTGCGTGAGCAAATCTGCGACGACCTGGCGGCACTGACTCTGCGAAATCGACAGGAGTATGCGACCACGTTGGTCGCGATGGCGGAACGTGTCTTTGGATCTTCGTCGATCCCTTCGGCCATCGGAATCGGCGCATCGGAAGGCCAACTGCAGCGCCGGATTCGCCGCATTCTTCATGCCGACCGGTTAATCTGCGTTGGCCTGGGGCGAATGGCAGCGGTGGGAGTCATTGGAGCGGCCGGGCTAATGGTGATTTCCGCCGCTTGTGCACAGGCGCAGGTTGCCGATCAGACCGATGAAGCCACGGACGAGAGGGCCACACCGCCGGAATTTGCCGAAGCGTCGACGGACTATTTTGTCAATCTAAGCGTCATTGAGCCAAATGATCGGCCGATGGCAGCTTTCACCGGCCTTGTGCTGGACGACGGTAAAGCATCTGCAGGCACAATCGTGCAGGCATGGTACATGGGATGGGTCGGTACCGGCTGGGGCGAGTTCACAACCGACGAATCGATATCCCTGTTCCGCCTGGAGTTGTACACAAAGAACCGGAACCCGCAAAAAGTTGAAGCCCCGCGATCAAAGCACCAGTGACCGTGAGATACCACTGCGAGGTTCGCCCCGGCGGAAGTAGCGCGGACGTGTGCTGCTTTCCACTTCGGCATCGGCTACGCCTCAGCCTCCGTTTCAGCAGCACACGTCCCTACAACCTGACTCGCATTGACTCTCGCTACTATCAAGATCCATTGGTAACATTTTCTAATGAGGCAACACGCCCGGGAAAACTAATTGTCGCTAAACACTGTCTCTCAGCATGAAGCTTGAAACGACACTGCCACTGCACGTCAAGGCCATGGATGCACACACGAACCGGCGATTGCCGGATGTCGCCGTAACCGTTTCGATTCCCCGCAGCCCCGGACGACGTTCGCTGAGGGGGCGTGCTCAGGGTTTCGGCATTTCGTCTGCTGCTAACCGTGACGGCAAGATGAAGATTGACTGGCTGCCGGGTTGGGCGCAGAACCAGAAGGTGTCAATCTGGGGTTCGCGAACCGGGTATGTATTCGGAGAGGCCTCCACCGTGGTTGGCACACGGGGAAACCTGGTAACCATCAAAATGCGACCACTTGTTCGACTTCATGGGCGAGTTGTTCACGCAGATGGGAGTCCGGAGGTCGGCATCGTAGTGGAGTCTGCCAATGTCAGCATGCATCTGCGCGACCGTGTTCAAACGGATGAAGACGGACATTATGAATTCTTTGTACCACCTGATACTGCGAGTGTCGTGTCGGTCGTCGATTCCAACTGGGCGGCTGTCCCCTGGCCCGGCTCAGTTCAGACGGAAGCGGCTTCTGTCAACGTGCCCGAATTAGTTCTAAAACCAGTGCAGCGTTTGTATGGGCGTGTGTCTTACCGCAACAGACCTGTCGTGAACCAGGAGATCTCGCTGCATGTCTACGGACCACCATCAGGAGACGGGAAATGGCCCGCACGACCTATTGACAGGGATGCTCCCTATGCCAGTCGATCGACATGGACGGATGAGATGGGGCGTTACGAATTCCACGTTGGGCCTGGCGTCTACAAGATCAGCGGGCCAGAGCGGATCGAGTCTGTTGATGGTGTACTATTCGAACGCGCGCCCGCATACTGGAGTTTGAACATAATCAGGGACGCAGAATCACGCCGGCACGATTTCAATCCCTCACTCTGGACAAGTCCTTAACGCGATCAAAAACGTAAGACGTCTTTTTCTGCGTCGCCGTTCCAGGCAGGAGTATACATTCTGCCACCGTCTCGACCGGCATTGGCTGTTAGAGAGCCTGTCAACCCAACGTCTGGTGGTGTTCCAGGAGCTGTTCTTCGCTATGGCCCTTGCCCTCTCCCTGTCATCCGACGGCCGATGGTGTCATGATATTCCGTTCCGCAGTGCGTTACGTCGCGGCAATTCGGAAGGGAGTCCGCGAATCAGTACACCGATCGTGTGAAAAGGTCGCTCGCTCCATGAAACCGATATCATTTGCGTTCGCGTGCCTATCGCTTGCAACCACGTTCACAGGGGCAATCGAACAGCCCCTCGCCGCGGCTCAACCCAATATCGTCCTGATCTTCGCCGACGATCTCGGCTACGGCGATCTGAGTTGTTACGGCGCGACCAGAGTACAGACGCCCAATATCGACCGCCTGGCGACACAGGGGCGGATGTTTACAGATGCGCATTCAGCGTCGGCGGTTTGCACGCCCTCGCGCTATGCACTACTCACGGGGGAGTATCCGGTCCGTAAGAACCTCTACCGGCCGGTGTTTCTGAAGACGGGCCTGGTGGTCGATATCCATCAGCAGACGATCGGGACCGTCATGAAAGATGCCGGGTACGCCACGGCCTGCATCGGCAAATGGCACCTGGGATTCGGAAAGCAGGCACCAAACTGGAATGGGGAACTCAAGCCCGGTCCGCTGGAACTGGGCTTCGACTACTATTTCGGCGTCCCCGTCGTCAACAGCCACCCGCCGTTCGTGTATGTGGAGAATCACAACGTGGTGGGTTTGGTGCCGGAGGATCCGTTCGTCTTCGACCGTAAGGCCCGGACCCGGGAGTTTCCCGAAAAGATGAGATTGACTGATATCGGTGGGGCCGATGCGGCCCATGCTCTGTATGACGACGAAGCTGTTGGCACAACGCTCACTGACAAGGCAACAGGCTGGATTCGGCGTCAGGCGCAGAAACCGTTCTTTCTGTACCTGCCCACCACCAACATCCATCATCCGTTCACTCCGCACCCTCGGTTCCGGGGGACCAGTGGATGCGAATTGTACGGTGACTTCATCCACGAACTCGACTGGATTGTGGGTGAGGTCCTGAAGACACTCGACGAACAGGGCGTGGCCGACAATACGCTCGTCATCTTCACAAGCGACAATGGCGGGATGTTCAACATTGGCGGGCAGGATGCGTGGGACGCCGGGCACCGACTTAACGGCGAGCTGCTTGGGTTCAAGTTCGGCGCATGGGAAGGTGGCCACCGTGTTCCGTTCATTGCCCGATGGCCAGGAAAAATTGAAGCCGGCTCAGAATCGGATCAGTTGATCTCCAACATCGACATGATTGCCACCTTCGCCGCGCTCACTGAGGGCACACTCAAAGACGGGCAAGGTCGCGACAGTGTTAATGTCTTACCAGCATTGACCGGCACTCCGACCGAACCGCTTCGCGATCACATCGTACTTGCAGCCAACAAGCCTGCGAACCTGGCCATCCGCAAGGGCAAATGGATGTTTATCGCCGCACAGGGCAGCGGCGGGTTCACTGCCGCCAAGCGGGGTGGCCATGCCTTCGGCGGCCCGGCGGCGATCAGCTATGCCGGATACGTCAACAGCGACATTGAAAACGGCAGGATCAAACCGGACGCCCCTCCCGCGCGGCTCTACGATCTGGAAGCGGATTTGCCGCAAACGAAAAACCTCTATCGGGAACATCCCGAAGTGGTCAGAGAGATGCAGGCTCTGCTGGCGCAATATCGGAGTCCATCGTCAAAAACCAGGCCTGGAACGAGAGGAAAGAAATGAATCGAGCGTCCATCGCTGCTGGATACATGGCCGCTTTAATCCTGTGCTTCCCCGTGCCGTCGGTCGCCGCAGAGAGGCCCAACATCATCTTTCTGCTGACGGACGACCTCGGCTATTCGGACGTGGGTTGCTACGGGGCAACCAACGTCAACACACCGCACATCGACCAACTGGCGACCGCAGGCTTCAGGTTTACCGACTTCCACACAGCGGCTTCCATCTGCTCGCCGTCGCGCGCCGCGTTTCTGACCGGCGGCTACCCGCAACGGGCCGGACTGTACATGGGGATCAATCCCAACCGAACAGCCCATTGGTTCCTGGGGCTGAATCCTGGCGAGATTACCATTGCGGAACAATTGAAGAAGGTCGGTTATGCAACATTCATGGTCGGCAAATGGCATTTGGGTACTGAGCCGGAATTTCTGCCACGCAAACAGGGGTTCGACCACTACTACGGCATGCCATGCAACTTCGCTCACTCTCCCCGGTTTTTTGACGATGATATAGAGGTCTTCGCCAGGACACCACTGGAGCGGTTGACGGAACTGTACACGGAGCGTGTGACCAGAATCATTCGGGAAGAAAGCAAGCAACCCTTCTTCCTTTACTACGCCCACAACTACCCGCACACACCGTATAAAGCCGGCCGAAACTTCAAGGGGAGTTCGCGGGACGGCGTGCGTGGCGATGTCATGCAGGAGCTCGACTGGAGCGTGGGCGAGATGATGAAGGCACTCAGCGATGCCGGTATTGCGGACAACACGATCGTCATTTTCACGTCGGACAACGGGCCGTTGAAGAGCCAGTACGCCAGGCCGTTCCGCGGCACAAAGTATGTCACGCTGGAGGGGGGCCACCGCGTCCCCTTCATCTTCCACTGGCCGGCACGGATCAAACAAGGGACCGTATCCACGCGCAGCATCAATGCCATGGACCTGTTCCCGACATTGTCCGAAGCTGCGGGCGCGGCGCTGCCGGCGGACCGGGTCTATGACGGCGAGAGCCTGTTGCCGCTGTTCGAAGGGAAAGCGCTTAACCGAACGGCGCACGATGTTTTCTACTACTACAACTGCGAGAACCTGCAGGCGGTGCGCTTAGGCGACTGGAAACTGCACCTGCCGCGCAAGGAGGAACAGCTTCCCTTCTGGGACAGGAGCAGGCAATTCCGCAACCTGACGCAACCGGTCCTCTACAACCTGCGCACGGATCAGGGTGAGAACCGGAACGTCGCGGAGGCGAACCCCGACGTTGTGCTG
>JBDONA010000619.1:0-5853 GCA_039831575.1 Fuerstiella sp. | reverse complement strand
CACATCCAGCCCGATGAAGGCGTGCATGTGATCCGGAGTAGAGACGGTCACGGCGTCGATTCTGTCGCCGAGCTTGTCCAGCAGTTCTTTGTAGTCCTGAAACACGGCAGCGTCGGGGTTCAGTTTTTTCACTTTTTCGGTGCGCGACAGGTCAACGTCGCAGAAGCCGACGAACTGTGATTGTTCGTGGCTGGCCATTTCTGAGATGTCTGACCACCCTTTTCCGTCGCACCCAATGCCACCAAGCTGCAGTTTGGAATTGAGATTCTGTCCTCGCACAATGGCCGGTGCGGCGATCAACGATGCAGTCGTGGCACTGGTGGTCTGCAGGAAGTGTCTCCGGTTCAGCATATCTGTCTCCGAATTGAGGTGGGGAGCGTGAGGAAGGCACACCGAATCTAGCGAGTTTTGGCGGGTGATGCACGTCAATCGAAGAATCGGCACGCAGTGTCGAGCACGGATCGGCTTCCTGCGGCCGGAACATCTTCAAACGGTGTGTACCGTAACGTACACGGGAGCCAGTGTTTTCACGAGCCTCAAGGCATTGGCGGAGCCAGTGGCACACATCAATAGCCGGCGGAGGTTAAATTCGACGGCGCGTCGACATGCCTGCGCGAACGTACACCGCAGCGTTGCCGTGGGGCCCCACCGAGTGGTCCAACCGGCACAAGAAATAAGCGTCCCGGGAATTCCCGGGACGCTCAGTGCCTGAGACAACGAAGCGGGCCATCGTCCGCTGCCTCACACAGAATATGGTGTACGCATCTGGCGTGCCAATACGCGAAAAACCGCACGGTCGTGAAAAACGCACGGTAGATCAGCTGGGTCATCGCTGCGACGAAGTTGGTGTACGATTCTGCGGCAACACAAACCGAACGGGTGCGCCATTTTGCGCGGATCCGTCGCTCAGGAATCCTCACGCCTTTTCTACGCCGAATTCAACTTCACTCTCCCCCTGGGGCTCACTGCACCACAGAAGTTTTGAATTTTGACAACTTAACGCGGAACCACTAATGGACACTCATGACACACTTACAAAACAACAAGTCTGCTGCAGGAGTACGAACAAACAGCTTCGGTTATGAAGGTTCAACGTTCAGAAAACGATTAGTGTCAGATCAGTGTCCATTAGTGGTCTCAAGCTCCTCCCCACTCCTTTCTCAATACGGAGTTGTGAACGCTTTGACGTCCGTGGTCGTGTTGCTCAGTTGCGTAGGCCAGGACCTGTCCTACGTAGCTTCACTCTCCCCTGGGAGAGTCGAGCCTCCTTGAAAAGGAGGGTGAAGGAAAGGCACAATGACGCTCAATAATCGAAGTCGGAAATCAGACTTCCGTCATTTCGGCTGCCGAGTTTTTGCAGTACTTCGCTGGAGATCCGGTCGCCAATTGAACGGATCGATCCGTCAGCCATCAGGAAGTTGCAGGTGCCCGAGTGAAAGCTTGAGAAACCAGCCGCGTTCGCCGCAGCCGGTTTTCCTTCAACCTCTGTATAATATCGGTTGCGAACTGTGTCATAAGCTGTGTCGGTGGGAACGCCCGTATTGCGCAGAGTGCTGTAGTCGCCTGTCATCCATCCGACGTCACGTCGGCGCATCTGTTTTTCGCCGACAAGAATTGTCGTTGTGGCCCCGTCCGGAATTTCGTACAGAGATTCTGCACTGTTCAGATACAGCAGCCCATCATTATCGACGTCAATCGGTACGGATGTGCTGGCATGACAACCCGCGTAGTCTGAATGATGAGGACCAACAATTCCCCCCCGCGCTCCGGAGCTGGGGCAGGTCAGCAAAGAGATGATGACCTGCGGCATTTGTGGTGACTGTGGTTCCATGCCGCCCATTCCGTACATGCCGTCTTCTTCGACCACGGCTTCGGCAATGGGCGTTGCATCGAAGTACTTCAGTTGTTCGGCAGAAAGAAAACTCCGTTCCGGTCTGATGAAGTCGATGCGACGGTAGATGTTCTCCTTACCTATCTGCGGCAGAATCTGAGCAATCCAGCTCATTCGATATCCCATGTCGACCGTCGCCTCGTCGCCCGGCAGTTCGCCGTCATTTATGGCGTCATCCACATTCACGCTGTAGTCCCCGCCGATTCCTTCGATGCCTTCTTCATCGTCGACGAATTCTCCTTCCAGCACCGGTCCAGTGAGGTTGACACAGCCGGGCGGAAGCACGTTGTGGCAGGTTTGATAATTGTGCAAAGCGATCCCGATCTGCATCATATTATTCGTGCATTGAGTACGGCGCGCCTGCTCACGAGCCTGCTGGATGGCCGGCAGCAACAACGCAATCAGAATGGCAATGATGGCAATCACCATCAGCATTTCCAGCAGCGTAAAGCCGCGAATGAGTCGCTTGTGTTGTCTCATATTCTGTCGTTCGTTCAGATGTGCGTGCGTACGCCGTGGACAGAGTTCAGGCCGCCGTCTTTAGATAATCAGCTGGCCAGCCGACTCCGCCGCCATCAGCCGGTCGCCCCGCTCGCCGACGACCGCACTCATGGTTCCTCGTACAACTCCGTCAGAATTCGATCATCATCGCCCCGTCCTCGCGGTTGCCCAGATTTCGATACACCTCCGCACCAATGTTCGCGCTGATAAATCGTACCGAGCCGTCCGCCAATGAGACCTGAAAACCGCCTGTATGTTGACTGCTGAAGCCTCCGGTGGCCAAATCCGGCCCCGGTGATTCGACCTCAGAGTCTGCCTCACCGGCTGTTTGGTAACCAGCGGCATTGCGAGCATTTTGCCAGCCCCAGTCGACCGAATCGTTGACCGACACCGCCGTATTCCTGAGCGTCCCCGATGTCCCGGACATCCATCCCAGATCTGTGTTCTGAACGTCATCTGCGCGGCGTTCGCCCACCATGATTGTGTTGCTGGCACCGTCCCTGATCTGCTTGCTTGAGATACTGCTGTTCAGAAAGAACAGACCATTGTTGTTGGTGTGAACCGAAACATCTTTACCCCCAGTGGATCCCGCGTAGTTGCTTATAAAAACTGCACCGTTCATCCGGCGATGATCAGAAGGACACAGGAGTGAAGAAATCTGCGTTCGGCGAACCCCCACATTGTTTATATCATAGGCACTTTGATCAAAATCGATCTGCTGAAACAACGGTCTCTGGTCGAGCATGGGCATGGCCTGCACCAGCCAACTCATGTGATAACCGTCTTCCACATTCTGAATGGGGCCGGTCTCGTTGACGACGCCGGGCGGCAGGCAACTGAACGACGACTGATAATTGTGCATGGCAATGGACAACTGAGTGAGATTGTTTTTGCACTGCACTCGACGGGCGGCCTCACGCGCCTGCTGGATGGCCGGCAGCAGCAGGGCGACCAGAATTGCAATAATGGTGATCACCACCAGCATCTCAATTAGGGTAAACGCGCGTTTACGTTGTTTGGTCATCATGTGTCACTCCTATCAAAAGTCGCTCAGGAGCTGCATGTCTTCTCGGTTGCCCAGATGGCTGTAGACGTCAGAATTCACCGATTCCGTAATAAAGCGTACCGAGCCGTCGCCCAGTGCAAAGTTTGCTCCGCCCGAATGTTGACTGCTGAATCCTCCGGTGGCGGTGTCATTGGGGGCTGCGGCCGGTGTCTTCGGTTCGCCGTCTGTTCGTGAGAAGTAGTTCACCACATCCCAGCCGGCGTTGATCGGCACGCCGGTGTGACGCAGCGTGGCTGAGGTTCCGGACATCCAGCCGAGATCTACCGTTTCCCGCGGATTCAGTTTTTCACCGATCATGATGGTATTGGACGCCCCATCGCGAATCCCGCGAAACTTCATACTGCTGTTGAGAAACATCACACCGTTGTTATTCAGATCAATGGGTACGTTGTCGCCGCCAAAACAGCCCGCATAACTGCTGGCGATCACGCTACCCACCAAATCGACCTGATATCGAAAATTGTAGTCCGAGGCACACGAATAAGTCGCGATCTTAGCCTGTCTGGCCGCAACATTACTTTCGCCGTAGGCGCCTTCGTTCATGCGGATGCTCCGAAACAGAGAACGTTGCTCGATCATGGGCAACTGCTGCACCATCCAGCTCATGTGAAACCCCTCCGGCACGTTGTGGACTGGTCCCTCCGAATTCACAGTCCCGGGCGGCAGCATCTCGAACGACATGTCGTAGTTGTGCAGTGCCATGCTGATTTGCATCATGTTGTTTTTACATTGAGTTCGTCGTGCCGCCTCGCGTGCCTGCTGCACGGCCGGCAGCAGCAACGCGATCAGAATTGAAATGATGGCAATGACCACCAGCAATTCGATCAGAGTGAAGCCGCTGGACATCCGACGATGCGTACGCGACCGAAGGGAGTCCGGGGGCTGATGCCCGCGGCTCTGTGCTGGTGCGGTTTCACCGCTGTGTTCCATCGTTGAATTCATGGTGAAAGCCTTACTATTCGTGTGACCTTGAAAGGGAGGTCGGCATTGGCCGGATATCGGGCGGTCAGAGTAGCGATGCGGTCATCCGTTAAAGTGTCTGTTATTGAGATCACCACGGACCCTGTATTTGTCTGATGAAGAATGCCGGCCGGATGAACCCATGTCTCGCCTTTGTAATTCGTGTCGGCTGCCAGCCGTTCGGCAAGCAGCACTTCGGCAGCCATGTTCAGCTGAATTGCCTGCTGGTGCTGAATTTCGTTGCGAGTCTGACGTCGGTCGGCCATCGCTCGGCGAAAGAACTGAGCGACTAATCCGGACATCAACACCAGGATCAGCAGTACCATCACAATCACGGCAGCGTGACGACGATGGCGGGATTTGAATTGAGCGATTCGCATCAGTTCGCTCCTTCTGATTCGGCGTCCGCTGCATCGCCCGCAGCATCTGTAGTGGCCGCCTGCGGCGACGTATCAACAGGCACAACCGGTCGGACGACCAGCCGGATTTCGACAAACAGCGAGTCCGCGGCGATCGCGGCTTCTGTTGTGCCGGACTGCCCCAGTCGTGGTGGTTCAGTGACTCTTACACGGACGGCCGTTTCGTTTTCTGCAGCAAAACCAAGCGAAGTTCCTTTGCGAAAAACGAATCGTTCCGAGTTCATCAACCCGCTTTCGCCGTGTTTCTCGCGAGTTAGCAAATTGTCGCGGGCAACCCAACGAATGACGTCACCCGTCTGCGGCAGATGAAACGTCAATTCGTTCGCCGTGGTGACAACGTCCACCGCGTCCTGCGCGTCAGCACGGAGGTCACCATCCATCCGCAGCAGCGTCATCAGATATCTGGATGCCTGGCCTTCCAGCCGGTCCGCTTTGAGCACTGTATGCAGGCACAACCCTGTCGTCGTCAACAGTACACTGGTCAGAAAAAGATACGTCAAGTAGTAGTGAAACAACGTGCCGGCGCGGCGCTGCCGCCGTAGTGGAGTTCGGAAAATTCGTTTCATTCCTGCACCTCCCGGGCAGCGACCCACGCGACCATGCTGTGCCGGAAGACCGGACGGCTGTCGCCAGCGGGCCGTACAATCGTGAACCGCAGCGCTCGCAGTGGTACGTCGACGGCGGCAGTGGCCACTTCCTCGACCTCCAGAGTCGCATCGATGTAGCGCTGGGAGAACCATTCCGACAGTTTTAATGTGTCGACGTCAGCAGCGCCATTGCTACGAGTCACGGCACTCAGATTATTCAGTTCAATCAGCGACAGAGTATCGAAGCGGGTCGCCTGACGCTGTTGGTGAACGGCATAGATACCGGGAACAAGAATCGCCGTAACGGTAGACAGCATGACCGCCGCCACAACCATCTCCACCATCAGCGAACCGCGGCGCTGGCAACGTACGTTGGCCGCGCCGTCTGCAGGACGCTGCTGCGCAAACGACATTCCGGCCCCCGTGGCT
>JBDONA010000602.1:0-5860 GCA_039831575.1 Fuerstiella sp. | reverse complement strand
TACCGGCTTGTCTATCAAACAAACGACCGCACCGAACAAAGTGATGAATTCACTTTTCACACCCAACGTGAAACGGACAGCTCATTCGTCTTTACGGTCCAGGCGGACTCGCATCTGGACGAAAACACCAGCGGCGACGTTTATCTGCGAACCCTGGATAACGCCCTCATCGATCAGCCGGACTTTCACTTTGCTCTCGGTGACACGTTCATGACGGGCAAGTACGTGAGACCTGAATTGTCCGAGCCTCAGTATTTGGCTCAACGATACTACCTCGGCCACCTGTGCCATTCTGCCGCACTGTACTTCGCCCTGGGAAACCACGATGGCGAATCGGGGAATCGTGGATCCAACGTCTGGGCGACAACGGCGCGTAAACGCTACCTACCGAATCCGTTTCCGAATGGCTTCTTCACAGGCAATGAACAACACGAACGAGAAGTTGGCCTGCCCGAGAACTATTACCAGTTCGAGTGGGGCAACGCTCAGTTCATCGTGCTTGATCCGTTTCGGCACACGACGACGCGGAATCGCGGCGGTGGATCAGCAGGCAATTGGTACTGGACGCTCGGTCAGCAGCAGTATCAATGGCTGAAGCGATCGCTGGGCGAAAGCGATGCGAAGTTGCGGTTCGTCTTCCTGCATCATCTTGTCGGTGGCAGCGACCGAAACCAACGCGGCGGAAAGGAAGCGGCTCCGTTCCGGGAATGGGGCGGCAAAGGTGCATCGGGAGAAGACGAATTTGATCGCCATCGTGCGGGTTGGGGCAAACCCATTCACCAAATGCTGGTTGATCATGGGGCCAGTGTTGTCTTCCATGGACACGACCACATGTTCATCAAGCAGGACCTTGATGGAGTTGTGTATCAACTCGTTCCGCAGCCGGGGCATCCACGCTCAGGAACGAAGAGCGCTAGAGAGTACGGCTACGTGAGTGGCGAAGTTCAGGGAAGTAGTGGTCACGTGCGTGTTCGCGTCAGCGGCGACTCAGCTCGCGTCGACTACGTTCGAACATATTTACCAGCAGCCGAACGCGGCGGACGGATGAATGGTGATGTGAGCTATTCGTATATGTTGGGAGGCAGACGATGATTTTCGACAGGACCAACCGCGAAGCGGTCGAACAATATAGCCCGGGGTCGCGCAGCGCACCCCGGGACTCCGATTGCGAAAATACCAGACCCCCAACGGGGTTCAACATCGTGCATGGCGGCAGTTCGATCGGTTGTTCGACCCCGTTGGGGTCGACAAAACACAGTGTGGCCTGTTACCCGGGGGTGCGCTCCGCGACCCCGGGCTTTGATGTTGAACGCCTTCGACGTTGGTGTGATCGACCCGTATCGATTGTTCTCTCACTTGTCATTGCCTGTGTCGTTAGCGCTGCGCACGGAGCGGAACAACCGAATTTCGTCTTCATTCAAGGCGAAGGTCAGGGTTGGGCAAGTACGTCGGTCCAGCTTGATCCAGACGAACCGGGATCCAGGAGCAACTCGTTCTCGACTCCGAGCCTTGAACGTTTGGCCCGTGAAGGCGTTCGGTTTTCAAATTACTACGCACCATCGCCGCGATGTACGCCGTCGCGAGCAACCTACTTCACGGGCATCAGCCCGGCCAGGTTAGGAATGACTTTTACCTCTGCAGGAGGCGACACAGGGCGAGCGTTGATAGAACCGCGCGTCGTCAACGAGTTGCCTCAGAACGTGACGACAATTGCTGAGCTATTGAAGACAGCGGGATACGCAACCGCTCACTTCGGCAAATGGCACGTCGGCAGAGCTGATCCGCGAGTTCACGGCTTCGACGAATCTGATGGGGCGACCAGCAACGGTGGGCCTGATAATTCACGCAACCCAAATCCAAAGCAGGCGTATGGCATAACGGAACGCGGGATCGCGTTTATTCAACGACAGGCCGCAGCGAACAAATCGTTCTACGTGCAACTTTCACACTACGGCGGTCGTTCGCAAGACGACGCGAGACCGGAGACCTTCGAGAAAGTTCTGCAGCTTGGACTTGGAAGAGACGAACGCAACATGGGAGCTGCCGCCGTGGCACTCGACATGGACATCACAATCGGCATGCTGCTGGACGCACTGGACGAATTAGACATCGCAAAAAACACATACGTGATCTACACCGCCGACCATGGCACGCCCGGTCGCAATGGTCCACTACAAGGTGGCAAGGGCGGTCTATGGAATGGCGGGATTCGCATTCCGCTCTTCATTCGTGGCCCCATGACAAAGGCGGGCTCGCATTCAAGTGTGTTGGTCACCGGCGCTGACCTCGTCCCCACAGTCGCTGATCTGGCCGGCGTCTCTGGCAAGCTGTCTGGAAAAGTGGAAGGCGGTAGTCTGCGGCAACTGCTCGTCGATCCTGAGTCAGGCAAGGTCGCTCGTCCGCGGGATGAATTGACATTCCACTTTCCGCACTACGACAAAGATCCACTCGGACCAGTTTCAGCAATTATCGCTGACGATTTCAAGCTGCTTCGCATCTACGAGGGTGAACGTCACCAGCTGTTTGATCTCGCTAAAGACATCGGCGAACGCAACGATCTTTCCGGCAGTCGTCCTGACAAAGTGCAACAGCTATTTGCCCAACTCACGAGCTACCTCGATTCCATCGATGCGGGCATGCCGGTAAAGCGACCGGGCAATGCTCCTGCGTCTGCTGCCAGGCGAAATACGAACTCAAGACCTGACGCCATCATGCAGGGGCTTGATAAAAACAACGACGGGCAGCTCACCAAAGATGAATTGGAACGTCTGCCTGCGTTACTACGTTCTCTGGACAAGAACAAAGATGGCACGCTGTCACGTGACGAAACACGTGGGCGTTAACAAAGCATGCAAACCTATAGCCACCAAAGGAAACTAAACATGAAACGACTCATCACTTTTGCAACAGCCATCGCGTTGCTGACAGTCGCAGACTCTGCGTTCGCTCAGCAAGACGACAAAGGGAAAGACGAACAAAGGCAAGGTCAACAACAGGATCGTGGTGCGAGACGAGGCGGTGGCCAGGGACAACAACAGGGGCGTGGTGAGAGACGAGGCGGTGGCCAGGGTCAACAACAGGATCGTGGTGAGAGACGAGGCGGCGGCCAGGGACAACAAGGTCGTGGACGCGGCGGTCAAGGCGGTGGTGTTGGATTATTCCGACTGCTGGACATCGACCGCGATGGCAATCTGTCCGCGAAAGAGATCAATGGTGCAGTCGCCGCATTGATGAAGCTGGACACAAACAAGGATGGCATTCTTGACGCACAGGAATTGGCGGTTCGCGGCGGCGGTGGCCGAGGTGGTCAGGGACGCGATGGTGGTCGCGGTAGGCAAGAAAGTGCCGAGAACGCACCGCGTCGCGGTGGTGAACGGGACACGGGCGAAAAAGACAGCAAGGGCAGACAGGCGTCTGAGAATCAATAGAGAGTCACTATGAAGTTCTATCTTTGTCGTCGCGCTTCGCAATTCAGAACGTCAATCAGGACCGGCCGCCTCGATGGGCAATCAGTTGTGAACAGTGTTGAAACTTTTTTCCACTCACGGAAAACCTCGAAACATCATGTCGACGATAGTGTTGTAGCAATGATTGTTAATACGTCCGGGCCATTGAATGGCAAAAGTTGAAATGAAATTGAATGAGAATCTGAAATCGAATTGAAATAAAAAAGGGTCGGTGAGCTCTCACCTGGAAGTAAGCCTCTCACCGACCCCGGGACCTCACACCAACGCTCATTTTGCGCGCGGTGCAAGGTGTTTTCGTTTTCAGATTTGTGTGAAACGACACACGTCAGTGTATCCATGGTCTCTCACGTATTCCAACGGTAAACGTGCGTGGGCGTGGTCAACCGGTGATTTTCTGTTTACGAATGTTCTGAAAAAGAGGGATGTACAATGAGTCTGATATTGACGAATCGCCGCATACGCGGATTTACCTTGATCGAACTCCTGGTCGTGATTGCGCTGCTCTTACCAGCCGTGCAGCAGGCAAAGCCAACGTCTATGCAGACAACTCATTTAAACTGTACATCAACGGCGAACTGATCGCGGTCGATTCGATCACATTCGTGCCACACAATGTTGTTTCGGTAGATGTGTTGCCTGCGTATCCCATGACGATTGCGGTGATGGGAATTGATAACGCCGACCCGAAAACCGGAATGGAGTACGCCAACACCAACATTGGCGACGGCGGTTTCATTCTGAAATTGGGCGACGGAACGGTCACCAACGCGAAGTGGAAAGCGAAGAAGTTCTCCTGGGGACCGATCGGCAGTGACACGAAGAATCCCCGAGTTGAGAACGTCCCCGTTCCCAGGGATTGGTACGCCATCGACTTCAACGACAGCAAGTGGCCCAACGCTACAGAGTTCACCGAAGATGAAGTCGGACCGAAAGAACCGTTTTTTGAACACGATTTCAAGGGAGCAAAATTCATCTGGTCGGGAGACGTGAAGCTCGACAACCTCGTGCTGTTCCGAACCGTCGTCAAGTCGCCACCAGACGGAAAGGTCCGTCCTGATTTTCGTGGACTAACCGACGTCGTCCCACAGGGTGGCGGGCGCCGAGGCGGTGGAAACCGTGGCGGTGGGAACCGTCAAGGAAACCGCAATTGAGAAGGAAGGATGTCCACCACCGTCAACCGCAAAGCGGTTCAACAACAAAGCCCGGGGTCGCGCAGCGCACCCCGGGGCAACTCACCCTGAAACGATTCCTTCCGGTGACGTTCTACCTGGTTGGCAATGTAATTCGTCAAGGCATCGACATGCGATGGACTGACCGAAAATGCCCCGTATCCCGTTTGCCAATAGAAGTGCGGAATGCCCAACTCCTTCTTCGCCCATTCCGACGAATCAGATTTGAGGTTGCGAACGAGTCTGGCAATATCGACCGTCTTCCCCAATCGACAAAGAAGATGCACGTGGTCTTCCACACCGCCAACGATGATTACCGGAGAATTCTGGTTTTTGCAAATGCCTGACAGATAAGCGTGCAGACGCTCGCGATCCGCTTCTTCCTTTAAGAACGGTTTTCGGCCTTTCGTCGAGAACACGATATGAACATAAATTTGAACGAGAGATTGTCCCATGAAGAATGCCCCTTCCCGTAACCAGCGAATCCCATCGTCAGTAGGCCGCGAAGCGGTCAAACATCAAAGCCCAGGGTCGCGCAGTGCACCCGGGTTTTGCAAACACAGAATGACACGAACGCCAACGGGATTCAACAAACGTGCGTTCACCGTTGTCGCCGATTGTTCAATCCCGATGGGGTTGGCGCGCGTTTGGGGTGGTTTACCCGGGGTGCGCTGCGCGACCCCGGGCTATGTTGTTAAACGCCTTCGGTGTTGGAGCGCGTGTGTGCGGTTTATCTTTATGGCAATAGTTCTGACGGCCATACCAGCAACATCGTTCGCGCACGAAGGCCATTCTCATGCACCCTCGCGTCAAACACAGCTGAAGATTGTTCGGCTGAACACGGAAGCGCCGAAGTTTCATCCTGTCGTACAGCGTCGATCTACGACCGAGACTAATCGGCCGGAACTTGCGACGCTGTTTGATGCGTTCAAAGATAAAGTCAAGGTCCGTTTTGACCGTGACTACCTGTTCGTTGAATCCAACGGCATGCCCGACCATTCCATGATGACCGGCATCACGGCATGGCAGCAACAAGTCCCACTGCCCCAGTCCTACACTGGCGACAATGCGTGGCGTATTCCGTTGCATCCGGTTCCGGCAAAGAATCCGATGTCGACGAAGTCACATTTCTTTCGTGGTGCGATCGCCCTAGCCGCCAACGGGGTGCCGATCAAGAACGATGGCAGAACGGACACACTCCCGGCCGGAGAACTGGATCAGTGG
>JBDONA010000178.1:0-5861 GCA_039831575.1 Fuerstiella sp. | reverse complement strand
GTTCCAGCTTGCCGGACGGCTGCTGGCCTTCGTACTGCCGCAGAGCAGGTTTCGGGTCAAACGTGTCCACATGGGACGGCGCACCATTCATGAAAAGAAAGATGACTCGTTTGGCTCGTGCCGGAAAATGTTGCCCGGTCGGCAATACAGCACCCGCTGCAGATTCCGCCCCGAACAATCCACGGGCCGCCAACCAGCCAAAGCCGGCGCCCGCTGACTGCAGCAATCGACGACGTGGCGTTTTTGTGACGGGCAACATGAATAAATCTCCGGCGGGCAGGAATGGCGGACCCTCAATCTACCACATTTGCGTTTCCGATGCCCGCCAATTCGCCGCTGCACTGGAAACGCAACGACGGCCGTCGCCCAATCGATCCCTCCATGCAGCACTGCTCGGTGAATCCTCTGACATCACGGGACACTCCAACTGCTCAGCAGTTGGAGTGTCCCGCTCGCTGGCCCGAGTGAGCCACACAACCCACTACGGCCAAATCCGCCGAAGCAGGTGTGCGAGTGGCGTCAATCTGACTGCAGGTGGGTCAATCTAACGACACGTGGAGCCGGAGTTCCGTCGATACTGGTGGCGTTATAAATTGTGCTGCGTACCCAACTTACATTCTTCGAGGTGCTTTGGCACGCGGTTGGCATGAGTCTTTATGTCATGAGGCCTGACGTATGGTCATGGATTTTTCTCGGTCAGGTTTCTGGTCTTTCTCAACAGCTTTCACCCCGAAACAGGAGCCTGAACCATGACGATTCAAAAAACTGTACTCTTCGGCCTCGCCGTTCTGCTGGGCGCATCAACGGCCAACGCCCAGTACTGCGCTCGCGCCCGCACCCACACGGTCTACGCTCATCCGTCGTATCATTATCTTCACCACCTGTCGTATCGGATTCCGCAGACCAGTTACTCTTCTCCACACCACCCGCAAACGGTTGAGTTGCCGCCGAGTCCGGCAGGTATTTCGTTTGGCGGGTTTTCGCACGTAGATGTACTGGCCGCTCGCCTTGAAGTGCTTATGAACGAACTGTGTCTGGATCTCTACTACAACTACTCCCACAACCCTGATTTTCACGCAACCTACACAGAAGCGTACGCCCTGTACCAGACGACTCGATACATCCACGCTGCGGAACACAACTATGACCGCGAAACCGTTCGTCAACGACTGGGCGGTGCCGACGCTCTGTTTCATCACATTCAGGATGACGTTCGCGGGTGGCGGCGAGTTTCGCGACGTCAGATCGGAACGCTGGGAATCGCCACGAAACTTGAAATGGCCGAGCAAACGTTACATCACCTGATGGAAGACGTTGGTGTGACTGTGACACCGGGGCTTGAAGAGCCGCCGACTCCCACGAGTCTCCCGGTCATTCCCCCACCGCCAATAACTGTCGAATAAGGAGAAATTGTCTGTCATGCCCAACACGCCCGGTGGCCGAATTCCCCCCGGGCGTTTGCACCGCACGAAATGGCGTCGAAATTCTTACAGTCACGCCATTGTCATGAGCCGACCCCGCTTTCCGCACAAACGATAGTTCTGCTTGTACGCCTGGGGCGCCCATAGGGGCAGATTCCACGTTTCCATTCGTTGGCCTAATTCGGCTGGGGAACCGTCCTGCCCCTCCGCGACTTTGTGCTACATTCCGATATACTGCGGCCGGTTTCATGTCTACGCCTTCTGTTTAAACCGTCGCAGCATGCCCGACATCGTCCTGGCAACGCTCAACGCCCGTTACTGGCACTCATCCTTTGGCCTGCGCTACCTGCTGGCGAATATGGGGGAACTGGCGCCGTCGACGGTCATTCAGGAATACGGGATCAACGATCGCCCCGTCGATATGGTGGCGACCATCCTGACCGCACAGCCACGAATTGTGGGCTTGGGCATCTACATCTGGAATGTCGAAGCTGCGACGCACCTGGTGGCAGATCTGACACGAGTGCGGCCCGATATCTGCGTGGTGCTGGGCGGGCCCGAAGTCAGCTACGAGACAGAAACACAGACCATCATTGGCATGGCCGATTACGTTATCACCGGCGAGGCCGATCTGGAATTTCCCGCCCTGTGCAGGCGGTTACTGGCCGAGCCATTGGAATCACGTCAGTCCACGCACAGGAGTTCCGGCCCCTTAAACGTCGCAGCCGGCCCACGAATCATTCATGCAGCCGTTCCGTCCCTTAGTGATGTCCGGATGCCGTACGACCTGTACGGGGATGAAGACATTGCTCACCGTGTTATCTATGTCGAAGTGTCGCGAGGCTGTCCCTTCACCTGCGAATTTTGCCTGTCGGCCCTGGACATTCCGGTGCGGCTGTTCGACGTCGATCAGTTTCTGGCGGCAATGCAGTCGTTGCTCGATCGCGGAGTTCGAAGTTTCAAGTTTGTCGACCGCACCTTTAACCTGAACATGCGAATCAGCAGTATGATTCTGCAGTTCTTCCTTGATCGCTGCGAAGATGGACTGTTTCTGCACTTCGAAATGATTCCCGATCGGCTGCCGGATTCACTGCGAGAATTAATCGTTCAGTTTCCGGACGGTGTCCTGCAGTTCGAAATTGGTGTGCAGACGTTCAACGATGATGTGGGCGAACTCATCAGTCGACGACAAGACAACGACAAACTGACCGACAACTTCCTTTTTCTGCGTCAGCATTCGGGAGTGCACATTCACGCCGATCTGATCATTGGGCTTCCAGGTGAAACAATCGAGAGTTTCGCTGACGGGTTTGACCGTCTTGTGGAGCTTCGGCCTCAGGAAATTCAGGTCGGAATTCTGAAACGTCTGAAGGGGACACCGATCACACGGCACGACGATGAATGGCAAATGGTTTACAGTGCACAGCCACCATTTGAAATTCTCAGCAATCGCCTGATTGACTTTGAAATGATGCACCGATTGCGACGTTTTGCCAGGTTCTGGGACATTGTTGCCAATAGCGGAAACTTCGTCCTCAGTTGCCCACTGATCTGGCAGGATCGCAAGTCCGCGTTTGACAGCTTTCTGGAATTCAGTGACTGGCTGTTCGAAGTTGAGCAACGATCACACAACATTTCGCTGATTCGCCTGGCCGAGAGACTTTTTGAGTTTCTCTCTCGACACCTGTTGGTCGAACACGTGGCCGAAGCAATTTGGGCCGACTATGTCAGTGCGGGGCGAAAAGACAAACCGCAATTTCTCAGGAAATTCGATCTGGCCCCTCCGCACGAAGTTATTGAAAACGACAGCCCCCAGCAATCCCGTCAGGCACGTCACGTACGCTGATTCTTACAGTCACAAAGATGACAGGAAACCTCTGCGGCGTGCGACGTCCAGAGCAGTTTTGTTAATTTGGTGGACCGGTCTGACTCGTGGCACGCCATTTAGCCAGCTGGAACACGTCTCTTTCTGCCACAGGTCAGCGAAATACGCAGTGTCCTAATTCGCCTGCGGGATCTGGTGTTGCAGATTCCGAATCTGAGAACGAACTGAGTGGAAGCGTGACGGCCATTCCTTCCCGTTCAGATTGTCAATCGACTGCTGAGCCTTGTCAAATCGTTTGGCGTGAATCTGAGCAGTGGCGAGCATCAGTAATCCATTCGGTTCTAACGAACGCAGCCGCGCGACATGCTTCCAGTGACCGATTGCATCGGACCAACGATCCTGCTGCTGCCGAATTATCGCCAGGGCTTCATGGTGCCCGGCCTCCAGCGGTGCCACCTCGACAATGGTCGTTGCCGCACGTTCTGCCAGCGTTTCATCCGAGCGAAGCAGTGATTCCAGACTCTTGAAGACTTCCAGGTTGTGACTGTCCAATTCCAGCAATGTCAGCGTCTGTCGCACCACTGCGTCATGATCCTTCAGTGCTTTGTATGACGCGATGAGTTTCTGGTGAGTCGTGAGATCGTTTGACTGCAAAACAATCGCGGCGCGAAACTGAACAACAGCCTTTTCATGCTCATTACGGAGAGCAAAGCCGCTGCCAAAACATTGCCGAATTAACGGACTATCCAGCCCCGTGCTGGCAGTTTGTTCGTCAGTGAATTTCACAAACTCATCCAGGTCTTTCGCATTGACAATAACCTGTTCAAGCCCATGGATGGCCGACGAACGATGGCTATGCGCCCGTCCCCAGACAACGACCCCGGCTGCAGCCGCGTCCACTGCCTCTCTGGTCCTGCCGAGTGCGGAGAACCCGCGTGCCAGGTTTCGGTAATAGCCGGAAAGTGCGTAGTCGTCCACACCACGATTAGGCGCGGATCGCTGCCGCATCGGGATCAATTCCCGATAGTAGCCAATCGACGTTTCAAACAGATTGATGGCCAGGCAGGTCTCCGCCAACTGGCGAATGTTCGGTTCCGTCCAACGCCCTGCCTGACGGAAGTGTGCGTCGGTGTCGGTCAGCAGATCCTTTAACTGCTGTGGTCGAGACGACCGGTGATAGGCAGTCATCAGACGCGTGCGGTAAGCCATCGTATCCGGAGCGATTTCAACAATCGCTTGTATGATCGGCACGGCCTCCGCGTCGCGGTTCGATCGCTGCAGCATATCAACCAGTACAATCTGTTGAGCCGCGGTCAGGATTCTCCTGTCATTCGCAATCAACAGTATCTCGATTGCCCGATTGCCACGGCTCAGCGAATGGAACAGGTACTGAGCAACATACACATTGGTACGCGCCGAATCGTTTCGTTCTTTCAGCACCTCCTCGGACACCCTGGCGAAGTCGCCAGCTTTGTCAGACCAGAGCGGACGTTTGTCGTTGACTCTGCTATAGAAGTACCTGGAATGTGCCCTGCCGCTCCTTAGGTCACGGCGCAACTCGTCCACGACGATTGACAGCAGCCGTGGTTCAAGATCACCAATTCTGCGGCCCAACTGGAAGTGCCAGTCGCACATCCGGTCGGCAAGTTGCCGCCACGGATTCTGATAGGTGTGACTGAATCGTGTGGGATAGACTTCGTACTGATTGATCGCAAACGTCAATGCATCGAGCGGTCCCAGCAACTCTCGAACGGAATTGGCAGTGCCGCTCACCAGGTTTTGATAGTTGTTCGTTTGGCGTTTCAGGATTGGCGGTAGTTCGGTAAAGACAAACTCTTTCAGGTCGGCGGCGAAAGTAACAATTTTTCTGTTCTTTGCGGTTCGATAGACACTGATCAACAGATTAATGCCATGCAGACGGTGTTCATCAACGTGAATCGTATTCAATTGCTCAAGCAGATGTGTTTGTAGATTCTGATACAGCTTATTGCCGCTGCCCAACGAAACCTGACCGTCGTCTCGCAATGCTCGGTGATAGAGCTCATTGCGTCGCCTCAGGAACCAATACTTTTGAGACGGATTTAGCGGCTTCTCCATCTGGCTGGTCAACAACTGCTCACCCGACGTAAATCGTTTTGCAGCCTCGAGCATATCGACGTATCCGCTCAGCGGAATATTCGCGTGCACTGGCCAACCATCCGCGTGAGTCGCCTGGAACTCACGCAACCCAATCGAAATGACAGCGAGACCTTCGTCTCTTTCGTCGTGTGACCAGAATAAGGCATGAGCCAGGTGCCACGTCACAAACAGATGGTCGTCCGTGCCCGGCTTTGTCAGCCCCTGTAGTGCGCGCAGCTCTCTTAGCCGTTCGGCGTTCAGTTTCGTTTGTTTGATCGTGCCGAGCGCATCCAGAAGACTGGCCATTTGCCGAACTTCGCCGTCAGCCCACTGTCTGTCGAATGCACGCATCAGTGCTTGGACGGCAGCATCGATATGTGGCCCGGGCTGATTGAGCACTTCGGCGGACTGACGTTCGATCATCGCCTCCAACAGATCCAATGCTCGCAGATCCGTGGCCGATTTTTTCGCCGAGCGTACTTTCACAATTCGCTTCA
>JBDONA010000430.1:0-5863 GCA_039831575.1 Fuerstiella sp. | reverse complement strand
ATCTGCGTGAAGAACAACAATGGATCCCGCGAACCACTGCGTTTCTACAGCCACCTCGGTCCGATCCGGATGAAACCGGTCGCTGGAGCAACGACTGCATTCGCTGCCACGCCACACACGGTCGAGCCAATATTCAACGGTTTGCAGACGGAGCGACTTATGATGCTCAGGATGTGAACACTCGCGTCGCCGAATTGGGAATCGCGTGCGAAGCCTGCCATGGTCCCGGCGAACAGCATGTTGCCGCCAATCGTTCTCCACTTCGCCGGTACGGTCAGTACTGGGACGACACTGGTGACGACACGATCATCCATCCCGGCCGCCTGTCGCACAAACAGTCTGCTCAGGTTTGCGGCCAGTGCCATGGCATATTCACAACTCACAATGACGAAAGTCTGGCCGAACTGCTGCAAGACGGCTGGCGTTATCGGCCGGGTGACGATTTAGATGATTCGAAACTGAGATTCCTTAATCGGTGCGGACGTGGCACATCAGAAAAAGAACGGGAAGATTGGGAACACTATTTTTGGTCCGACGGTAGGGTCCGTGTGTCCGGACGAGAATACAACGGTCTGGTTGAATCCCCCTGTTTTCAAGACGGTGACATGTCGTGCCTGCATTGTCACCGAATGCACCAGTCAGAATCGGACACACGGCCGGCGACCGAATGGGCCAACGATCAGCTGGACATCGGCATGGCAGGCAATCAGGCGTGTCTGCAGTGTCACACACAGATGCAGGACGATGCGGCCCTTGTCGCCCACACTCATCATCCGGTCCACTCAGCCGGCAGCCGTTGTTACAACTGCCACATGTCTTACACAACCTATGGTCTGTTAAAAGCCATTCGCAGCCATACGATCGATTCACCGGACGTTGCCACAACTCTGTCCACGGGACGCCCCAATGCCTGCAACCAGTGCCACCTGGACCGGACGCTGGCCTGGACCGCCAATTCCCTGTCGGACTGGTACGGAATTGCTGCACCCGAATTGACTGATGAGCAGCAAACTGTGGCCGCGTCCATCCTGTGGACGTTGAAAGGCGACGCCGGACAACGCGCGCTGATGGCCTGGAGCTTTGGCTGGTCCGATGCACAATCCGCGTCCGGCACGGACTGGATGGCACCTTATCTGGCCCAACTGCTGCAGGATTCGTATGCGGCCGTGAGGTTTATTGCATTCCGTTCGCTTCGTCGAGTTCCGGGTTACCTGACGGTGCCGTATGATTTCATCGGCGGCGACGAACACTGGACGGCGGTGGCCGATCAGGTTCAGGGCTATTGGCAAAGTCGTCGGGAACCGATCGCTCCGGAAAAAGCGGCCGCTGTGCTGATGGACCCGCAGCGCAGAATCGCCCAGGAGCAATTTGACAAACTGCTGCAGCAGCGTGATCAGAGACCCATTGATCTGTTCGAATGATGACAACCGATCAACCAGGCGGAAAACTGGGATGTGAGCCGCAAGGCGCTAGCCGCGGGTTCGTTCGCGAAAAACCGGCGGCTAGCGCCTTGCCGCTCACGCCGAGCACTGTGTAACTTCAAATACTGAGTCACCGTGGGTGGCAAACATAATGGCCAGGGCATATGAGAACTGTTCACTGACCGCCTCACCAGCGGGTTTCCACCTTCCCGAACGCCACAACAACGCGGACGGACATTGAGAGTTTAATCTGTTGAATCCTGATCACGACAACCCGGACAAGGGGCCGGATTACTTTCACCGCCACATGCAGTTTGGCTGGGTGTCGCTGCTGTGCTTTCTGTCACTGGGCATATTCCTGGAAACACTGTGGGCGTTGCGTGTCGACTGGTTCGTAAACGACATCTGGTACATGCGTCGCCTTGTCTGGCGACTGGGGCATGCCCACGGAACTCTGTTCGCGATGCTGCACGTGATCTACGCACTCACCCTTCGTGCGTTCCCTGGATGCGTTGCCGGCAAACGCAGACTGTCGTCGCCTTGTTTCATGGCGGCCAGCATTCTGATGCCGGGCGGTTTTTTTCTTGGTGGCATGTTCCTGTACGGACAGGGAGGCGATCCGGGAATCGGCATTTTCCTTGTTCCGGGCGGTGCGCTATGTCTGTTCGTTGCCGTATTGCTGACAGCAACGGGATTGAAAGACTGAACGGGCGAGTGAAGCCGACCATGATGATGTCACTCTCCCTTTGGGAGAGTGACGTTTCGTGGTTCGTGTTCACAATCGTTTTGAAACTCGTTCCCAGGCTCCAGCATGGGAACGAGATTGATATGAGCAACCTTCCGTTCGGTCCTGCGTTCACCAGCCGTTTCTTGTTGATTGCTCACACAATAACATGTGATGATCTGTGAAAGGAAACAAGTGCCTATGACGTCCACGCAAAAGCGATTTCGTGGAGGTCTCATCGTGTGTGGGCTGGGACTGCTGGCCGCACTGGTGATGGTTTTCCGGTTTGGGGACCACGATAAACCTTCGAACACTGATTTCAGGCATGACCTATCGGCTCCGCAGGATCAATCCGCGTCGTCGCTTCCGCGCGTGTCAACAGATCGAGGCTTTGTCTCTTCGTCTGCGTGCCGGGACTGCCACCTTCCGCAATACGAAAGCTGGCACGCGTCGTACCATCGAACAATGACTCAGCTGGTATCACCGGACACCGTCATTGGCGATTTTGATGGGCAGGTTCTGGAACACCATGGACGTCGGTTTCAGGTCATGCGCGACGGAGACGCCTTTCTGGTTTCGATGCCTGATCCGGACAGAGAACAGCTGGCCGTCAACGCCGGACTGGACCTCAGAGAGGTTGTCGACATTGCTGTGGTGGAACGTGAAGTGGTGATGTCCACCGGATCACATCATTATCAGGGTTACTGGGTCGGCGGTAACGATCAGGGCGTGCTGCGTCAGTTCCCCTTCGTTTATCACATTAAAGACCAACAATGGCTTCCACGCGACGACGTTCTGCTGCATCCGCCGGACCAGCCGCCAACATTCCCGGTCTGGAACAACTCCTGCATCGAATGTCATACCGTCGGCGCAAAGCCGGGTTACGACGCGAATCATAAGTGGTTTTCTTCAGAGGTTGCCGAACTCGGAATCGCCTGCGAAGCCTGTCACGGACCTGGCAAAAGTCATGTCGAATGGCATCAATCTGCGATGGTGAGCGGCGCACCATCAGACCGTCGCCCCGCGATCGCCGCGATGGTCAACCCGGCACGCCGATCTTCACGTGTGTCGACACAGATCTGCGGCCGGTGCCACAACGCGACTTTATTGCCCAAAGAACATGCTGGCAGCTGGATCCGGACCGGAGATCCGTTCCTGCCGGGAGACGACCTGGAAGCAACGCATCGGGTCATGCGCATTGACTCCGGAATTGATGGAGCGAAGGATCATTTCTGGCGAGACGGGGCCGCCAACACGGGCGGTCGCGAATACCTGGGACTCACCGAATCCGCCTGTTACAAACGCGGTGAGATATCCTGCCTGTCGTGTCATTCCATGCATGCGAGTGCTCCAAACGACCAGTTGGCAGCGGGAATGCTGACCAACCACGCATGTTTGCAATGTCACCAGGAATACGAACACAACGTGGTGAAACATACGCACCATCCGCCGAATTCCGCCGGCAGTCTGTGCTACAACTGCCATATGCCGCATACGTCATTCGCCCTGCTGGGAGCCATACGCAGCCACCGCATTGACAATCCCAGCGTGAAATCGAGCATGGAGTTCGGTCGCCCGAATGCCTGCAATCTGTGCCATCTGGATCGCAGCCTTGCATGGACCGCCAGTCAGCTGTCGGAATGGTATGGAATCGACAGCCCGCACATCGACTCAGATTCGGACGATGCTCAAATCTCAGCGGCTGTCCAGTGGGTGCTTAAGGGAGATGCACTGCAGCGTGCGGTCACGGCATGGCACTTCGGCTGGGACTCTGCACAGGATGTTTCCGACGACAGCTGGTTCGCACCAATTCTCGCGCATCTACTAGACGATTCTTACGCGGTCGTTCGCTATGTGGCCGGTCATGCCCTCAGCACACTGCCTGGATTCGAAGACCTGGCTTATGACTATGTGGCGCCGCCCGCAGAGTTGAAGGCAGCTCAGCAACAGGCACTCAGCCAGTGGAACGCACTTCCGAAACGTGTGCCAGTCGGTGAAGTCCCGTTCGATTCGAATGGTCAGTTGAAAAAAGATGTCGTCCTGCGACTGCTCAACGAACAGGACCAGCGACGAGTGAATCACGCCGAGTAACACAGTCACTCTGCGTCCCGCCTGAACAAATCCAAAATCATTCGGAAGTATCGGCGACCGGGATGGGGATCAACTCTCCGGTCTGCAGAAAATCCATGACGGCCTCGGCCGCGATCTTGTGGCCCAGACTGTTCGGGTGAGTGTTGTCAGTGGGATCGATCATCAGTTGATCGGCTCGGTATCTGCTGAAATGGTCGAACAAATCGAGTACTTCGCAGTTCAACCCCTCCAGGGCGTCCCAGACACGAAAATGTTCGTCCTCCCAGTAGTAATTGTCGAAGTCGTGGAGCCCAGGAAAGATCACGACTACGCACTTCCTGTTCGGACAGTATTGTTGCAGCAATTCAAACTGCCGACGTAGATTGAACTGTGCCTGTGGATCGCGAATGGAATAGCCCGTCCTGCGATAGACGACGCTGGTGAAGACTCTTTGCAGACAATCATAGAGATACGATTTACTGAAGATGTCGTAGTACAGGTGCTTGAATGCCTCACTCTCGACCGATGAATTTGCATCGTAGTCGTTCAGGCAATACCCAACGATCACCAGGTCCGGACCGAAGCGACTGGCTCTCACTCGAAACAACTCCACCTCCTGTCGCGTCGAATAACCTGACACTCCAAAATTCAGCACCTCAAATCGTTGCGAAGAGGCAGCGGTCAGCATTTGTTCCAGTCGTTTTGGAAAGGTCTGCTCCAGAGGCATCCTGTTTCCCCAGACAATGGAATCACCCAGAACGACAATCCGAAAACAGTCGGCGTCCTTTTCGACCGGATACTCGTAGTCCCGAAAACCGTGCGAGTTGATGGACAGTTTCACGGACGGTGCGTCGACGAACGACCCCGAGAAACCGGGTCTGGGTTCGTAGAACAGTATCGGATTGTCTGACAACCTGAAGTTTTTTAGAAAGTGTTTGAATTGCGGACGGGATTCCAACTCCTGCTGCGACACTTTCAGATCATCTTCGTAGAGGACTCCGCCGGTGATCGGAATATCCAGCCAGACACGATAGAAAATCTCCATCACAAACCAAACGGGCCCGGCGATGATCGCCAGCGCAACGGTTGTAAAGAGTATTTTCCTTCGGAGCGGAAGTCTGCTGCCTCGTCGTGTCGAGTCAATCATTGAGGCACTTCAGATCGAAGGATAAACACAGCCGCATGACACCTGTTACTGTTCGCACTCGTAGCCGCGACGGACACGTTCCGGCCGGAGAAAACGGCCTGCCCACGGGCCAGAACGATTCACGAGAATAGGTACATTGCTTTAGAACACCTGGATGAGTTTCCGGCGAGTGCGATCATGGTTTCAAGGACACACGATCGTGTCATGCTCCATTCGATCAGAAACTGCAGCGGTTGTTTGCGGTACAAGCGGACGTGCCAGGATTCAACGGAGTCCTGATTCGATGTATTCCAATAATTGGCACGATGCTCCGCACTTGCAAGTTTAGCCTAATCAGGGAAACAATCGCCACGGAAGACTTCACGGAATGGCAATCCGTTGCCGCTCTGCAGTTTGGCAGAGTGTGACCCGCAACGAGCGACAAGTCAGACCATGATGATTCACTCTCCCGGATGGAGAGCCGAGCCTAAGCGAGGTGAGGGTAGCAGGAAGGCGTCAGGT